>JAAXGQ010000099.1 GCA_012271265.1 Vicinamibacteraceae bacterium
CGTGAACCGGGGCCCCGACCCCATCGAGGTCATCGTCCTCGAACTCAAGAACTGACCACCGTGGGGAATCAGCGCCGGCCCCATGGAGCGCCGGCCCCATGGAGCGCCGGCGTCCTCGCCGGCCTGCGCCGCACCGTCGGTCCCTGCACCAGTCTCGTGCCGACAGCGCCGCCGTGCCGATGAACCGTGGGCCGGCGAGGACGCCGGCGCTCCATGGGGTGGTGGCCGGTGAGGACACCGGCGCTCCAGAACAGGCGCGCCCTGACGCATGGAACGCTGGCCGCATGGAGCGCCAGCCCCCTGGAGCGCCAGACCCATGGAGCGCCGGCGTCCTCGCCGGCCTACGCGCCGCGCTCTACGTCCTTCAGGCAGTCGCGTGCCGACCGCGCCGCCGTACCGATCTGGACCGTGGGCCGGCGAGGACGCCGGCGCTCCATGGGCGTGGTGGCCGGCGAGGACGCCGGCGCTCCATGGGGGTGGTGGCCGGTGAGGACACCGGCGCTCCAGAACAGGCGCGCCCTGACGCATGGAACGCTGGCCGCATGGAGCGCCGGCCCCATGGAGCGCCGGCGTCCTCGCCGGCCTGTTCGGGAGCGCCGGCTCGCTCCCGTGATCGCGGCGCCGGAGGCCGGGGAATGACGGAGACAAAGGCGTGCTCCCCTCGCGCGCCGAGGCGCGGGCTCCGCCTGCTGGCCGCAATGCCGCTCGCCGCGGTCTTCCTGGCCGCGAACCCGGCGCCGGTCGCCGCCCAGGACCCCATCTCCCTCCTCCCCTCGATGGAGTGGCGCTCGATCGGTCCGGACCGGGGCGGCCGCTCGATCGCGGTGGCGGGTCATCCCGAGCGACCTTTCGAGTACTACTTCGGGGCGACCGGCGGAGGGCTCTTCAAGACGACGGACGGAGGGGCCACCTGGACCCCGGTGACCGACGGCCAGGTGGCCAGCGCCTCGGTGGGCGCGGTCGCGATGGCGCCATCCGACCCCGACATCGTCTACATCGGCATGGGCGAGGTCCAGCTGCGCGCCAACGTCCTCCAGGGGGACGGCGTCTACCGCTCGGACGACGGCGGGACGAACTGGCGCCACCTGGGCCTCGCCGAAACCCACGCCATCGGACGCATCCGCATCCATCCCACCGACCCCGACCGGGCGTACGTAGCAGCGCTCGGGCATCCCTTCGGGCCCAATCCCGAGCGCGGGGTCTACCGCACCACCGACGGGGGCCGGACCTGGGAAAGGGTGCTTTTCCGCGACGAACGCACGGGGGCCGTCGACCTGGCCATGGATCCGACCGATCCGAAGGTGCTGTACGCGACGCTGTGGCAGGTGATCCGCAGGCCCTGGCTCCTGTGGAGCGGCGGCCCCGGGTCGGGGATCTTCAAGTCCACCGACGGGGGCGACAGTTGGAGCGAGATCACGCGCCATCCAGGTCTCCCGGAGGGGGTGCTCGGCAAGGTCACGGTCACCGTCTCCGGCGCGGATCCGAACCGGGTGTGGGCCAACCTCGAAGCCGAGCGGGGCGGGCTCTACCGGTCCGACGACGGGGGCCGGACCTGGGAGTTCATCAACGGCCACCGCGACATCTGGCAGCGCGCCTTTTACTTCCAGCGGCTGGAGGCCGACCCGGTCGACCGCGACACGCTCTACATCCTCAACTTCCGGCTCATGCGGTCGACCGATGGCGGCAAGACCCTCGTCAGCGTGCCCGAGACCCACGCCGACCATCACGACCTGTGGATCGACCCAAAGAACCCCCGGCGCATGATCAACGGGAACGATGGGGGCGGCGTGGTGACGGTGAACGGGGGGCGGACGTGGACCTCGATGCGATACCCGACGGCCCAGATCTATCGCCTGACGACAACTTCGGACTTCCCGTATCACGTCTGCGGCGCGCAGCAGGACAACTCGACGGCGTGCGTGGCCTCCGAGCCGTGGCACCTGCGCGACCCGCGCAGCCCGGGCGCGGAGTGGATGTACGCGGTGGGCGGAGGCGAGATGGGCTACATCGCGCAGCACCCCGCCGATCCCGACATCTTCTACGCGGGAGCGACCAACACCCTCACCCGCTACGACCGGGGGACCGGCCTGGTCACCGATATCCAGCCCTGGCCGCGCATCGTCATGGGCGAACCCGCGCGCGACATGCCCGAGCGGTGGAACTGGACCTACCCCATCGTCGTGGGGCCCCAGCCGCCGCACGCGCTGTACGCCGGATCACAGCACCTGTGGAGGTCGCTCGACGAGGGGAGGTCGTGGGAGAGGATGAGCCCGGACCTCACCCGCGCCGACCCGGAAACGCTCGGCGACTCCGGCGGCCCCATCGTCCTCGACCAGGACGGCCCGGAGATCTACGGAACGCTGTACGCGATCACGCCGTCGCCACATGACCCGGGCACGATCTGGACCGGGTCGGACGATGGGCTGGTGCACCTGACGCGCGACGACGGCGCCACCTGGCGCAACGTGACGCCCCCCGACATGCCCCGAGACACGCGGGTCATGACCGTCGAGGTGTCGCCGCACCGCGCCGCGGGCGCGCTCGTTGCCGGCGTCCGCTACGAGATGGACGACAGGGCGCCGTACGTCTGGAGAACCGACGATCACGGGGCGAGCTGGGCCCGGATCAGCGACGGCATCCCCGATGGCTCCTTCGTGCGCGTGGTGCGGGAGGATCCGCACCGGGCGGGGCTCCTGTACGCGGGCGCCGAGCACGGCGTGTTCGTTTCCTTCGATGGCGGCGCGCACTGGAGCGACCTGTCCTTCGGGCTTCCCGACACGCCGGTCACCGGGCTCGCGGTCGAGGAGCGCGACCTCGTGATCAGCACGCACGGGCGTGCGTTCTGGGTGCTCGACGACATCGCGTCGCTCCGGCAGTTGGAGGCGGAGGTCGCCGGCGCCGACGTCCACCTCTTCCAGCCGGCCGACGCAATCCGAAGGTCCGTCCCGGCCGTCATCGACTTCCGGCTGAACCGGGCCGGAGACGCGAGACTCGAGATCCTCGCGGAAGATGGCGCGCACGTCCGCACCCTCATCGACGAAACCGTGGCCGCGGGCGCCCACCGGGCCCGCTGGAGACTCCGCTACCCCGGCGCGACGACCTTCGAGGGCATCGTCCTGGAGGGCGGCAACCCGGCGGTGGGACCGTGGGCGCCGCCGGGACGCTACCGGGCGCGACTCACCGCAGGCGGCCGGGTGCGGGAGACGGCCTTCGACGTGCTTCCGGATCCGAGACTCGGCGACATCCCCCCCGGCGCCTTCACCGACCAGTTCCACCTCGCCATGGCGATCCGCGACGCGGAGAGCCGGGCGAACGGGGGCGTGCTGCTGGCGCGCGACCTCCGCTCCCAGGCCGACGCCATCCTCGCGGAGGCCGATGCCCCCGACCTCAGGGACCTCGTTTCCCGCTTCGCGGCCGGGATCGAGGCGGTCGCGGGAGAGCTCTACCAGTTGCGCAACCAGAGCCCGAAGGACAAGATCGCCTTCCCCATCCGGCTGAACGATCGCCTGACCGGCCTGCGAAGCCACCTGGAGCGTGGCGACGGCACGCCCATCGGCGCCTACCAGGCGGTCTTCGACGAACTGTCGGCGGAACTGGAGGAGCATCTGGGTGTCCTCGAGCGGATGCTCAGCGACCGTCTCCCCCGCCTGAACCGGCGGCTCGCGGAAGGGGGGCTCCCGAGGATCGTCGCTCGGGACGTGGACGAGCTCCGTGAGCGCTGAATCCCTCACCGTCGCTCTCATCACCGACGTCTTCCCGACCCGGGAGGACGAGCCGAGGCTGCTGTCGCATCTCGCGAAAGCGAGGGCGCGGGGCGCGCAGCTGGCGGTCCTGCCGGAATTGCCGCTCAACCGCTGGGCGCCCGTGAGCCGGGCCCCGTCCGACGCGGACGCCGAGCCTCCGGACGGGCCCCGGGTGCGCGCGATGGCGATGGCCGCGCGCACGACCGGGCTGTCGCTGCTGGGGGGCGCCATCGTGCGCGACCCGGGGAGCGGCCGTCGGCACAACACCGCCGTGCTCTTCGACTCCAGCGGGGAGGCGCTGCTGCGCTACCGCAAGATCCACCTGCCGGACGAGGAGGGCTACTGGGAGGCGCGCCACTACCGGCCCGGCAACCGGCCGGCGAGGCCGGTGTCGGTGGCCGGATTCGAGATCGGCGTCCAGGTGTGCTCGGACGCCAACCGCCCCCAGGGGTGCAACGCGCTCGCCGCGATGGGTGCGGACGTGATCCTGCTGCCGCGGGCCACGCCCGAGGAGACCTACCGGCGCTGGCGGCTCGTGCTGCGCGCCAACGCGATCACGAGTTGCGCCTATGTCGTTTCGGTCAACCGGCCCGAAACCGGGTCTGAGGGGGTCATCGGCGGACCGTCCATGGTGGCCGGTCCGTCCGGCGAGGTGCTGATCGAGACGAGGGATCCGGTGGCTGCGGTGTCGCTGCAACGGACCGCGCTGGAGCGGGCGCGCAACGAGTACCCCGGCTACCTGGATGTGCGGGCGGACATCTATCAGCGCGCGTGGCGGCAGGCGCGGGACGGCGCGGGTAGCTGAAGGTCCGGTCCGCCCTTCCGGCGCCCGTCAGTCGTCGCTGGCGAGGAGGCCGGAGCGGAGGAGGTAATAGACCAGGGTGAGCACGCTGGTCAGGGCCCCGGCCACGTAGGTCATCGCGGCCGCGGTGAGCACCCGGGACACGCCCGCCTGCTCGTGGCCGGCGACCAGACCGGAATCCACCACGAGCCGCTTCGCCCGCTTCGAGGCGTTCAGTTCGACGGGAAGCGTGACCAGCTGAAACAGGACGACGACGCTGAAGAGGGCGATCCCGACCTCGATCAGGCCCGCCATTCCCAGCAGGATTCCCCCGAAGAGCACGATCCAGGAGACCGACGACGCGAAGGCGGCCGGCCGGGCCAGGGTTTGCCGCATCATGAGCGGCCGGTACTCCGCGTGGTGCTGGAGGGCATGGCCGACTTCGTGCGCCGCCACGGCCACGGCGCCGATGCTGCGCCCGTGATAGACCTCGGGCGAGAGGCGCAGCGCGCGCACCCGGGGGTCGTAGTGGTCGGAAAGGGAGCCGGGGTGTTCCTCGACCGGGATCCGCACGCCCTGCCGTGCGAGCAGGTGCTCCGCCGCCTGCCGCCCGGTACGCCCGCTGCGGACCGGCACGTTGTTGTAGCGGCGGAAGGTGTTCTTCACCTTGATCGTGGCCCAGATCGTGATGGCGATGCCGGGGGCCAGGATGATGAAGTAGAGAGGGTCGAACAGGCCGATCATGGGATGAACCTCAGGTTGCTGGCGTGGAACGGGATCGCGCGGAGAGCCCCATGGGTATAACACCGGGGATGGACGATTTGTTTCCCGGGCCGATCGCTGAAGCCGAGGCCTCGTTCCTTGCCGCGCCGCTTGCGATCGACGGCGCCCGGCTCTCAGCTTCGCTGGCGCAACTCTCCCGGTTCGGGGCCCATCCGGACGGCGGAGCGCAGCGGATCGCCTTCTCGGAGCCGGAACTCCTGGCCCGGCGCTGGCTGATCGCCGCCATGGAGGCCGCCGGGCTGCGGGTGCGGACGGACGCGGCCGGCAACGTCTTCGGCCGGCGGGAAGGGCGCGAACCCCTGCCGGCGATCCTGTTCGGCTCCCACCTCGACACCGTGCCCCGCGGCGGTCACTTCGATGGCGCGCTCGGGGTGATGGCTGCTCTCGAGACGATGCGATCGCTCGCCGACCGGGGGATCCGCACCCGCCATCCGCTGGAGATGGTGGCCTGGTGCGACGAGGAGGGAGCGCACTTCGGCAACGGGCTCTTCGGCAGCCGCGCGGCGACCGGCGGCGTTCCGGAGGAGGAGCTGTCCCGCGTCGATGAGGACGGCGTGAGCCTCCACGACTGGATGGAGCGCTACCGGCTGCAACCGCGCGCCCTCGATCGCGCGATCCTCGATCCGGGGGATTTCCACGCCGCGTTCGAACTGCACATCGAGCAGGGAGCGAATCTGGACCGCGACGGCGAACGGATCGGCATCGTGGGAGGCATCGTGGGGATCCACCGCTTCGAGGCCCGGATCAGCGGGTTCCAGAACCACGCCGGAACCACGCCGATGGCCGACCGCAGGGACGCCATGCTCACCGCGGCGCGCCTGATCGTGGCGGTGCACCAGGAGATCCGGGCGCTCCCCGGCGATCAGGTCGGTAACGTCGGCCAGCTTGAAGTCTCTCCGGACGCGGCGAACGTGGTCCCGGGCGCGGTCCGCTTCCCGATCGAGCTTCGCGACCTCGAGGATCGGGTCGTGGACGACATCATGGCGCGCATCCGGGGCCGCGCCGCGCGACTCGCCGGGGACACCGGCTGCGGCATCACCACCGCGCGCACCCTGAGGGAGCCTCCGGCGTGGATGGACCCCGGGCTCCGCGACCTGCTGCGCCGCGAGGCGGCGGCCGTCGGGGAGGACCCTCTCGATCTCGCCAGCCGGGCCGGTCACGACTCGCAGAACACCGCGCGGCACGGGATCCCGACCGCGATGATCTTCGTTCCGAGCCGCGACGGAATCTCGCACGCGCCCGGCGAGTGGACCTCCGCTCCTGACTGCGCCCGGGGCGCGGACCTCCTCTGCCGCGCCATCCTGGCCGCCGACCGCGCCTGACCCCGCGCCACAACTCCGCCACCAGGACGCCCCGGCCAGACACCCGGACTTCAGGTCACCGATTCGGGGTCGTCACGAACCGGTCGACGGGAACGTCTCCACGTCGGTGTGGGTGGGGAGGCGGTCCCGTTGGGAGAGGGGCTCGCCCGGCGGTTCCGGAAACCAGGTCCGCAATGTGGTCAGGAGTTCCTGGAAGGCGAGGTCCCGGCAGCCGTCAAGCGGGATCCGCCGAGCGAGGTCGGCGAACCATGCGGTAGACCGTCGCGGCTTCCGCCGCACCGGAGCCTCACGAATCGCGACCGCTGCCGTCTTCTTTGGGTCCAGGGGTTTCGCCGAGCTCTTCGGCCAAAGTCCGGACGCATCGAGAAACGTTCGCAACTTTCGGAAGTCCTCGCCCCATCCGAGCGCAGCGGACACTTCCGGCGAGTGGGTCCACAACCAGGTTTCCAACTCCGGCTCGACGACGATGACCGCGGACCGGCCGCTCCATCCGTTTCGCTCAATCTCATCCAGCACGGTCGCCTGGATGTGCGCTCGGGTGCTGTCGTCGCCACAGCCCTTTCGGTCGAAGATCACCATGGCGTGGCGGTAACTCCGCTGAAACGGTCGCAGGAACGGTACGGCTTGGCGGCGGCATCCCGGATCCCTTCCCGTGTGCCGCTGAACGTCGTACGAAACGGGCCGGATACCGAGTCGCGAGGGTTGTGTCAGTAGGCTCTCCATGGCTTGGGCACAGTCCGCGTCCGCGACCAGCACGAAGAGATCCTGTGCGCCTGACTGCCGGGTCAACCGATGACTCCCTGGGCGAACAACAACTCGGTGTCGGCCCTTCCTTGCCAGTCCTTCAGCATCGGGTGCTCCGTTCCCCGGACGATGTCGGTGGCTCCGTGGCGGTTCCGGGCAAAGCAAAGGGTCTCTTCGGGATCCACCAGTTTCAGGAAAGCCGGCGAGTGCGTCGCCGCGAGCACCTGTGAGCCGTGGGCAGACCAGAGCGCGTCGTACACGGCATCGAGGGCGTGGGGATGAAGACCGTTCTCCGGTTCCTCAATTAGATAGACCGCGGCGGAAGGCAGGTAGGGGAGGAGAGTCAGCGCAAGAAACCGGAGCGTCCCGTCCGACGCCGTCCACGATGGCACGCGAACCCCGGTGTCGTAATCGAGAAGGATGTAGGCGTGCCGGTCATCCCCGCGAACCCGGACAAGGACCTCCCGCAGATCGCCCAGCGCGGTGCGGACATGCCGGATCCACTCGTCGTAACGGGCCGGAGCGTCCCGCTTGAGACGCTGGATCACCCACGGCAGGTTGCCGCCATCCGGCCGAAAACCCTGTGCGCCAAGGTGCGGGGGGCTTGCCTTCCGCATTTTCGCCGACGCCAGGAACAGAGACTTCACCCCATCGGCGAGCAGTGTCCTGACATGCGTCGCCACCGGGAAACTCTCCGGGATTTCGGGGAGGCTCCCGAGTGCGGAACGGCCGGGACCCAGAGCAAACGCGACGTTCCAGCCCTTCCCCGCCTTCGGGGCGGTTTCGGAATAGAACCCGGTGCGCCCGTCCTCGGATTTACTCAGGATGGTTCGAACGCCGTGCCTCCCTCCGCCCCGCAGGATCGAATCGGCTGGCGGAAGCGGCGAGGGAAAGAGCGTGCGACGGCCCCCGATCGGCGCGTTCCCCGCTGGTTGCAGAAGGCCCCGCTCGTTGGCAATCCGTAGCGTCCCGTCCTGTTCCTCAACGGCGATCTCGTATCGGAATCGGTCGAATCCGCGGTTCTCGGGAATCTTCGTCCGAGCCTCCTCGGGGATGTCGCACTCGATCGCCAGTTCAAAGCGCAGCCCTCGCTGCGGACGCCCCCACACGAGATCCTGGAAGTTGGCCGTCCTGCGCCGAACGGCCGGCTCGAGACCGTCCCTCACCACGTCCCCCAGGAAAGCGAGGACATCGAAAAGCGCGCTCTTGCCGCTCGCGTTCGACCCGACGGCAACGAGGAAATGGTCCGGCGCCACGTCCACGTGCTGCAGGCACCGGAAATTCAGCGCCTGAATGCGTCGGATCATGTCGGTGCGGGGAAGCGGCGGCCCATCAAAGGCGGCGCGCCGCCTCTCGGGAACCGTGGACGTGGTCCCGTTCCGGAGTTCGAGGGCGATGACTTTGATGGGGCATGGGGCGACCGCTCACGTC
Organism: Vicinamibacteraceae bacterium; assembly: GCA_012271265.1. Taxonomy (GTDB): domain Bacteria; phylum Acidobacteriota; class Vicinamibacteria; order Marinacidobacterales; family Marinacidobacteraceae; genus JAAXGQ01. The sequence continues at coordinate 8,805 of JAAXGQ010000099.1, forward strand.
GCCACGCAGCTGCCCGGGAAGATCTCCAGGTCCTCGGCTTTCCCTGGAGCGCGCCAGCGGTCCACGGGCCCCGCCTCCTGCTCCGCGGGCTTGGGAGCGACCCGGATCGAGCCGCTCCCTTCGTGGCGCCGAGGCAGACGGCGCCCGGATGGCGCCGCCGCCGGAGCTACTGCTGGCCCATCGTGGTCGCGTCGCCCACCATCGCCTCGGCGTCGGCGAGGCCGGGGAGGTCCGGTCCGCGCTCCGGCGTGGCGAGGAGCTGCTCGTAGTAGCCCCGCGCGGCGTCCTCGTCTCCAACGGCGATGGCCGCCCGGGCGGCCCCGGAGAGCGAGTGTGGCCGCTTGGCGGTGCGTTCGAGGGAGACCTCGAAGACGCTCAGTGCTTCCTCGTTTTCACCGGCGGCGAGAAGCGCCTCCCCGAGCAGCTCGTGGGCCGGCTGGATGGGCGCGTCGATGGGAGACTCGCCCGGAGGTCCCGACGGGGGCTCCATGCTCTCCGCCACCATGACGGCCTTCCGGAACCCTTCGATCGCGCCCTCGTTGTCGCCCTTCGCCCTGGCGATCAGGCCCTCCATGGCGTGGGCCATCACCAGCGCTTGTTCGGCGCCGCGCGGGTTCTCGTCGCTGGCGAGCATCTCGTGGATCTTCTTGAGTCCCTCGTGGGCCTTCATCGCGGTATCCGCATCGCCGGTCCCCGCGGCGCTCGCTCCACGTGCATAGAGCATCGCTCCCGCGGTGCGGTGACCGACCTGCGGTTCATCGCTGTCGAGCTGCGCCACCAGGTCATCCACCGGCTGGGGCTTCCAGCGGCGGGTCTCCACGGTGTTGAGGGCGTCCATGCGCATCCAGGTTTCCTTCATTCCCTGGGTCATCTCGTCGCGCTGGGTGAGTTCCTCGAACTCGTCGAGCATCTTCTGGCCCTCTTCGTAGCGGCCCTCCTGCAAGTAGGCGTAGAGGAGCCAGTAGAGGGCGTGGTACGAGTAACGCGTCGGCGAGAGTCCCTTCCGCTCGGCGCGGTCCACCGAGGCCTGGTAGGAGCGGTCGTTGAGGCTGCGCACCTGGTCCCACATTCCGTGCTGCAGGAAGATGTGCGACGGCATGTGGAGCGCATGCACCGCTGCCGGAGCGATGTCCGCGTACTTCTCGGCGGCGTAGAGCGCCAGCGGGGCCTGCACCGGGTTGTCGAAGGCGTGGATCACGTAGTGGGCCGCGCCCGGATGATCCGGGTTCTCGCGGAAAACCCACTGGGCGATGGCGCCCGCGCGCATGTCCACCCGCAGGCTCTCCGCGCCCCGCACCCTGGTGCGCATGAGCGCCAGGGAATGAAACGCCGCGGCCTCGAGATCGTCGGGATAGAGCGCCGAGAGTTCGGCGAGCGCCTGTTCGTAGGCCTCGCTCCGTTCCTTCAGATCTCCGGGTCCGTAGAGGATGTGGGTGGACTCGAGGTAGCGCTTCTCCCGGTCGGTGGGCGCCTTGGCCACCCGCTCGGCGCGGGTCTTGCCCAGCTTGAGCAACGCGGCGCGTGCCTCGGACATGTCCTGGCCGGGGGGGTAGTGGTGGCCGCCGGTGTGGCTCAGCGCCTCGCCCCAATAGGCCAGGGCGAAGTCGGGGTCGGCGGCCTGAGCACGCTGGAACGCCTCGGCGGAATCCTCCCACTCGAAGCTGTGGAGCAGGCGGACCCCGTCGAGGAAGTCGGCCTGGGCGGCCTCGTTGCCCGAGTTCGGGAACGAGATCGTGCCGAGTCCGGTGGACTGGGCCAGGGCAGGGCTGGCTGCGAGGGCGAGGCAGGCTGCGCCCAGCACAGCCTTGGTACACAGAGCGGAAATCTTCATGAAGGCGTCGTCTCCTGATGTTGATGCGTGATGCGGCAACAATTATCGCCTATCCGGATCGGCGGGCCGCCGAGGCGGGGCGGTGACCGGAAAGGAGAGCAGCACCGCCTGTCCCGAGGCGTCAGGGAAGGTCCAGTCCCGAATGATGCCGAGCACCCGGGGCATCACTTCCGGAAAGGTGGTCTCCACGACCTGAACGTCGTCGAGGGCGCCGTCCTCGGCGACGGACGCCCGGAGCGTGACGCGGCCGGTCGAAGGCCCGACCAGCGAGGGCCCCAGGTCATGGAGTCGGGGATCGTCGGGTGCCCGGAGCCGTCGGGGCGCCGCAGGTTGGCCGGCGCCCTCCCGGATCGTGACGCCGAGCACCAGGAAGATGGTCTGATTCCGAAGGCGTTCGTAGAGCCGGCCCCGCGCCTCCCGGTCGGGCGGCTCGCGGAACCAGGACAGATACACGCTAGCCGGAATCTCGAACTCCCGTCCGCTCACGAACACGGTTTCGCCGACCCGGATCCCGAGATCCGAGGCGTGAAACTCGTGGGCCGGCTCGTCGCCGCGGAGCAGGGTCAGCGAAACGGAGACATGCTCCGGCGCCTCGGAATCCGCGTCCCGGGTCAGGCGCGCCTGGATGCCTCGGCCGCCCCGGCGCCGGACCGCGCCGGAAGCGCCCGCCGGTTCCAGGGGGAAGGGGCCGAACGTGCCCAGCTGGGCGAGATAGGCCTCCGGAATGCGCCGGGCGAGCGTGGCGAGCCACTGGGACACCCGGACGCCGCGACCGTCCGTCTCCAGCCGGAACCGGAGCCCGTCAAGCGGGGTGAAGTCCGAGTTGGGCCTCCGGACCTCGAACACCCGGACCTCACCCATGAATCCGGTTTCCCCGGAACCGACCGCGCCGGCTGCGACCCGCGGGACGATCAGCGCCATGGAGAACGACGCGAGAAGAAGCCCGAAACCGGGCGCCGTCTTCCTGTTTCCCACGCGCCCGAAGTGTAGGCGCGCAACCGGGGGCGGAGGCTCTGGCCAATTGGTACCCTTCGGCCGATGTTGGCGGAAAAAGTGGCGAAAAGGCCGGCGGAGGTCCACGAGGTCCTCCGCCGGCATCTCATCACCGACGGGCTCGACCTGGTCCTCGACCTGGACCGGAGCCATGGGGCATGGCTCCACTGTTCACGGAGCGGGCGGGATCTTCTCGACTGCTTCTCCTATTTCTCCACGAACACGGTGGGCCACAACCACCCGGGGGTCGCCAACCCCGAGTTCCGGCGGCACCTGGGCCGGGTCGCCGTTCACAACCCGTCCAACTCGGACTTCTACACGGTGGAGATGGCCCACTTCGTGGACACCTTCTCCCGACTCGGGATCCCGCCCGAACTGCCGCACGCGTTCTTCGTGGCCGGCGGAGCGGTGGCGGTCGAAAACGCCCTGAAGGCGGCCTTCGACTGGAAGGTGCGGAAGAACCTGGCGGCCGGACGGAGGGAGCGGGGCAGCCGGATCATCCACTTCCGCGACGCGTTCCACGGCCGCACCGGGTACGCGCTGTCCATCACGAACACCGAACCGATGAAGGTGGCCTACTTCCCGAAGTTCGACTGGCCGCGCGTCGAAAACCCCTACATCCGCTTTCCCGAGGCGGAGCGGCGCGAGGAGACCGAGGCGGCCGAGGCGCGGGCGCTGGCCTCGATCGAAGCGGCGGTCGCCGCCCATCCTCACGACATCGCCGGGCTGATCATCGAACCGATCCAGTGCGAGGGTGGCGATTTCCACTTCCGCGGGGAGTTCCTGGCCGGGCTGCGCCGTCTCGCGGACGAGCACGAGTTCCTGCTCATCTTCGACGAGGTGCAGACCGGGGTGGGGATGACCGGTCGGATGTGGTGCTTCCAGCACTTCGACGTGGCTCCGGATGTCCTGTGCTTCGGCAAGAAGAGCCAGGTCTGCGGCATGCTCGCCGGCCGGCGCCTCGACGAGGTGGAGGACAACGTGTTCCGCCTCTCTTCCCGCATCAACTCCACGTTCGGCGGCAACCTGGTGGACATGGTGCGGTTCGCCCGCTACCTCGAGATCATCGATGAAGAGGGACTCCTGGAGCAGGCGACGCGCGTCGGCGCGGTGCTGCTCCGAGGGCTCCACGAACTCGCCGACGAGGCTCGGGGCCGGATGACGAGCGTCCGGGGGCGGGGGCTGATCTGCGCCTTCGACCTTCCCGACCGCGCCGCGCGCGACGCCTTCCTCCGGCGCGCCTACGAAAACGGACTCCTCATCCTCGGCTGCGGCCCGCGCTCGGTGCGGCTCCGCCCCAACCTCTCCCTGACCGAGGACGAGGCTGCGCTCGCCCTCGATCTGATTCGCTGTTCGCTCTGAGCAGCCTGTGGGAGTTCTGGAGCGCCGGTGTCCTCACCGGCCACCGCCGCAGGCGGGCGTGGTGCATGGGGCTCCCGGCCCACGGTTCGTCGGCACGAC
>JAAXGQ010000100.1 GCA_012271265.1 Vicinamibacteraceae bacterium
TGCCAAATGTCGTGGGCCCGTACATTTCGTTGACTGATTCGGGCGAATCCGGTAATTTTCGCCCCGGTTCTGGGCGTCGAAGCGATTCGCGGCGCCTGTCGGGGCGCGCTTCCGGCGAGTCGGGACGGCCCACTTCCGAGGCAGGTTTCCCCGCCGCCCGCTGAACGCACTCCCCGCACCTGACGTGAACTCCCTCCTCTGGCTCATCCCGGTCATTCCCGGGCTCGGCGCGGCGCTGACCGGTCTCTTCGGCAAGCGCCTCGGAAAGCGGCTCAGCGGCCTCGTCGCCTGCGGCTCGGTCGCGGCGTCCTTCCTGCTCGCCCTCGGCTTCTTCTTCACCGTCTTCCTCGCCGACGGCGGCGCCTCGGCCCGCGTCGAGCAGTCGCTCTTCAGCTGGATCCCCTCGATGGGGGTGGACTGGGCCTACCGGCTCGATTCGCTCTCGATGGTGATGACCCTGGTCGTCACCGGCATCGGGCTCCTGATCCACATCTACTCCGTCGGCTACATGAGCCACGACGCCGGGTTCACCCGGTTCTTCGCCTACCTGAACCTCTTCACCTTCTTCATGCTGAACCTGGTTCTCGGGGCGAACATGCTGCTCATGTTCATCGGCTGGGAAGGGGTGGGCCTCTGCTCCTACCTGCTCATCGGGTTCTGGTTCCAGCGCCCGGCCGCGGCCCAGGCGGGGAAGAAGGCGTTCATCGTCAACCGGATCGGCGACGCGGGCTTCATCCTCGCGGTGATGCTCACCTTCGTCACCTTCGGCACCCTCGACTTCTACGGGGTGATGGGCGAAATCTCCGCCTCCGGCGCGACCGGCGGCGTCCTCACCGCGATCGGCGTGCTCCTCTTCGTGGGCGCCGCCGGCAAGTCCGCCCAGATCCCCCTCTACGTCTGGCTTCCGGACGCGATGGAGGGCCCGACCCCCGTCTCCGCCCTGATCCACGCAGCGACGATGGTGACCGCCGGCGTGTACATGGTGGCGCGGACGGGAGTTCTCTTCTCCCACGCCCCCGCGGCGATGGCGCTGGTCGCCACCGTCGGGGCCCTGACAGCGATCTTCGCAGCCTCGATCGCGCTCTTCCAGACCGACATCAAGAAGGTCCTCGCCTACTCCACCGTCTCCCAGCTCGGCTACATGTTCCTCGGCGCCGGCGTGGGAGCCTTCGCGGCGGCGATCTTCCACCTGATGACCCACGCCTTCTTCAAGGCCTGCCTCTTCCTCGGATCCGGCAGCGTCATCCACGCGATGGAGCACGCCGAGCACGCCTCCGGCGGCCACCGGCACTACACCGAGATGCAGGACATGCGGAACATGGGCGGGCTCGTTCGCGTCATGCCCCGGACCGCCTGGACCTTCATGATCGCCACCGTCGCGATCGCCGGCATCCCGCCGCTGGCCGGGTTCTTCAGCAAGGACGAGATCCTCTGGAAGACCTTCGACCACGGCCACACCGCGCTCTGGGCGCTCGCCGCCGCGGCCGCGGCGATGACCGCCTTCTACATGAGCCGGCAGGTCATCATGACCTTCTGGGGCGACTTCCGGGGCGGCGCGGCGATGGAGAAGCACCTCCACGAGTCCGTCCCCTCGATGACGATCCCGCTGGTGATCCTCGCCGCCGGATCGGTAGTCGCGGGCTTCGTGGGAGTTCCCGCGGCGCTCGGCGGCGCGAACCGCATCGAGCACTTCCTGGAGCCCGCCATCTTCGCCGGGGGGCACGGGCCGCCCCCGATCCACCACGAGTCCTACGCCGTCGAGTACGCCCTGATGGGACTCTCCGTGGCGCTGGCGGTGGCCGGGATCCTGTTCGCGTACCGCCGCTACTGGACCGGACCCACCCGGGACGCGGCGCTCGCCGGGAGCCGCCTCTACCGCGTCCTGCTGAACAAGTACTACGTGGACGAGGCCTACGACGCGACCGCCGTCGCCGGGACCCTTCGCGGCGCCAGGGGCCTCTACCGGTTCGACCAGCGGGTGGTGGACGGAACGGTCAACGGCTCCGCGTCGCTGACCCGGCTCTCCGGCGACCTCTCCGATCTGAGCGACCAGCACCTCGTCGACCGGGCCGTCAACCTGGTCGCCGAAATCCTGCAGGCCGCCTCGGCGCGCTTCCGCCGTCTCCAGTCCGGCCTCTTCCAGAATTACGCCTTCCTGATGTTCGTCGCGCTCGTCCTGCTCGCCGGCGCCATCTACCTCTGGGGCTGATCCGTGACGCCAACGCGCCGGATGCGGCTCCCAACCCGTCCGGAAACCTCCGGCCCCCGACCAGCGGCTGACCACGACGCCTGATGTTCGAGAACAACCCCTTCAACTTCCCGATCCTGTCGCTGGTCGTCTTCTTCCCGGCGCTCGCGGCGCTGTGCATTCTGTTCTTCGTCAAGAAGACGGAGACGATGCGGATCAAGTGGCTCGCGAACGCGGCCGGCCTGATCGGCTTCCTGATCTCCCTCCCGCTCTGGATCGGGTTCGACGCCGGCGGACCGCAGTTCCAGTTCGGCGAGCGCCTCGCCTGGATCCCCAGCATCGGCGTCGAATACAACATCGCGATCGACGGCATCAGCCTGTTGCTGATCCTGATGACCACCCTGCTGGGCTTCATCGCGATTCTCTCCTCCTGGCGCGCCATCACCGAGCGGGTGAAGCAGTACTACGTCTTCCTGCTGCTGCTCCAGACCGGGATGCTCGGCGTCTTCGTCGCCCTCGACTTCTTCCTGTTCTACGTGTTCTGGGAAGTCATGCTGGTCCCGATGTACTTCCTCATCGGCGTCTGGGGAGGGCCGCGAAAGCTCTACGCAGCGATCAAGTTCTTCCTCTACACGCTGGTCGGCAGTGTCCTCATGCTGCTGGGCATCCTGGCCCTCTACTTCGCCCACTTCGGCGCCACCGGCGAGTACACCTTCAACCTCATCCGGCTCATGGAGACCTCCTACGGTTCCGGACTGCAGTTCTGGGTGTTCCTGGCTTTCTTCATCGGGTTCGCGATCAAGGTCCCGATGTTCCCCTTCCACACCTGGCTCCCGGACGCCCACGTGGAAGCGCCCACCGCCGGTTCGGTGATCCTGGCCGGAGTGCTGCTGAAGATGGGCACCTACGGCTTCGTCCGCTTCTCCATCCCGCTGCTGCCGGAGGCCAGCCGGGAAGCGGTGTGGTGGGTCGCCACCCTGGCCATCATCGGGATCATCTACGGCGCCCTGGTGGCGCTGGTCCAGAAGGACTGGAAGAGCCTCGTCGCCTACAGCTCGGTGAGCCACCTCGGCTTCGTGATGCTGGGCATCTTCGCCCTGAACAACCTCGGCCTCGAGGGTGGCATCCTCCAGATGATCAACCACGGTCTCTCGACCGGGGGACTCTTCCTGCTCGTCGGCATCATGTACGAGCAGCGCCACACCCGCATGATCGGAGACTACGGCGGGATCGCGAAGGTGGTGCCGAAGTACGCGGCGCTCTTCCTCATCATCGCCCTCGCCTCGATGGGGCTGCCGATGCTGAACGGCTTCATCGGGGAGTTCCTGATCCTCCAGGGAATCTTCCAGGTGGACTGGGTCTACGCGGCCTTCGCCGTCTCCGGGATCGTGCTCGGCGCGGCGTACCTCCTCTGGCTCTACCAGCGCCTCATGTTCGGGAAGCTGGACAAGGAGGAGAACCGGGGCCTCGCCGACCTGACCAGCCGCGAGAACGCGACGCTGGTTCCGATCGTCGTCCTCTGCATATTCATCGGGGTCTACCCGAAGCCGTTCCTCGACCGGCTCGAGGTTCCGGTCCAGGCCATCGTGGAGCGCCTCGCGCCGGAGTCGGGAGCCACCGCGGAGGCGGAGCTGCTGTCCCCCGCGGAGCCGACGATTCCCGCCGGGCTGACGATGCCTGCCAGGCTGGCGATTCCCGCCGGGCCGGCCCCCTCCCCCGAGCCGGAGGGGATGCTCCCGGCCGGGCCGGCCTCCCCCGCGCCGCCCGGGGCGCCGGTCCCGGCCGCGAACGACTGAGGCTCTTCCCCCGATTCCGGATCCGCCGGCGGTCCCGCCCCGGGCCCGCTTCCTGGACCTGCTGAGCCTTGGCTTCTCGATCCCCATCGCGATCGTCATCGGCGCCGCCCTCGGCTGGTTCCTCGACGATCGGCTGGGGACGGCGCCCTGGCTGTTCCTCGCGGGACTTGCCGTCGGCATCGCCGCCGGCCTGAGGAACGTGCTCCGCTCGGCCGCGGCCGTCGCCCGGGAGGAGACCCCGGCGGAATGAGCGGGGCGTCGGCGCCGGAACGGCCCGCCCGCCGCGTCGTCCGGCGCGCCGCCGCCTGCGGGGTCGGCGCCGCCCTGATCGGCCTCGCGTTCTCCCCGGCGATCGGCCTTTCCGTGCTGGGCGGGGCGGCGGTCTCGTTCGGCAATCTGCTCGTCCTCCGGAGGATGGTGGACGGGTTCCGCGACGGGCAGTCCCCCGGTTCCGCCCTGATTGCCGCCGGTCTCAGCGGCGTCCGCTATCTCTTGCTCGGGGCTGCCCTGTTCGCGATAATTGCGGTCCTGAAGGCCGAGTGGATCGGCGTTGTGTGCGGCTTGGCGGCGCCGCTTCTAGCGGTCGTCCTGGAGTTGAGGAACAGCGGAGTCGGGATCTTCCACAGCCCTTCCGGGGTCACCTCTCCGGCCGGTTCCGACGCCGGGGCCGCCCCCACATCCTCTCCGCCGCCCTCCTCCACTCCCTCCCCGATTCGAAAGCCGCGCCGGGACTGATCAGACCCGAGCCAACCGAAGCCCCGATTCACTCCGGCCGCGCCCGGCCGGACCCCTGCCGCGATCATGGAAATCCATCACCTCTCCTGGATCTCCCACCTGATCGAGGCGTGGTTCCACGTCCACCCCCCGGACCACATCGTCATGGCGGTCTTCGCGGCGCTCTTCCTGTCGGGTTTCTCGGTCTGGTTCCGGCGGCGGATCTCGGTCGGCAACCCCGGCCGCCTCCAGCTCGTGCTCGAGGCGATCGTCGGCGGTCTGCTCTCCCTGCTCCGCGAGAACGTGGGGCCGAAGGGACGGTCCTTCCTCGGCCTGGTCGGCACCCTCGCGCTCTTCATCTGGGTGAGCAACCTGCTCGGGCTGGTCCCCTGGTTCTCATCCCCCACGGTGAGCATCAACATGCCCGTGGGATGCGCCCTGGTGGCGTTTCTCTACTACAACTGGCAGGGCATCCGGGCGCAGGGCGCAAGGAAGTACTTCGCCCACTTCCTCGGCCCCAGCCCCTACCTCGCGGTGGTGATGCTCCCGGTCGAGGCCATCAGCCACCTGAGCCGGATCCTCTCCCTGTCGGTCCGTCTCTTCGGAAACATCTTCGGCGAGGAACTGGTGGTCATCGTGCTCACGTTCCTCGTGCCCTTCGTGGTGCCGCTGCCGATGATGGCCTTCGGCGTCTTCGGCAGCACGCTGCAGGCGTTCGTCTTCACGATGCTCACCGTTATCTACCTTGGCGGCGCGGTCGCCGCAGAGGAACACTGATCCCTTCCCCCTGATTCAAGGAGTGATTCCCATGTCCCGGAACGTTCGCACCTTCCTTTTCGTCGCTTTCGCCCTGGCGGTCGCTTCCCCGGCGCTCGCCCAGACCACCTGGGATCCGGGCGTCAGTCGGGCGGCGCTGTTCGCCGGCGCCGGCGCCATCGCCATCGCCGCCGGGCTCGGCGCGCTCGCCCAGTCCCGCGCCGTCCTCGGCGCCTGCGAGAGCCTGGCCCGGAACCCCGGCGCCGCGCCGCAGATCCGCTTTTCCCTCCTGCTCGGACTGGTGCTGATCGAGTCCCTCGTCATCTACGCCTTCGTCACCGCGCTGATCATCTTCTTCGTCCTCTGGAACGGCTGAGCCCGGCCCCCCTGCAGCGGCGGCCCCATGGAGCGCCGGCGTCCTCGCTGCCCCTGGAGCGCCGGCGTCCCCGCCGCCCCTGGAGGGCCAGCGTCCCCGCCGGCCTGCGCTGCACCGTCAGCCCCTCAGCCAGTCTCCTGCCAACACCGCCCCCATGGAGCGCCGCCCTCATGGAGCGCCGTCCCCCTGGAGCGCCGGCGTCCCCGCCGGCCTACGCCGCCCTTCGCTCCCTCAGGCAGCCTCCTGCCGCTCGCGCCGCCCTCATGGAGCGCCGGCCCCCTGGAGCGCCGGCGTCCTCGCCGGCCTACGCCGCCCTTCGCTCCCTCAGGCAGCCCCTGCCGACCGCGCCGCCCTCATGGAGCGCCGGCCCCCTGGAGCGCCGGCGTCCTCGCCGGCCTACGCCGCCCTTCGCTCCCTCAGGCAGCCTCCTGCCGCTCGCGCCGCCCTCATGGAGCGCCGTCCCCATGGAGCGCCGGCGTCCTCGCCGGCCTGCGCCGCACCGTCGGTCCCTCAGCCAGTCTCCTGCCAACACCGCCCCCATAGAGCGCCGTCCCCCTGGAGCGCCGGCGTCCTCGCCGGCCTACGCCGCACCGCCGGCCCCTCAGCCAGTCTCCTGCCAACACCGCCCCCATAGAGCGCCGTCCCCCTGGAGCGCCGGCCCCCTGGAGCGCCGGCGTCCTCGCCGGCCTGCGCTGGAC
>JAAXGQ010000101.1 GCA_012271265.1 Vicinamibacteraceae bacterium
GCCGGCGCTCCCGTGGGGAGTCTCGTGCCGTCCGTGTGCCGCGGTAGCGACGGACCGTGGGCCGGCGCGGACGCCGGCGCTCCATGCGGACGGTGGCGCTCCAGGACGAGCGCTTGTGCGGCGTGCCGCAGGGAGCGTCGCCCCATGGAGCGCCGGCGTCCTCGCCGGCCTGCGCTGCGCCGGCGCTCCAGGACTAGGGGTTGAGTGTCCTGAAGATGAACCGCGCCATCGTCTCGCGGAGGTGGAGTGCCTGGTCGGGGTCCCGGACTCCGTGACGGGACTTCGGGTAGAGCATGAGTTCGAAGGGCTTCCCCGCCTTCTGCAGGTCCCAGGCGAACTGCAGGGTGTTCTGCATGTGGACGTTGTCGTCCATGGTTCCGTGAATCAGCAGCAGTTCGCCGTGGAGATCGGCGGCCGACCGCCGCACGGAGCTTCGCTCGTAGCCGGCGGGGTTTTCGTGGGGCGTGCTCATGTAGCGCTCGGTGTAGATCGAGTCGTAATCGCGCCAGTCCACCACGCTGCCTCCCGCGATTCCGGCCCGAAACAGGCGGGAACGGGTCAGCGCAACCAGCGTCATGGTTCCCCCGAAGCTCCAGCCGTCGATGCCGATTCTCGAGCTGTCCACGAAGTCCCGGGCCCCGAGCCACTGCACCGCATCCGCCAGGTCGGCCAGTTCCTGCTCTCCGAAGTTCCCGTGCACCGGCCAGGCGGACTCCACCCCCTTCCCCGACGCAATCCGGTTGTCCACGACGAACACCACGATGCCGTGGCGGGCCAGGTAGTGAAACCACATCATCTGGACGCCGCGCCAGGCGTTCCTGACCTGCGGGGCGTGGGGACCGCCGTAGACGTGAACCCACGCCGGGTACTCGCGGTCCGCGCGGAAGTCGGGCGGACGGACCAGCATCGCTTCCAGCAGGACGCCGTCCGACGCCGGAACCTGAAGGAGTTCCGGTTCGCTGACTTCGAAGCGCGCCAGGGCGGGTACGTCGCCGCCGCCCAGTTCCCTCACTGGAACACCGTCCGCCGCGCGGCGGAGGGTCATCCGGGGCGGACTCAGGAGGTCGTGGGACACCGCGACGAAGTGGGTCACCGGTCCGCGCTCCGGGAAGACGCCCTGGTGAGTTCCCGGCTCTTCGACCAACAGCTTCGGGCCCGAGCCGTCGAGCGGCACGCGGAAGAGGTCGGAGCCCAGCGAAGAGCGCAGCGTCCCGGCGGCAAACGCGACGCCGGCCGCCTCGTCCACGGCGTGCAGCCGGCGAACCTCGAACTCCCCGTCGGTCAGTTGCGCGGCGAGCGCGCCGGCAGCGTCGTACCGGTAGAGGTGGCGGAACCCGCTCCGCTCGCTGAACCAGAGGAAGCCTCCGCCGCCTTCGGGTGAGAGGAAGACGGGCGGACCGTTTTCATTGACCCACGGGCCCTCGGCCTCGCGGAGCACCCGCCGGGTGGCGCCGCTGATCGGGTCGGCCCGATGGAGGTCGAGAAAGGTCTGGGTGCGGTCCTGGATCTGGTACCAGAGTTCGCCGGCGGGTGAGAACGCCACGTTCACGAGGAGCGTCTCCGCGTTCCCGTACATCCCCGGGTCGATCCAGACGGTCGCGCCGCCTGAGGCCGGGACCACCCCCAGGCGCACCGTCGGATTCGGATCACCGGCCTTCGGATAGGGGTAGGTCTCGAGGTCGAGATGGAGGGGCAGGTGGTCGACGACGGTGAATCGGGGCACGCGGCTCTCGTCGCTCTGGAGAAAGGCGATGCGGCTGCCGTCCGGGCTCCACCAGTGGGCCAGGAAGTTGCCCCGTCCGTAGATCTCTTCCTGATAGACCCAGTCCAGCTTGCCGTGCAGCAGGTTCGGCCCGCCACCGGTGGTCAGCCGCAGCTCGGCCCCATCGAGGTCGACCACGTGAAGGTCGTTGCCACGCACGAAGGCAACCCGGTCGCCTCCGGGTGAGAAGCGCCCCAGCTCCTCGGGTTCCGGCGTGCGGGTCAGGCGCCGCAGCCCGGCGCCGGCCACATCCCAGATGAAGAGGTCCGAGGCCAGGTTGAGGAGGAGTCGCCCCCCGTCCGGGGAAAGGGCGAGCCGCGATGGACGGGCCGCGGCGGCCGCTTCCTCCTCCGTCATCCCGAGCGATGCGGCCAGCGTGCCGGCCACCGCCCCGGCCGCGTACAGGGGACGCTCTTCGCCGGTTGCCGCGGCCACCACGTTCCAGGTCCTTTCGGCGCCTTCCCCCGTTCCCGCCAGATAGCGCTCGCCTCCGGGGAGCCAGCGGACCGCGGGCAGCGGCGGCGAGAACTCCAGGGCATCCGCACCGTAGAGATGCCCGAGTTCCAGGGCTTCGGGCGCCTGGGCGGGAGAGTGGGCCGCGGCGCCGAGGGCCGGGGCGAGCACGAGCGCGCATATGGCGGCGAGAGGGTGGTTCAGGGTGCGCATGGGATTCGGGCGGGACGCGCCTGGCCCCGGCCACCGCCGATTATCGCCGCCGTCTGCGAGGGGTCCGGTCGACGGGCCGATTCCCGAGATTCGTCCCCCCGCGCGGCCGCAGGGCTCGTGCTCGCAGCGCGTCCGCCCAGGCGCAGGAGGAGGGCGGATCAGGAGCTCCGGATCACCCGCCGCAGCCGGTCAAGGAACTCGTCGATGTGTTCGGCGTGGGTGCGGAAGACACCGATGGAGGGGCGCAGCCAGAACTGTCCGGCGAGGATCGTCGCGGTGACGAAGAAGCGGCCCGAGGCTTCGAAGGCGCCCAGCAGCTCCCGGTTCACGCGGTCCGTTTCCTCCGGCGTGAGGCCGGGCCGGCGCACCCGGAAACAGACCGTCGACAGTTGCGGCGGAGGCCCGGTCTCGATCTCGGGCCAGGTATCGAGCTCCGCCTGCAGAACCTGGGCAAGCCGCCACTTCTCCTCCAGGGCCGCCACGAACGGGGCGACGCCGTAGAGGAAGAGAGGGAAGAACATCCGCATGGCGCGGAAGTGCCGGGTGAGCTCGACGGAGCGTTCGGACGGAGACGGCTCGGCCTGGGGGGCGTCGACCAGGTAGGGGGCGCGGAACCGGAAGACATCGAGGTGCTTCGCCTCGCGCAGCACCACCGCGCCCACCCCGTAGGGCAGGAAAAGGCTCTTGTGCGGGTCGAGCACCGCCGAATCCGAGGTCTCGATCCCGTCGAAGAGCCGGCGCCGCGCCGGAACCAGGCGAAAGAACCCGCCGTAGGCCGCGTCCACGTGGTGCCAGAGCCCCTCGCGGCGGGAAATGTCGGAAACCGAAGCGAGCGGGTCGATGGCTCCGGTGTTCGTTGTCCCGGCCGAGGTGATGACAAGCCAGGGGCGAAGCCCCTCGCGCCGGTCCCGGGCCACCTGGGCCGCGAGGGCGGCGGCGTCCATCCGGTAGGCGGCGTCCACCGGGATCCGGCGGAAGACGGCCTCCGCCAGCCCCGCGATGTGCACCGCCTTCCGCACCGAGTAGTGCTGCTGGTCGGTCGCATAGACCACGGTCTTCCGAAACACCGCGGCGGTGAGGCCCTTCGCGTCGCGGGCGGCGGCGACCGCGGTCAGCGCCCCGATGCTGCCACCCGAGGTGAGGGTTCCTCCCGATGTCTCCCTCGGGTACCCGACGACGGCGGCGATCCATTCCGCCAGCCGGTTCTCGAGGAGAGCCGCCCCGGGGTTCGAGGGGTAGTACCCGGCGAAACAGTTTCCCACCGCGGCTACCAGGTCCCCGAGCGCACTGGCGTAGACGCCGCCACCGGGCACCCAGGCAAGGTCGCGGGGTGAGGCCGGATTCAGGCCCTGCCCTTCCACTTCCGTCCGCACCAGTTCCAGCAGTTGGTCGATGGAGCGCCCCTCCCCGTCGAAGTCGAGGGCTTCGATCCGGGGGGATCCGGTGGGCGGGACCCACCCGGGTCCATCCCGGAGCGCCTCCAGGAAGGCCTCCACGTGCCCCACGGTCTTCCGGGTGAGTTCCGCCCGCCCGTCCGCATCCGGCTCGAGTGCCGCCGCCCGCCGGCGGAGTTCCTCCGCCCGCTCGCGCGCCCGGTTCCGGGAGGTTCGTTCGTTCACGCCCGCATTCTCGCTCGGTCGGAACGTCCCGGCGCGTCGAATCGCGCCCCGGCCAGGTAGGCGGCGGCGCTCGCCAGGGTCATCCCGACGGCGCTCGGGAACTCCCCGCCAAGCGGCGCGGCGAAGGTTTCCCAGCCGAGAGCCTGGTGGCCAGCCCAGAGCAGGGTTCCGACAGCCATGGCTGCGATCCCGGCCCGTGGGCCGCCCCCGCGCCAGAACAGTCCCAGCGTGAGCGGCACGAAGAGGCCCACCAGCGTGAGTTCGTAGGCGGCCTCGAGCAGGGTGTAGGCGGAGGCCCCGCCCAGCGCGAGCAGGAGGCTTGCGGCGCCGACAAGAAGCACCGCGAGGCGGCTCAGGCGCAGCGGGTCGACGCGTGGAAGGCGGTGGCGGAGGAGGTTTCGGGAGAGTACCGATGCCGCCGACATGAGGGCGCTGTCGGCCGTCGAGAGGAGGGCGGAGACGATGACCAGGGTGATGCCGAGCGTGGCGAGGGGACTGAAGAGGACGCCCGCGAGCGCCGGAAAAACGTCCGTCTCCACTCCGGGAAGGAGAAGCCGCGCCGCGAGGCCGAGCGTGAGCGGGACGGCTCCGAGAGCGAGATACGCCGCTCCGGCGATGAGGCAGGCGCGTCGGGCGACTGCGGCCGTCCGCGCCGCCAGCACCCGCTGCATCACGTCCTGCCCGGGGATGTTGCCGAGCGCCCCGGCCAGCAGAAGCCCGACCCAGGCAAACCGTTCGGCTCCTTCGGCGGGGATGAAGGCGAGGACCTCGGAGGGCGTCTCCCCCCCGAGCCGCAAGGCTCCCGGGATCCAGGCGCCGTCCCCGAGCGCGGTCAGGGCCGCGACGCCCATCGCAGCAAGACCCGCGGCCACCACGACCAGTTGCGCGGCATCGGTCAGCGTCACGGACCACATGCCCCCGATCATCGTGTACGCGACCGCGAAGACCGCACCGCAGAGCAGACCGGCCGCCAGAGAGAATCCGAAGGCTTCGGCCAGGAGCGCCGCCAGAACGGTGAACTGGGCGGCGATCCAACCGAAGAAGCTGGGAACCATGATGGCCGCCGAAAGCCACTCCGCCCGCCTCCCGAAGCGGCGCCCGAAGTAGTCGCAGAGCGTCAGCAGACGGGCGCGGCGGAGGGGGCCGGCGTAGAAGAGTCCGACGAGCAGCAGGCAGATCCCGGGACCGATCGGTTCGAGCGCGGCCGCGCGGAGCCCCTCGGCGCGCACTTCGTCGGCGGCGGCGAGCAGGGTTCCGGCGCCGAACCAGGTGGCGAGAAGGCCGGCGCTGGCAAGCGGGACGCCCAGCCGGCGTCCGGCGACGAGGTAGTCGCTGACGTTTCGGATCCGGCGCCGGGAAGACCACGCCACCCCGATGAGGATCGCCGCGTAGGCGAGCAGCACGACGCTGCCCAGGGTTGGCATCCGGGACCCGGGGAAGGGTGGAGCCGGTTCAGAGTTCCCGGTGGAGCCGCGCGACGGCTGCGCTGCGGGACTCCGGATCCGGGCGTCCCCATGTTCCCCCGATCAGCATGGCGGCGAGGCTCAGCGGCAGGGCGACGAGAATGGGGCCGAGCCCGAACCACGGCCCCGTGACAAGAACGAGGGTATAGACGCCGGCGCCGGTCACCAGCGCCAGGACGCCCCCGGCCAGGTTCGCTCGCCGCCACCAGATCCCGAAGACCACCGGGACGAAGAGCCCCGCGGAAAGGAGGCCCACCCCCGCGGTGTAGAAGCGGGTGAGCAGCTCCGGCGGCGACCACGCCCAGATCAGCGCCGCCGACCCGACGAGCCAGGTGGCCACCAGGCGCGCCGCGGCCTGTGCGCGTGGGCTGCGACGGGCGAGGAAATCGCCCAGCAGGTCATGGGCGACCGCCGAGCTGACGGCGAGCAGGAACGCGTCCGTGGTCGACATGACCGCGGCCAGGACGGCGGCCACGGCGAGTCCCCGGAGCCAAGCCGGGAAGTGTCCCCCGACGATCTCCAGGAACACCGCGTCCGGATCGGTCAGACCGGGAAATTCGAGCACCCCCACCGGCGCGATCAGCAGGATCGCCGCGAGGATCATCACCCCGTAGCCGACCGTGGCCAGGTTCAGCGCCAGCCGGGCGCTCCGGGGGTCCCTCGCGGTGGAAACCCGCATCACGATGTGGGGTATGACGGGAATCGCCGAAGCCCAGATCACGAAGTAGTCGAGGTACCCGGACCCTCCACCCGGCAGCCTTCCGAACGCCGGCGCGGCCGCGGTGGCTTCGGCCAGGGCCCCGAAGGGGGACCCGTAGGAGACCGCAAGCGTCACGGCCGTCGCCCCCATGAGCAGGAAGAGCAGCGCCCCCTGCATGACGTCGGTCACGGTGACCGCGACCATGCCGCCGAAGGAGACATAGAGCACGAACACGACGGTCGCGACGGTGATGGCGGTCTCGTACTGCACGCCGAGGAGCGCCTCGGCGGTGATGCCTGCCGCCTTCATCTGCGCGACCATGTAGACGGTCAGCGAGACGACGATGAGCAGCGGCGTCAGCCGCCGCACGACCGCGTGGGGGTAGCGGAAGACGAGGAAGTCGGTGATCGTGAATTTCGCCAGCCGGCGGAGCGGCGCCGCCACCAGGATCGTGGCGAGCGGGAATCCGACCACCGCTCCGGCGAACAGCGCCAGCGTCGCGGGGATGCCGTCCCGGTAGGCGAGCCCCAGCACGCCCACCAGCGAGCCGCCGCTCGCGAGGCTCGCCATGATCGCGAGCGCGTTGACCCAGGTGCCGACGCTCCGTCCGGCCACCCAGTACTCGTCGGCCGATCCGAGCACCCGGCGGGTGGCCAGCGCGCCGACGGCCACGCAGATCAGGAGGTAGGCAAGGACCAGCCAGCGCTCGATCATGCGGCGCGGCCCCCATCGTTCGGGTCGGCCTTCGCGGAAGGCGCCGCTCTGGAGCGCCGCTCCGAAGACACGAGGAGCAGCAGCAGAGCGGGCGAGCCCAGCAGCAGCGCCGCCATGAACCAGCCGAAGAGGGACACCCCGAGGATCGTCAGCGTCCCCACGACGGGAAGGAAGGCGACCGTCGAGAAGGCGAGAAGACCGATCAGCGCCGCCCGCTCGCGCCGCGGCATCGGATGGAAGGCGCTCATGCGGGAGCCGGAGCCGCCGGGAGGGGCAGGCCCTGTTCCAGGTCGTCCGGTATCGCCGCCAGTTCGGCGAGCGCCCGGTGGAGTCGGGAAAAGTCCCGGAAGAGGTTGCCCACGAGGCAGTCCGTCAGGTCCCTCCGAAGATCCGGACGGCGCCCGAGCAGGTCGGCGAAGCGGAAACCGGGGTCATAGAACGCATACACCAGTTTCCGTATCGCTTCAATGCCCGCGCGGAGGCGGCGGGCGTAGGGCGTGAACCGTTCCGCTCGCACGTCGCCGGCGTCCAGCGCGGCGAGCGCGGCCTGCCCCAGCGCTTCCCCGCTCCACAGAGCGAGGAACACCCCGGACGAGAACACCGGGTCGAGAAAGGCGAAGGCGTCCCCGGCGAGCGCGAGCCCGTCCCGGGCGGCGTGGCGGGACCGATAGGAGTAGTCGCCGGTGACCCGGACCGGCTGGACCTGCCGGGCGCCTTCGAGGTGGTCCCGGATCCAGCCGTTGTTCCCGAGCTCCCGCTCGAAGATCCGGTCCGGATCCCTGCCGTCCCGATAGAGGTACGCTGGCTCGGCGGTCACCCCGACGCTCGTTTCGCCGCCGGCGAGGGGGATGTTCCAGAGCCACCCCTTCCCCGGGAGCATCGCGATCGTCGTGGCGCCGGCGTCGAGGCCGGGATCGCGGCGCGCGTCCCGGAAGTATGACCACATGGAGACCTTCCGGAGCACCGGGTCCACGACGCGCCACCCGAAGGCGCGCGCCGCGACCGCGTCCCGTCCGGTGCAGTCGAGGGTGATCGGGGCGCGCACGGTTCCCTCCAGGTCCCCGGACCGATAACGGGCGCCCGCCACGGCGTCGTGCTCCAGGACGAGTCGGGTGACGCGCGCCCCGGTCCGGACGCGGGCGCCCTGCTCCGAGGCGTTGTTGAGCAGGATCCGGTCGAAGTCGGCCCGATGCACCTGCCAGGTGGTGGCCGATTCGTCGTCGAGATGCTCGAAGAAGTAGAAGGGCCTCGACACCCGCCCCTCCACGGAGGCGAACTGGACGCTGTGTTTGCTGACGAAGGCTGCCTTCCGGACCGCGTCGAGAGCCCCGATCCGCCGCAGCGGATGGAAGCACGCCGGAAGCAGTGACTCTCCCACCGAGTAGCGGGGGAAAGTCCGTTTCTCCAGGACGACCGTCTTCCTGCCGGCGCCCGCCAGCACCGCTGCCGCGGCGGCCCCCGCCGGGCCTCCGCCGATCACCAGCGCGTCGCATGCGCGCGGGAGCGGCGCCTCAGGCATAGGGGATGTCGCGGTGTTCGGGGAGGAAGAACACCGGGATCACCCGGTCCACGCGCAGGTAGCCGGCTTCGGTGAGACGCGGGCCTTCTTCCGTGATCCGGGCGAGGCCGTGCTCCTCCATGAGGGCGAGCCCGTCCGCGAACCGGTCCAGGATGTCGCAGGAAAACGCCTTCCGGAACCACGAGCGCTGCACCGCGCCCGTCTTCAGCTGCAGTACAAACTGGCGGATCATCGCTTCCTCGGGCGAGATCCTGAGGGCGCGGCTCGCCGCGAACCCGCCCCCCTGCACCTTCTCCAGATAGGGGCCGATCGCAGCCTCGTTCTGGTAGTGCCACCCGTCGGCGTGACCGAAGGAGGAGACGCCGAGCGCGAGCATGTCGGCGCCGTGCCAGAGGGCGTCCCGGTAAACGAAGCGCGCGCGGGCGGGGTCGCGCACGGCGGTGTAGGCGCTCGACCGCGTGTATCCCGCCTGTCGGAGCGCGCCGAAGGCCCACGAGGTCCATTCCCGCTTGACCCGCCAGCCCGGCAGGGCCGGCGTTCCCGACCCCTCGCGCATCTGCTTTGCGAACGTCGTGTTCCGGGGCGACTCCATCTGGTAGATCGTCACCGCGTCCGGGGCGAGGCGGATGGTCTCTTCGACCGCGAGCCGCCAGGTCGACTCCCGGTCGCCGGCCATCCCGGCGATCAGGTCGAGGTTGATCTGGGGGAACCCCGCTTCCCGGGCTTCCCCGTACGCCCGGTACACCTCGGCGGAGCGGTGCGCCCGGTTGTTGGCCTCGAGGATGCCGTCGTCGAGGTGTTCGACTCCGAGGCTCAGGCGGGTGACCCCGAGGGCCCGGATCCGCTCCAGTTTGCCGGGGGTGAGAGTGCCGGGTTCGCACTCGAACGCAAACTCTTCGAGGGCTTCGAGGTCGAGCGCGGCGGCGAGCCTCCCGACGAGGTGGTCGAGCTGGGCGATGGACAGGTAGGAGGGAGTGCCGCCGCCGAAGTAGAGGAAGGAGAGCGGCCGGGCGGCGAACGGGGTGGAGGCGAACCGCTGCGCCTCCTCGCCGAGGGCATCCAGATAGGCGCGAATCTCGGTGGCGTTCCGGTCGGTGTACACACGGAAATAGCAGAAGTGGCACCGCTTGCGGCAGAACGGGATGTGGACGTAGGCCCCGAGCGGGACGCCGGTGCGCGCCGGCGTGGCAAGCCGCTCGAGAAACCCGGGGATGTCGTTTCGCTGCCAGGCGGAAAACGGCGGGTAATTGGCGACGAAGTAGTTGCCGATCGCCTCCTCTGCGCCATCCTCGAAGAGGCGGTGGACCGGATCGACGGGCGGGAGGGGGGTGGCGGAGACGCGCATGCTCATGATTCCGGGCGGCGACGACCGGGCCCCGTCCCGCGGCCAGAGTGTAGAAGAGCCCCGCCTCCCCGGGCGCTGCTCCCCGAGGCGTACCATCGCGCCCGTCTTGCGCGTCATCACCTGGAACCTGAACTCGATCCGGACGCGCCGCCGGCGGCTGTTCGGCCTCCTGGAGCGGCATGCTCCGGACGTTCTGTGCCTCCAGGAGTTGCGGGCTCCGGCCGAGGTCTTCCCGACCCTCCGCCTCGCCGAAGCCGGCTATCACGCCGTGGTGCACGCCCAGGCCGCGCGGAACGGCGTGGCGGTCATCGCGCGTCAGAAGCCGCGGCTCCTTCAGCGGGGCCTGCCGCCCTGCCGCAAGCGGAAGGAAGCGCGCTTCCTCGACTGTTCGGTGGCCGGGATCCGGATCCTGACGGCGTACGTCCCGAACGGAAAGTCACCCCGCCACCCCGACTGGGCCTACAAGCTCGCGTGGCTGACTGCGCTCCGCGACCACCTCGACACCCGGGCCGATCCCGGGGAACCCCTCCTGCTCTGCGGGGATTTCAACGTGGCGCCGTCGGACCGGGACGACGCGTCGCCCAACCCTGGCGGGGTGCTCTGCCATCCGTCGGGACGTTCCGCCCTGGCGCGGCTCGTGCGGTTCGGTCTCGCCGACGCCTACCGCCTTCTCTGGCCGGAGGGCGAAGAGCCGGCAAAGGGCATCTACACCTGGTGGGATTACACGCGACTCTCTTTC
The DNA here is from genome assembly GCA_012271265.1 of Vicinamibacteraceae bacterium. GTDB lineage: Bacteria > Acidobacteriota > Vicinamibacteria > Marinacidobacterales > Marinacidobacteraceae > JAAXGQ01. The sequence goes on from JAAXGQ010000101.1 coordinate 10,528, forward strand.
GCCCGGAATGACGGCGCCCGCATCGACCACGTCTACCTCACCAAGCCGCTGGCTGGCGTGCTCCGGGCGTGCTTCGTGGATCGCGACGAGCGGCGTCAGCGGAGGGGGCAGGACATCCCGTCGGACCACGCTCCGGTCATCTGCGATCTTGCCCGCTGACCACCCCTCCCGGTGCACGAGCTCGGTAGGCTTTGT
>JAAXGQ010000013.1:0-25116 GCA_012271265.1 Vicinamibacteraceae bacterium
CGCCAGCTTCGAGACGCAGGTGCGTGACTTCGCGGAAAGCTGGCAGGCCTTCTTCGTGCCCCCCCTCCTCGCCGGCGAGCTGATGACCGTGGAGGTTCTTCCCCGGTTGCCCACGTTCCGGTTCGTGGACGAGCCGATCCGGGACGTCATCGCGCGGGCGCTCGTTCCGATCGCGGTGCTTCTCGGATTGCTGGTGCTCGTGGGCACCGGCGCCGTCGCCCGCCTCCGCCGCGTGACCGGCCCCGCGTAGCGGAGGGGCGCGCTCCCCCGCTCGGCGTCCCGCTCCATCCACGGCGGCGGGGCGCCGCACCCGGCGGGTCTGTCCAGGGCNNCCGGGGACGCATCCCCGCCGGAGACGCCCGCCGCCCGGGTCGAGTCGGCGCTGCTGCCGACCTTCATCATCCGGGGCGAGCCGACGCCCCGGGTGTCGCTCCGAGGTCGCATGGAAGCACTCGGCGTGCCCGGGGTCAGCGTGGCCGTTCTCGCCGACGGGGAGATCGCCTGGGCCCGCGGCTACGGCTTCGCCGATCTCGAATCCGGGCGGCCGGTCACCCCGCGCACCCTTTTCCAGGCGGCGTCGATTTCCAAGCCTGTGGCCGCGCTCGCGGCGCTGCAGCTCGTCGAGGAAGGCCTGGTCGCGCTGGACGCCGACGTGAACGGCGTCCTCACGAGCTGGCGCGTCCCCGCGAACCCGTTCACGACCGAGGCCCCGGTGACGCTCCGCGGCCTCCTGACGCATCGCGCCGGCCTCGGCGTGTCCGGGTTCCCCGGTTATGGACCGGGCGAAACGGTCCCGGATGCGGTGGGGGTGCTCGACGGCCGGGGCAACACCGACCCGGTGCGCGTCGTGCTGCCGCCGGGGGAGCGCTGGCAGTACTCCGGCGGCGGGACCACCGTCGTGCAGCAACTGATCGTGGACCTGCGCCGGGCCCCTTTCTCCGAAGTCATGCGCCGCCGCGTCCTGGATCCCATCGCCATGGTCCGCTCGACCTACGAGCAGCCGATCCCGTCCTCCCGGCAGGACGACATCGCCACCGGGTACCGCAGCGACGGGACCCCGGTCCCGGGTGGTTGGCACACCTACCCGGAGCAGGCCGCGGCGGGTCTGTGGACGACGCCCGGCGAACTCGCCCTCTACGCCCGGGAAGTCCAGCGGGCATGGAGCGGCGCGTCGGAGCGGGTGCTCGGCGGGGCGCTCGCCCGGGAAATGCTCACGCCGGACCAGGACGACTGGGGCCTGGGGCCTGCCGTCTCCGAAGACGGCAAGCGCTTCCGGCACGGGGGCTCCAACCAGGGCTTCCGTTCCACGTTTTCGGCGACCATCGATGGGGACGACGGCGTCTTCGTGATGACGAACTCGGACGCCGGGTCTTCGCTGGCCCTCCAGATCGCCATCACCGTGGCGGACGTCTACGGGTGGTCCGGGCCCCAGCCCGTGGAGAGGGTCCCGGCCGAGCTGCCGCTCGCCGCGCGCGAGCGGTTCCTCGGGACCTACGCGGTCGCCGGGAGCGAAACCGGGATCGAGGTCGAGATAGAGGGGCGGGGGTTGGCGCTGACGGCGCAGGGCGAGCGACGGGTGGTCTGGCCGTCGGGCGACGCGACGTTCTTCGACGTGGAGGACGGCCGCGAAGTGCGTTTCACCGCGAACGGCGACGAACTGGACCTGGTGCTCGGCACCCTCCAAGCGACGCGCATCCCGCGCCCGGCCCAACGATGAGGTCGGCGACGCTCCGTCGAGGCGCCACGGGATCCACCCAGCCGTCGCTCGCCAAGGAGTTGCTTCACACTCTTCTTCACATTCGTTAGACTCCCTTCTGGAGCCGCAGGATGAGGGCGGAGTCGGGAAGTTTCACTTGACGCAGGTGATCGAGACCCCCTTGCGGGGATCGCCGCCGGAGGAGATTCCCCTTGACGCAGCGCCGCTCGTGCGCGTCATCGCACAGGTGCGCTACCCGCTCATCGCGTCGGTGGAGACTGCCGGGTTCATCGGCCCTTTTCAGGAAGCGATCCGCGACGAATATCCGGTGTTGCGGCCGGAGAAGAGCCGCAACGTCGTGCTCGGACCCAAGGACGCCATCAGCACCCGGTACGACGTGTTGTGGCGGTTCCACGACGAGAGCGAGACCTGGCGGGTGACGCTCGCGCCGGGCTTCCTCGCGATCGAAACGTCGCGGTACACGAGCCGCAACGACTTCCTCGACCGGCTTCGCCGGGTGCTGACCGAGCTCCACGCGCACGTCAACCCGCGGACTGTCGATCGTCTCGGCGTTCGCTACATCGACCGGATCGTCGGCAGGAACCTCAGCGACTTGCCGCAGCTGGTCCGGCCGGAGATGGCGGGGATCTTGGCGACGCCGCTGGCGAAGGACGCACAACAGCTGATTGCAGAGGCGCTGTTCCGCCTGCCCGAAGGCGAAGACCAGCTCAGGGCGCGGTGGGCAAGTGTGCCCGCGGGCAGCACCGTGGATCCGGCCGCGGTCGATCCGATTGACGAGCCGAGTTGGATTCTCGACCTCGATGCCTTCTCGCAGGAATTCGGTGCATTCGAGGTGGAGTCGATCGGTGCGCGTGCGAGGACGCTCGCCGAACGGATCTACAGCTTCTTCCGTTGGGTCGTCACCGACGAATTCCATCGCCGCCACGGAGGGCGGTCATGAGCGAGGAGTCCTCTTTCAGGGCCTCCGCGTCGAGCGGCGCGGACTCTGGCGCATCCACCGGATACGGACTTCGTGCGTCGTCAGAGGCCATTGGGGTGATTCTGGCGAGCTTGCCGCTGTTGGCCGACGGAACTTCATCCGTCCCGTGGATGAGAGTGTGGCCGGAGCCGTTCGCGTGGGACGACCGACGAACAGCAGGCCGTGACTCCTGGACTGTGCCTGCGGAGCAGGACAGAATCGCTGCGGGGGAGTCGGAAATCACGAGTCGCGCGGTCTCGGAACTGCGGCGCATTTCGGGACTGACCTGGGAGCAGCTTGGGCAGCTCTTTGACGTTTCCCGCCGCAGCGTGCACTTCTGGGCCAGCGGCCGGCCGATGAACGCTGCGAACGAGCAGCATCTCCTGAAGGTGCTCGACATCGTCCGGCGGGCCGACCGGGGGGACGCCCGGAGCAACCGCGCCGTGCTGTTCACGGTGTCCGCGGGCAAGGCGCCCTTCGACCTCCTGAGGTCGCGGGCGTTCGAGGAGGCGCGCGCGCGGCTCGGCCCAGGGAAGCGGAGGCGACGCATCGTGCGGGGTGAGCTCGATGCGAAGGCCCGGGCCGAGCGCGCGCCGCTCCCGCCCGAAGCCCTGATCGACGCGATGAACGACCCGATCCATCGTGACGCTGGAAGCAGTCGCGCCGCCCGCGTCTCAAGGAGCATGCGGCGTGAGACTTCAGGATGAGGCTCATCCACCCGCCGCCGCCCGCATCGGCGAAGTGCACCGGCGTCGCGTCGATGAAGCGCTTGCTTCGTGGAGGCAGGGTGACTGTGTACTCGGCGATCAGGGGTTTCTGTTCCGACTGAACCCTGGCGCACCGATCTCGGACGCCGCCGCGCTCGCGGCCGTGGAGGGCGCGGACGCAGCGGAGACCCAGGTGCACGGGTTCGCCGTCGTGACGCAGACGTGTGACATCGTCCGTGCCTGCGGCGCCCGGCCGTTCGTGCACGTCTGTCCGCTGGTGGAGGTTGACCCCGCCCGGCTCCGTGAGATCCGCCGCGCGCGCCGACCCAACTACGCGTTCGTTCCCGGAACGGCGAACCGAGGGCTGGTTGCCGATCTCGACCGCGTGATGACGGTGGAGAAGGCCGTCGCAGCCGAGTGGAGCCGCGTCGCTGGCACGCATGACGACGAGGAGGCCAGGACCTTCCGGCTTGCGCTGGCCCGCAACCGGAGCCGCGTCGCGTTTCCCGATGACTTCGTGCGCCTGGCGTCTCCACTGACGCGCCGGATGTCGAAGAAGCACAAGGTGCGGAGCGAAGAGGGGCGCGCCCTTCGCGCCTTGCGGGAGATTCGCGTCCGGGCCGAGCCCGCATGGGTTGCAGACCCGGTCCGCGTCCTGTTCCTGTTCGTTCGCGGCGACACTGCGCCCACCTTCGCCAACCGGACCTGGGACGCCTATCGGGAGCTGTGGCTCCAACGGGTGCCGCCCGGGGGCCGCTTCCGATCCATTGACGGGGTGGTTCAGACGCTCGATGACCTCACGGCTCGGGACTACGTCGAGAGCGACCCACTCGACCTCGACCACCTGTCGTCGCGATAGGACACAAGCAGGTCCTCCGAGCCGCGAAATCACCGCCCGCGATCCGCCGCGAACGCGAGGCAGGTCCGGATCTCCTTGCGGGTCCGGTCCGGGAAGTCCCGGTGCAGTTCCTCTACGGACGTGCCGGACGCGAGGCAGGCGGGCACGTCCGCGACGATCATGCGGAGACCCCGGATGCAGAGCTTCCTGCTGCGCCCTCCGGGTTCGATGTTGATCCGGTGCAGGCGCGTCACGAGGGCAGACCGCGCCACCTCCGGGATGGCTCACCCGTCCGGTTGTCCGCGGGCCGTTCCGGGTCGGGCGACAATAGGAACGTGAGCGCGCGCCCCTACGACGCCATCGTCATCGGCGTTGGCGGGATGGGCAGCGCGACCGTCTACGAGCTCGCGAAGAGCGGCGCCCGGGTGCTGGGGCTCGAGCGGTTCACCGTCCCGCACCCGTTCGGCTCCTCCCACGGCCTGACCCGCATCATCCGCCTCGCCTATTCGGAGGGTTCGCACTACGTCCCGCTGCTGCGGGACGCCTACCGCCGCTGGCGCGAACTCGAGGACGTCACCGGCGAGTCCATCCTGCGGGTGACCGGCGGCCTGGACATCGGCCCGCGGTCGGGCGGCATCGTCGCGAGCTCCCGGAAGTCCTGCGTCGAGCACGGCCTGCCGTTCGAGGAACTCGACAGCGACGCGGTGAACCGTCGCTTTCCCGGTTACGCGCTTCCCGCCGGGCTCGGCGCGATCTACCAGCCCGACGCCGGCTACCTCCACTGCGAAACCGCGATTCGGGCCCACGCCGAGGCGGCGCGCTCCCTCGGCGCCGAGATCGTCTCCGGCGTCCGCGCCCGCGGTTGGGACCGGACCCCGACCGGGGTGCGGGTCGCCACCGACGCCGGCCGTTACGAGGCGCGAAAGCTGGTCATCACCGCCGGGGCGTGGGCGCGCGACCTCGTGGCCGCCCTGAAGCCGCTGTGCAGCCCGGTGCGGCAGGTCATGCTCTGGACGGAACCCCTCGCGCCGGGGATCTTCGACCCCGATCGCTTCCCGATCTTCGTGCTGGAGTCCCCGGTTGGCAACTTCTACGGCTTTCCCGACAATCGGGGCGAGGGATTCAAGATCGGCAAGTTCCACCACCTCCACCAGGCCGTCCCGGACCCGGACGCCATGGACCGGGAGTGCCATTCGGAGGACGAGGCCGTCCTGCGCGAGGGGATCGAGGCGTTCTTTCCCCGGGCGAACGGCCCCACGCGCCGGATGACGGCGTGCATCTTCACGAACAGCCCTGACGGGCATTTCATCCTCGACCGCCACCCGGAGGTGGAAGGGGTGTTCGTCGCCGCCGGCTTCTCCGGCCACGGCTTCAAGTTCTGCGGGGTGGTCGGCCGGATCATGGCCGACTTCTGCCTGGAGCGCCCGCGGCGCCGGGACCTGAGCGCGTTCAACCTCACCCGGCGCCGTTCCCCGCGCGCCGCCCACGCCCCGCCCCCCCGCGAACAAACGCCCTAGGAGCCTGCGCCGCAGAAAGTTGCCCGGCGCCTCGGTCACGGGCGAGGCCCACGCTCCGTTGGTACGGCGACGCCGTAGGGACGAGACTCCGCGCGGGCGTCCGTGCGGCGCAGGCCGGCGATGACGCCGGCGCTCCATGGGGCCGCCGCTCGATAGCTCAGGGCGGGCCAATTCTGAAGCGCCGGTTTCCTCACCGGCCACCGCCGCAGGCGGGCTTGGACCGTGGGCCTCCCGGCCCACGGTCCGTCGGTACGGGGCCGCTGTGGGCGCGAACTGCCGCAGGGGCGGAAGATGGGGCGCAGGCTCCTGGCCTAGACTTGGCTCATGGGGCTCGGGGGCGCCGCGCGCGCTGGCTTGAGGAATCGCCACTGCGCGCTGGCGAGCGCTCTCGTCGGCGGGCTCCTGCTGGCCACCGGCGGCTGTGCCCCGCGGTCGGCCGGCTCCCCCGACCTGTCGCCGAAGGCGGCTCCGGAGCTCTCTCCCGCCTTCGCTGGGAGTCCGGCCACCGGCGCAACCGAGCCGCAGGAGTGGTGGCGGGCGTTCGCTGATCCCGCGCTCGACCAGGTGGTCGCATCGGTGCTGGACTCCAACTTCTCCGTCGCGGAAGCGGTGGCGCGGGTCGAGCAGGCCAGAACGCGGGCCCGGCTGGCCGACGCGGCGATCCTGCCCACAGTGGGAGCGAGCCTCACGGCGGAGACCTTCGACCTGCCCACGAATGCCGCGATCGGCGCCCAACTCGAGGACCTGGGCCTCGATTTCCCGCTTCCGGACCGCTTGGGTTTCCCGACCTTCACCTTGGGCGCCGACTTCGCCTACGAAGCCGATTTCTGGGGCCGCGCGCGGCACACCGCGCTGGCGGCGGGATCCGAGCTGCTGGCCTCGGAGTTCGACCTGCGGTCCGCTTGCCTCGGGATCCTCGCCGAGACGATCTCGACCTACTTCGAAATCGGCCACCTGCGACAACAACTCGCCCTCGCCGGGCGGCAGGTGGACCTGCTCGAGGAACGCGAGCGGCTGGTGGAGAGCCGCTACGAACGCGGGCTCGCCGCCGCGCTCGAGCTGCAATCCGTCCGTCAGGCTCTTTCGGGCGCCCGGGCGGGTGTGCCGCAGATCGGAAATCAGCTCGCCGGGGCCGAGTCCCGGCTCGCCGTGCTGCTGGGGGGCTACCGGGAGGACCTCGCGGCGATTCTCCCCGAGTCCCTCACGCCGGCATCTCCGGCGGAACCCGTGCCGGCCGGCATTCCGGCCGACCTGCTTTCGCAGCGGCCGGATGTTCAGGCCGCCGGTCACCGGCTGGAAGCCGCCGGGCACACCGTGGAAGCGCGGCGCGCGGCCCTGATGCCGCAACTCTCGCTCTCCGGTTCCATTGGATTGCGGAGCACGGACGCCGGAGGCCTCTTCGACGTCCAGCAGTGGTTCACGAACCTCGCCGGCAACCTGCTCCGTCCCGTGTTCGACGGGGGCCGGCTCGCGAGCGGCGTGGCGCTGGCCGAAGCCCGTTTCGACGAGTTGGCGGCCGTCTACGGCCGGACCGTCGTGACGGCGGTCAACGAGGTGGAGGCGGCCTTGGCCACCCTGAGGAACGAAGGCCGCCGCCAGGAGTCTCTCTCCGCCCGGCATGAGCTGGCCGGCGCGTCCGTGGATCTCCAGTCCCGGCGCTACGAGTCGGGGGTCAGCAGCTATGGCGATCTGCTTGATGCGAACGCCCGGCTGCTGGATGCGGAATCGGCGCTCGCGGTTTCGGCGCGGAACCTGGCGCTCGCCCGGCTGGCCATCCATCGGGCCCTGGGGGGCGCCTGGACCGCCCGCCCGGACGGGATGGCGAACGCGCCGGACGTCCGGGCGAAAGGACCGGCGGCGCGATGAGTCGGACCGGGGGATCCATCCTGGCGGCGGCCATCCTGCTGGGATCGCTCGGGATCGCCGCCCTGATGATCGCGCAGCGGCCCGAGCCCGAGCGGCGGGAGCCTCCCTCCCAGGTTCCGTTCGTGACGACGTCGCCGGCTGTTGCGGGATCCGGCGCGATTCCCGTCCATGGCGCGGGAACCGTTCGGCCGAGCGTCCAGGTGGACGTCGCCGCCGGCGTGAGCGGACGGATCGTCGCGGTCGCTCCCGCGTTCGAGAGCGGGGGCCGGGTCAGCGAGGGACAGGTGCTCTTCCGCCTCGACGACAGCGACTACCGCTTGCGGGTGGAGCAGGCTCGTTCCGGCGTCGCCGTGCAGCACGTGGAACTGCTGAAGGTCGAGGAGGAGGCGCGGATCGCCCGCGAGCAGTACGAAGCCTTCCGGGGCCGCCGCGCGCACGCCGGGAGCGGAGAGGCGAATTCGCTGGCGCGGTGGGAGCCCCAACTCGACGCCGCGCGCGCCGCGGTGGTCGAGGCGCGCGCCGTACTCGCGGAGGCCGAGCTCCTCCTCTCCCGGACGGAGGTCCGGGCGCCGTTCGACGCCGTTGTGCGCGCCGAGAACGTCGGGGTCGGACAGTTCGTGACCGCCGGGGTGGGGGTGGGGCAGATCTACGCCTCCGACGCGGTCGAGATCGTGGTTCCCCTGTCCGACGCCGAGGCGGCGCTCGTTCCCGGCCTCTGGGACCTGAGGCCCGGAATCACGGACCGGAGGGTCGCCGCCCGAGTCACCGCCAGCCACGCGACCGGCGGCTACGCCTGGGAGGGCTACGTGGATCGCGTCGAGCCGGCGCTGGACGAGGCGACCCGCACCCTCGAGGTGATCGTGCGGGTTCCGCACCCCTTGCGAGGCGGGGCGCCGGTGGCCGACGGAGACGGCGCCGCGGCTCTCCCCGCCGCCGGCTCGCCGCCGCTCCTGGTCGGCCAGTTCGCCGGCGTCGAGATATCGGGGATCGCGCCGGAGGAGTACTTTCGGATCACGCGGCTGGGGCTGCGGCCGGGCGACGAGGTCTGGGCGGTGGAAAACGACGCGGTGACCATCGTGCCCGTCCGGGTGCTGCAGCGGTTCGACGACACCGTTTTCGTCACCGGGGGGCTCCGGAGCGGTCAGGAAGTCGTGGTGGGCGGGATTCGATTTGCTACCGAGGGAATGAGGGTCCGCCGGGTGGCGTCGCCGGCCTCTTGAGCCCCTTGCGCGGCTCCGGCGCCCGAGACCCTGGCGGAGCAGGCGCCGGCGCGGGCGGACTTCCCCCCTTCCCGGAGGGTTGGTACTTCGTCGCCACCCGGGAGGCCCTCGAAAGGGCGAAGCTCATCGAGAAGACCTGGATGGGCAGGCGCATCGTCGCCTGGCGCGACGATGCCGGTCGCGTCTCGGTCGCCGAATCGGTCTGCCCGCACCTCGGCTCCGCGCTGGGTCCGGCCGCCGGCGGGCGGGTGCGGAACGGCCGTCTCGTGTGTCCCTTTCACGGCTTCGAGTTCGACGCCAGCGGAGGGTGCGTCGCCACGCCCTTCGCCCCGCCGTCGAAGATCGCGAAGCTGAGTTCCTTCGAGACGCGCGAAGTCCTCGGCATGGTCTTCGCCTGGTGGGGGATCAACGGACGGCCCCCGCAGTGGCGCCTCCCGGAGGACCCGCCGGCCGGGGCCGACTGGTGCGAACCGGCGTTCCGGACGCTCCGGTTTCGGGGGCACCCGCAGGAAACGAGCGAGAACGCCGTGGACATGGCGCACCTCCGCTACGTGCACGGGTACGACAAGGTCCGTCGGGTGGGAAGCGTGACCGTGGACGGAGCGCATCTCCGGAGCTCCTTTGATTTCAGGCGCGTCCGGCGCATCGGGAGGATCGCCGATCTCACCTTTGACGTTTCCGCGACCGCGCATGTCGTTGGACTCGGCTATTCGCTCGTGGAGTTCCACGAACGCTCCATCGGAATGGACGGGCGCCTGTGGGTGCTCGCGACGCCCCTCGACGGCACGCTCATCGACCTGGTGCTGGTCAGCCAGTTGCGCCGGATCCGGAAGCCGAAGCGGCTGATCGCCGGGTTGCGTTTCCTGCCGCCGGCTCTCCGCACCGAGACGATGAACCGCCTGACCCTGCTGTCCCAGAAGCACGACGTCAGGCAGGACGTGGAGGTCTGGAGCCGGAAGCGGTACCGGCGCCGGCCGGCCCTGTGCGCGTCCGACGGCGAGATCGGAATGTACCGGCGCTACTGCAGGCAGTTCTACCCAGCGCGGCTCCGCGGCGCGGGCGGCTCACCCGTTCCGTCGGCCGTCCGCATCAGACACTCCGGAAGCGCCAGCCGTACATCACGCGGCCATAGAGGTTGAACCGCTTCCTTGCCTCCGAGTCCTCGAACGGATAGTCCGCTCCCATCTGCCGCGCCGTAACGAGTCCGGATAGGAGGCAGGTTTCCTGGCTGTTGATCAGCGTTGTGCGCGCCGCAGTGCCACGTCCGCCTCTTCCCTGGACGAAGCGGAACAATTGGGTCAGAAAGGCGACGTGACGCACGTCGTGCACGATGTGCTGAAACCACCACTTCCTGACGATCCTGCTTTCGTCGATACCGCTGATCGGGTTGGGTCACGAAACACGGCTTGTCCGAGTCGTGCGCCCACGGTTGCTGGTTGTGCATGATGTAGGTGATCTCGTAGTTGTGCGGCCGCGCCCCGTTCTGCTCGATGTGATTGCTCCGGGTGGCGAGGGGCCGGGCTTCGTTGGCGGGCAGGACGGAGACGTCCGGATGCACGAACCGCGTGGTTGTGACAGTTCGCAGCTTCGACCCCGAGAGGGTGAGCCGGCCGAACCCCTTGAGACGTTTCAGGAGACGTTTGGAACCTCTCGCTTGCCGGCTGCAACTGCCTCCTGATGTCGGAGTCGAAGTCGTGGGCGTAGATTCCGCCTCGATACTTCACGCTGTAGTTGAACCTGGTTTCGAGCAGTTCGATGCCGTGCTGCCGCAGGAGCAGGACGAAGTGGTGGTATGCCGCTCCCTTCACCCATGTTCCTACTCTACCCTCGGGGGGCGGCCGTCCCGGACGCCGCGCCCGGCGCCCGTCTGTCCTTCGACTAGACTCTGACCCGGACCATCCGGTGGGGGGCGAGCCCCGGTTGGCATGGGCCGCCCGTTCAGGAGGTCGATCACGATGAGCGCGCCGGACCACCCGATACGGATCGCCGAGGAGCTGGTCCTCCTGCTGCTCGACGAGCGGAGCGGTTATCTGGAAATGGTCCCGGGTTGGGATTTCTCCTGTGTGATGGCCGGAGCGGTCCTCGCCGATCTCGCGCTCGAACGGCGCATCGAGACCGATCTGGAACGGTTGTATCTGGTGGATCCCGAACCGACCGGAGATGAACTGCTCGACCCGGTGCTCAGGGAAATCACCGAATCCGACGAGGAATCGGACGCGCAGTTCTGGATTGAACGGAACACGCGCCATGCCGACGAAATCGTCGCGGCCACGCTCGATCGCCTGGTGGCGCGGAACATCCTCACCCACGAAACGGGCGGGTTCTGGGGGCTCTCCCGCGCCGTCTCCCGTTCGGGGACCTATCCAACCTCCGATGTCGAGACCCGCAGGGAGTCCAGGGCGAGGATCCTGAGCGTGATCCTGCAGGACGAGATCCCGGACCCGCGGGACGCGATCCTGGTCGCCCTGATGCACACCTGCGGCGGCTTCCATCTGCTGCTCGACGAAGAAGACTACGAGGAGCGCCTCGATCGGATCGAGCTCGTCGCCAGGCTGGATCTGATCGGACGGACGGTCGCCACCGCAGTGAAGGACAGCACTGCGAAGCCGAAGACGCGCCGCGCCGTTCAGACGAAGCCCATCCCCAGGCCGGGGATGCTCGACGTGCTGCTGCGGCGCGACTTCCTCTCGGGCAACATTCCGAAGGCGATGTACGGCATTTGCCGCAAACATGGGCCGGTCGTCAGAATGCCGTTCAGGATTCGCGGCGCGCCCGTGGTTGCGTTGATGGGTCCCGATGTCAATCATTGGATCAACCGGCACGGACGGTTCTATCTTCGCTCGAAGGATTACATCGCCGGGCTGGAAGCCGTGTTTGGCGCCTCCCGGACCCTGCCTGGAATGGATGGCGCCGAACACTATCGAATGCGCAAGGAGCTTCATGCCGCGTATTCCCGCGCCACGCTGGCGCAGCGCCTGCCGGAGCTGATCCACGACTGCCGGAAATCGCTGAGCGGCTGGAAGCAAGGGGACGTCCTCCGCGCCACCGAACGCTTTCAGAAGCACGTCAGCAGTCAGATTTCACGAATCGCGATGGGAGTGGACTGCAGCGACTACGTGGACGAACTGCTGGCTTTCGAACATCGTGCGCTGGTAACGCGGGTCCAGGGCGCATTGCCGGATTTCATGCTGTCCACGCCCAGAATGAAACGCTACGGGAAGCGCGTCAGGGAACTCCAGGAGGCGATCACCGCGGCGCATACGGCGGCGCAGCGCCGGGGAAAGCCCCGGGATCTGGCCGACGCGATTCTCGATCTCCACAAGAGAGACCCGCAGTTCCTTCCCGAAACGGACCTCACCTTCCCGTTCGTGGCCTCCATGGTTGCCAGCATCTATCTCGGCAGTGGACTGGCCTTCGCCGTCTACAACATGATTCGAAACCCGGACGTGTACGCAAGGGTCCGGGACGAAGCCGAGTCGCTGTTCGGCAACGGCCGCGAACCGGGAGGGAGGGACTTCAATCACGAGACCGTAGACGTCACGGTGCGCCTCTGCATGGAATCCGCGCGCATGTACCCGGTGATTCCATGGCAGTTGAGAACGGTCATGAACGAGTGCATCGTCCGTGGTTACGAGATACCGCCGAAGACGATGGTGCTGATCTGCCAGACTGCGCCGCACTATGCCGGGGATCTGTATCGGGATCCGCTGAAGTTCGATATCGATCGCTACCTGCCGGGCCGGGCCGAGCATCTGCAGCCGGGCGCCTATGCGCCCTACGGCCTGGGCACGCACATGTGCCTCGGCCATCGGTGGGTGGAACTTCAGATGGCCGTCAATGTTCTGCTCATTGCGCATCACCTGCAGCTCGAAGTGACGCCCGGCAACTACCGGATGCGGATCAATCCGTTCCCGACCCTGTCCCCCAACCGGAAACTGAGGTTCCGCGTCGCCCGGATCCCGAACCCTCTGTGAGCTCCCGAATCCCCTGTGAGCGCGGAAGCCGGTAGCGGCGCGGCGGACCCCGGAGCGCCTCCAGGGGCCCGCTCCCTCCCTTGTTGCCGATGAGTCCTGATCCAGGCAGCCGCGCGGAACCGCGTGGACCGATCGCCTACATGGCGGGCAACAGCGTGGCGGCCAACCTCTTGATGTTCGGCATCCTCGCGGTGGGCCTCGTGTCGCTGACCGGCCTCGAACAGGAAGGATGGCCCACGGTGCCCTTCAACCAGTTCGAGATCTCCGTGCCGTTCCCCGGCGCCACGCCCGAGGAGGTGGAGGAGGCCATCGTCGTCAAGATCGAGGACGAGGTCCGGGGACTGGCCGACGTGAAGACCGTCAGGTCCATCGCGGCCCCGGGGATTGCGTCCGTTCGGGTGGAAGTCAACTCGGGTACCGACATGGGCGCCAGGAAGGATGAAATGGAGGCGGCGGTGGGACGGATTCAGACGTTCCCCGGCGGCGCCGAGAGACCCCGGATACGAGAAATGACCAACGCGCAGAGCATGATGCGGCTGGTCCTCCACGGTGACGTTCCCGAGCGCTCGCTGAAGGAGCTCGCCTACCGGATCGAGGACGATCTCGCTTCCCTCCCGAACGTGTCCCAGGTCGAGGTCAGCGGCGTGCGCAACTACGAGATCTCGATCGAAGCGCCGCTCGAGCGGCTTGCGGCCCTGGGGCTCACGCTGACCGACATCGCCAACACGATTCGCCGCGGTTCCCTGGACCTGTCCGCCGGCAGCATCGACACCGACCGGTCCCAGGTGCGGATTCGGACCCTGGGGCAGAGCCACGACCAGCAGGATTTCGAGGACCTCATCATCCTCGCCCGGCCGGACGGCGCGGTGGTGCGCCTGGGTGACATCGCCGAAATCCGCGACGGCTTCGAGGACTCCGGCCTGATCGTCCGGCACGAGGGTCGCCCCGCCGTGTTCGTCGAGGTCTCGCGGGCCGACGGCGAGAGGGTGATGGATGTGGCGCGGGCCGTCCGGGATCACGTCGCGAACGAGCTGACCCCCTCGCTCCCCGACGGCGTGGAGATCGGCATCTGGAACGACGACTCCTCGGCCTTTGTGGAGCGCGGCGTCCTTCTCCTCAAGAATGGCGCCCTGGGGTTGTTGCTGGTCCTGCTCGCGCTGGGTCTGTTTCTCCAACTCCGGCTGGCCTTGTGGGTCGCGGTCGGTCTTGGCGTTTCCGGGATCGGCGCCCTGGCCGCCATGCTGCTGTTCGACATTCCGCTCCATGCGGTGTCGCTCTTCTCCTTCGTGCTTGCCATCGGCATCGTCGTGGACGATGCGATCGTGGTGTCCGAGCACATCCACCTGGAGCGAAAGCGCGGCGCGCCGGGGGTCGTTGCGGCGATCCGGGGAGCGCGGCGCATCAGGACGCCGCTGATCTTCGCGGTGCTGACGACGATCGTGGCGTTCCTGCCCCTGCTCTTCGTGCCCGCCGGGTTCGGCGAGGTCTGGAAGGCGCTGCCGATCATCGTCATCGCCATGCTGCTCTTTTCGCTGGTCGAATCTCTGCTGGTGCTGCCGAACCACCTGTCCCATCACCTGCACGGCCCGGATTGGGCGCCCCGGACGGGAATGCAGCGATTCGTCGCCCGGATCCAGAATCAGGTCGATTCCCTGCTCAAGAGCTTTGTTCAGGGGCCCCTGGACCGGGGAATCCAGTTCGCGGTGGATTGGCCCGGGGTGACGGTCTCGGCGGCCGTCGGGCTGCTCGTCCTGACCGTTTCCCTCCTTCCTGCCGGCATCGTCCCGGCCACCTTCGCAACGGAGGTCGAAGGCGACTTCGCCATCGCCACCCTCGAGATGCCGGACGGAACGACGGCGCCGCAGACGTACGCCGTGGCGCAACAACTCGAAGCGGCCGGTCGCCGGGCGGTGGACCGGCTTTCCGAGGGCCGGCCCGCCGATGCGCCGCCGCTGCTCTCCGGCGTGACGCTGGTCGTCGGCCAGCGGTCACGGATCGAGACCGGGGGCCTCAACCCCTCCCCCACCCTGAACCCGGAGGCGAACGTCGCCACCATCGAGTTCAAGCTCCTGAGCGCGCAGCAGCGGCGCATCACTTCCGGAGAAGTCGTGCAGGCATGGCGTGAGGAGGTGGGGGACCTGCCTCAGGCGCGCGCGATCACCTACATCAGCCAGATCTACACCCTGGGCAATCCGGTCGAGGCGGCGCTGTCGCACCCGGATCCGGAACGCCTCACCGAGATCGCGAACTCCACCGTCGCCGGCCTCGGCGGCGTCGGAGGCGTCTTCGACATACGCTCGGATCACACCCCCGGGGTCCTGGAACTCCAGGTGGGAATGCTTCCCGAAGCGCGCGCGCTCGGCCTCACGCTGGACGATCTGGCCCGGCAGACGAGAGCCGCCTTCTTCGGCGCCGAAGCCGTCCGGGTGCAGCGGGGTCGTGACGAAGTTCGCGTTTACGTGCGGCTCCCCGAGGAGCAGCGGAACTCGGTCACCGACATCGAGAGCTACCGGCTCCGCACGCCCGCCGGCGCCGACGTGCCCGTCAGCCGGGTGGCGGCGCTGCGTTCGGGCAACTCACCGCCGGCCATTCGGCGCCAGGACGGCCAGCGAGTCGTCACGGTAAGCGCTGACGTGGATGCCAGCGTGATTTCCGCCGGGACGGCCAACGACATTCTGGAGAACACCATCCTTGCGGGCCTCATCGCCGAGAACCCGGAGCTCACGTACACCTTCGGAGGGGAGCAACAGCAGCAACTCGACTCGCTGGGCGGTCTCTATCGAGGATTCGCGATCGCGCTGCTCCTGATCTTCGGGCTGCTGGCCATTCCCCTGCGCTCCTACACCAGACCATTCATCGTCATGGCGATCATTCCGTTCGGGTTGGTCGGCGTGATCCTGGGTCACTGGGTGCTGGGGGTCGCCGTGAGCGCGGAGTCCTTCGTCGGGATCTTCGGGCTCGCCGGAGTCGTCGTCAACGACTCCCTGGTGATGATCGATTTCACCGATCAGAAGCTCCGGGACGGGTTCCCGGCGCGAACCGCGATCATCGAGGGCGCGAAGGGGCGCTTTCGCCCGATCATGCTGACTTCCCTGACGACCTTCCTCGGCTTCACCCCGCTGATTCTCGAGGACGCGATTCAGGCGCAGTTCTTTGTTCCCTTCTCCGCCTCGATCGGCTGCGGCATCGTCTTCACCACCGCGATCGTCCTGTTTCTGGTACCGGCGCTTTCCTCGATCCACCTGCGCCTCGGCTCGGCCCGCCGAGAACGGGCCGCCGAGGGTTCCGGTTGACGGGCGGGCGGAGGAAGAGCCCGCAGGGGGATCGGGCTAACCCTCAGGAGGCCGGCGCGCCAGGAAACAGTAGAGGGGCGTGTATACCCCCGCTCTGCCCCCCGCGACATAGGCTTTCCCGGTCCGATCGAGGAACGCGACCACCTCTGCGGAGCCCCTCGGAAACGCACGGAAGAACTCCGCGATTCGGAATCCCAACTGAATCGCCCGGCGGCCCATCGGAACCCGGCGGAAAGCGCTGCCGGGCAGCCCGCGAAGGGTTTCCATCGGCTGATACCACGGCGTGTCCTGACCGTGCTCGTGGATGGCGAGGTCCCCGCTCTCCACGACTTCGAATCCGGCAGTTGCGAGCGCCCGGTTGACCTCCCCGAACGTAGCAATGTCCTTGAGCGCGATGCCGCGCCTGAGCTCCCGCTTGATGGCGCGGTGCCGGTCGCTCCCGGGGTCGTACAGGTCCGTCATGCACATTTCCTGGCCCCACAAGAGGGCTCCAGGTTTCAGGACCCGGTAGATCTCGGCGAACGCGGCCGCCTTGTCGTCCGCGTGGCAGGTTGATTCGATCGCGTAGCCGCGGTCGAAGGTCCGGTCCGCGATCGCGCTCATGTCCATGAAGCTGCACTGGAGACACTCGGTCCAATCAGCGAGCCCCGCCGCCGCGTTCAGACGCCGGGCGCTGTTGCACTGGACTTCACTGGCGTTGATCCCGACAACCCGGACTCCCGCCTCCCGGGCGACGCGGCGCATCGGACCGCCGATCCCGCAGCCGATATCCACGACCTTCATTCCCGGACGCAGTTCGAGCCTGGAGATCATGTGTCTCTGGTGCCGGATCACGGACTCCTCCAGGCTTTCACGAGGCGACAGCGGCGCGAAGTGCAGGGATTCGCCCCAACCCCAGACCATGAACCCGGTACAAAGGTCGTAGTACTCCGCGACGGTCCGCGTGTGTTCGTACCCCCCGTCGGCAGCGTCCTGGAGGGATACCCTGTCGGTCCTTCCTGCCAGGTCGTGCACCCGATTCGTAACGTTCGATCCGCCGAACGCGATCCTCAGCCCATCCCATCGCTGGCGGAATTGTCCGGTGAACTTCATGGCGGGTTCCGGCCCGGTTCCGGATCTCGCAGTTCACCCGCATCTGCGAAACCGGCTCTTTGCACCGGGGGCAGCTCAGGACGGGAATCCGCGCGTCGCGGTTCCGTCAGTGGTCGCGCGGACGAAGGGCGTATGGCCGCAATGTCAGCCGGAATCCGGACTCTCCCTTCCCCCAAGGCAGTGGATAGTCTATTGGAGCCGTTGCAGACCCCGGGCGTCATCTTCAACAACGGCATGTCCTGCTTCAACCGCGACGCGGACGACGTCAACATCATCGAGGGTGGGCAGCGACCCGGTTCGGGATGAGCCCCACGATCGTGACCCGCTACCACAAGCACTGCTTTGCGCTCGGGTCGGCGAGGAACGGCATGGGGGCCCGGCTTCTGCTGACGGCCGGCCTCGCCGGGTTGGCCGGGTGCGCCCCGGGGCCTCCCGAGACCCGATTCGAGGTCTCCTTCCCGCGCGCGCTGCGCGACGGCCCCATCACCGGCCGCGCCTACGTGATCCTCGGAGACGAGCCCGAGATCCCCGCGATCCGGCAGCGGAGCCTCGGACACCTGCCGGTCTCGAACGCGCGCGGGGTCCCGTTCTTCGCGGTGGACTTCGAAGGGCTCGGCCCGGACGAGCCGGCCGTGCTGGACGGTTCGACGCTCGGGTATCCGGTGGCGCGTCTGGGCGAACTCCTCGCCGGGGAGTACTACGCCCAGGCCCTGCTCGTCCCGTACACCGAGTTCCACCGCGCCGACGGCCACGTGATCTGGGCCCATCGGGACGAGTGGGAGGGACAGCACTTCAACTGGGCCCCGGGAACCCTCCTGAGCGAGGCCCGGCGGGTGCGGCGACCGGGTTCTCGGTGCGGCTGCGGTTCCGGTTGACCGGCGGGCGGAGACCAGGCGGAGTCGCCGCGGGGAGCGTGCCCCAGGATGCTGCTGGCGGCGGCGATCAACGGCCCCTCCCCTCGTAGATGCTCTCGCGGATGCGCGACCGGTCCGCGTACCGGTAAGGCGCCTGCAGGCCCCGCCCGCCGACGCTCGCGTCCCGCAGCCGGAAGCCCTCACGGTCGCGGCCCGCGCGGATGGCAAGACGCAGCCCGCGCTCGATCAACGAACGCAGGGTGATGCCGCGGCGGGCCGCAAAGGCTCTCGCGGCCTCGGCCACATCGTCGGACAGTTCCACGGCGGTCTTCATACGGGTTCCCAAATACCCTCTACGGGTCCTTCCCCAGGATTGGCGCCTGGCAGCCTGTGGATGAGCGGCGTGAGCACCGGGAACGGGGAGGCCCATTGCTCCCGGTGGGGGTGTGGCTGACAACGCGGAAGCGCAACGCAGAAGCCCGCTCTTGCAGCCGGAGTCAGTCGCTCGACGGCGGTGGTGACGGTCGTGACCGGGCACCGCGCGGGATCGCTTATCGTCGCGTTCTCGCGCTGCCGTGTCACGTCCGGACGCGGCCATCCACCCGACGGACCCTGAACATGAGACTCCAAGCTGCCGCCGCCGCCCTCACCGCCCTCACCCTGGCCGCCTTTCTCGCCCTCGCCCCCGCTCCCGCCTCGGCGCAGTCAGCCGGAGGAATCGGGATCGCCGAACCCTTCAAGGTCGGGACGTTCGAGATCGCCGAAGCGCCGGTCGTCGCCCTGGTGCTGCGCGACGCCCTCGTCGTCGAAATCGACGCGGCCAACCGGATGCTGGAGCGCGATCCCCGCTACCCCGCCGTGCCCGCGCCCGCCGACATGCTCGACCTCATCGCCCGCTACGAGTACGGCGTCGGGCGGCGACTCTACGAGATCGTGAACCACCTCGCGCAGAACGAGCTGATTCGACCCGACGGGGCCGCCTTCATTCACCGCGTGGCGGATGTCGAGACGCTCGCCCCCATCCTCTATCCCGGGAAGATCCTCAACGCCGCCGTCAACTTCTACAGCCACGTGAACGAGACCGGCACCGAAGAAGAGCGGGCGGAGGCCCGACGGCAGCGGCGGGAGAACCGGGGCGTGCCCTATCTCTTCCTGAAGCCCGCGCGCGGCGCCGTCATCGGCGACGACGACGAGGTGGTCATCCCCCACGGCCGGGATCGCACCGACTGGGAAGTGGAGCTGGGCGCGGTGATCGGCAGGACGGCCAAGTACGTCCCGGCCACCGAGGCGGAGGACTACGTGTTCGGCTACACGGTGAGCATCGACGTCTCGGACCGGGGAGGGAGACCGCCCGGCGGCAATCCGCTCACCTCGGACTGGTTCGTCGGCAAGGGGCACGACACCTTCGCGCCGATGGGTCCCTGGATCGTGCCCAAGGAGTTCTACGGCGACCCGATGGAGGAGCTGCGCCAGACGCTGAGTGTGGACGGCGAACAGATGCAGGAGGCGCGCGCCGGCGACATGATCCACAGCCTCTGGGAGCTGATCGAGTACGGCTCTTCGATCATCACCCTGTTTCCGGGCGACGTCATCAACAACGGCACCTCCGGCGGCGTCGGCATGGGCACGGCCGTCCGGGGGGAGCAGCGCTTCCTCGAAGCCGGGGACCTGATCGAGGCCAGCATCGACGGCATCGGGACGCTGACGATTCCGGTCGTGGGCGAAAAAGAACCGCCGGGAGGGACCGGGGCGCGGCTGCCGCCAGTCCGGAGCTACCGCCCCCGGTAGCCGGGCCTCCTGAAGGAGCCGCGAGCCACGGCCTCCGGACGTGGCCGGGGCGGCCTCCCCGGCGGTGCCCCCGCCCCGTCCGCCATCGCCGGGGCGGTGGAGGGGCCGCCGGCCTGCGTCGGTGGCCGGTGAGGACACCGGCGCTCCAAGCCCACGCTGACCGGTGAGAGCGTCGGCCCCATGGAGCGCCGGCCCCATGCAGCGCCGGCCCCATGGAGCGCCGGCGTCCTCGCCGGCCTGCGCCGCACCGTGGTCTCGTGCCGGCAGCGCCGCCGCACCGTGGTCTCGTGCCGGCAGCGCCGCCGTGGCGATGGACCGTTGGCCGGGAAGCCGAGGGACCATGCCCGCCTGGGGCGGTGGCCGGCGAGGACGCCGGCGCTCCAGGCGTGCGGTGGCCGGTGAGGACACCGGCGCTCCAGGACTGGCGCGGTCTGACGTAGGGAGCGTCGGCCCCATGGAGCGCCGGCGTCCTCGCCGGCCTGCGCCGCACCGTCCGTCCCTCAGGGAGTTCTCCTGCTGGCCGGTACTTCCGTCACCCGGGCGCAAGCAGGGGTTCACCTGCCCCCGATCGCCCACAAGACTCAAGGGCTACGTTGCGGCGGTGACGACCAACGCCTCGGATCGGCTGCCGGGTACGGGAGTTCCGGCTCGCCAACTGCCGACGCTAACGGCCTCCGTTCGTGAACCGGTCGCAGTCGCGCTGCTCCCACGCGCTCTCGCACGCCACCCCCGCGGCCGTCTGCTCGATCCAGCGCGAAATCGCATCGTGTGGCAGGAGCCCGTCGCCGGCCACATAGTCGAGCCCTTCCAGCACCGTGGCGTAGGGCCCGAATCCCGAGAGGCGGTACGGAAGCACCAGCACCCTGCGGCCCTCCACCGTCCGGCCTTCGACGAAGGCACGCATCGCGGCCTCGGCGGCGACGCGGGCTTCCTCCCAGTCTTCGCGAAGCGTGGCCACTTCGACTTCCGCGAATCCTTCCGAGGCAAGAGTGGCCGCGGCCAGCCGCATGTTGTCGAGGACGCGGTCGTTCTCGCCGTCGTCTCCCATGCCGTGGGCCACGAGGAGAACGCTCTCGCTGGCGGGGGTTTCGCTGAGCGCAAGCGCCCGGCTCAGCAGGATCCGGGAGACTTCGGGCGATCCCATCAGTCCGTGTTCGTGGGTCGCGATCTCCAGGTCGTGTTCGAGCGGCGTGTCCACCGGCGGAAAGGTCGGCTTCTCTTCCGAGAGCCCGAACAGATAGCGGGTCGCCGTCCGGAAGGACTCCCCGGAGACGAACAGCCTCACGACCGCCACCCGGGCGGCATCGTCATCGGCCGCGCGCTGGCGGCGCCGGGGCCCCCGCCGCGAGCCGCGCAGCCGACGGCCACCGTGAGGAGCGGGCCGGCGAGGGCGGTGAGAAGAAGGAAGGTGCGCCGGCCACCGGGACCGGACAGGGAACGACGTGGAAGATGGCTCACGGGATGACCCTCTGCGTGTACGGGCTGACAGCTGAGGGAGTCTCCAGGCCGGATGTCGGCAATAATGAGACTCGATTTCAAAAGCGCCGTATCTTGGAGGCTTCCGGAGAGCCCCGCTGCGGCGGCCGCAGCATCGCCGCGGACCCCGCGTACGCTCGGGAAACGCCGTCGGGCCCGCGGCCTTGTGCCGACGAGGACGCCTGCCCGCGAGACGAACCGCGGCGTGGCCTCGGGCCGGCCCTCAGCCGTGGCCTTAGCGCGAGCCGGTGGTCCTGCCCCGCACCCGCACCACGCCGGGCATGCCTTCGGCCCCGAGGACGCCGTTGACGGCGGGCAGCTCGGATCCCATGATGTCGGCGAATTCGGCCGTGCGAGCCTCCAGGCGTTCGCGGATCCGGTCATGGACCTCCCGCATCTGGTCGGTCGGCGGGAAGTCGGCGCTCGCCACTGCGCCGGCGAGGTACACGATCCTCCCGGCGAGCTGCGCCGGCCAGCGGAGATGGTCCTGACCGGTGCCGGTCACCAGCATCTGGAACAACTGCTGCTCCACCGCGAGCAGCGAGCCGTCGAGTCCGTCCACCGCCGAAGCGATGGACTCGACCCGCCCGGTCTCTTCGGCCAGCACCTTCAGGTCGAGCACCTGGCGCCGCAGCCACTCGATCTCGTTCACCATCCCGACCACCGACTCGAGGTCGGCCCTGAGCCGGCGGAGCAGCGCAGTCTGAGCGGCGATGTCCTCCAGCGAGCCCGCGCTCTTTGGGTCCTTCCGCACCTCGATCGGCGCGGTCTGCTCGGTGTCCCCGACCCTGAGCGCCACGGTGTACTCCCCCGGCGGCGCGAGGATGGAGATCCGGCCGATCTGACTGGTGCGGGTCCGCTGCTCGTCGAGGGTCACCCAGTCGGCGAAGACGGGCTTCGTCCGCAGCACCGCCGCCGTCGAAGCCTCCTCGCGGAGGTCCCAGACGATGCGGTTCAGGCCCTTGTCGCCGCTTCCCTCGATGGTGCGGATCGTGGCTCCCTCCCCGTTCCGGATCTCGATGGAGACCTCCTCCGCCGCTTCGGCGAGCCAGAAGTTGATCGGGGCGCCGTAGGGCGGGTTTTCGCCCTCCGACCAATCGTCGAAGT
The DNA here is from genome assembly GCA_012271265.1 of Vicinamibacteraceae bacterium. GTDB lineage: Bacteria > Acidobacteriota > Vicinamibacteria > Marinacidobacterales > Marinacidobacteraceae > JAAXGQ01. The sequence continues at coordinate 22,408 of JAAXGQ010000013.1, forward strand.
GGGCGAACGGGGGCGTGATGGGGTGGAAGCGATAGGCGCCGCGCGGCCGGAAGAGGTGGACGCTGGCGCCCGCCACCTCCCCGGTCCACTGCTGGAGCGGCGAGATGTCGTCCATGATCCAGAAGCCGCGCCCATAGGTGCCCACCACCAGGTCGCCGAAGTGTTCCTGGACGGTGATCCAGTACATCGGGCTCGGCGGCAGGCCGTTCGCGAGCCGCTGCCAGTTGTCTCCGTCGTCGAAGCTCACGTAGAGGAAGTTCTCGGTCCCGAGATAGAGGAGGCCGGGCCGCACCGGGTCCTCCCGGATGTTCCGGGTGTAGCTGAGCGGGCTGTCCGCGACGCCGTTCACGATCTTCGTCCAGGACGCGCCGAAGTCTTCGGTCCGGTAGGCGTACGGCGCGAAGTCGCCGACCTGGTGGGCCTCGACGGTCATGTAGGCCTTGCCCGCGTCCCACTTCGAGGCGTCGATGTTGCGGACCACCCCGTCCACCGGCATGTCGGGCACGTTGGCGGTCAGATCGGTCCAGGTCGCGCCGCCGTCCCTGGTGAGCTGGATGAGTCCGTCGTTGGTCCCGGCCCAGATGACGCCGGTCTCGACCGGACTCTCGTCGATCGCATAGACCACGCAGCAGTACTCCACGCCGATGTTGTCCGGGGTGAGCCCCCCGGAAATGGTCTGGCGGGACGTGTCGTTCGTGGTGAGATCCGGGCTGATTTCCTCCCAGCTCTGGCCCCCGTTCGTGGTCCGGTGGACGTGCTGGCTGCCCACGTACACCGTGTTCCGATCGTGCGGTGAGATCAGCAGCGGGAACACCCACTGGAACCGGTAGCGCAGCTCCTCCGCCGGCCAGCCCCGGGTGCTCTCCGGCCAGACCTCGAGCTGGCGGAACTGACGGTTGCGCTCGTCGTAGCGGGTCACGATGCCGCCGGCGGCGCCGGCGCCCGAAGCGGTGGACCAGACGATGTTCGGATCCTCGGGATCCGGGGTGGCGAAGCCGCTCTCGCCCCCACCGACCCCGTGCCACATCCCCCGGGAGAGCCCGCCGCCGATGAACCCGCCGACCCAGGCCCGACTGGGGCCTCGGGTGGAGGGGCCGTCCTGCCGGTTCCCGAGCACGTTGTAGGGGATGTCGTTGTCCACGGTCACGTGGTACATCTGGGCGATCGGCAACTGGATCTTGTACCAGGACGTCCCCCGGTTGGTGGAGATGGAGACGCCCCCGTCGTGCGCCACCGCCTGCCGGTCGCCGTTGGTGGGGTCGATCCACATGTCGTGGTGGTCCCACCCGGGCGCGTCGTCGAAGCGCCGCAGGTCGTGGGACTTGCCGCCGTCCAGGGAGACGGCGTACGACGCGGTGAAGAAGTAGGTCTCGTCCGGGTCGTCCGGCGCGGCGGCGCAGCGGGCGTAGTAGGCGTTTCGTCCCGCCAGATTGCGGTTGTGCGTCTGGAGCGTCCAGGTTCTGGCGCCGTCGCTCGTCATCCACAGCTCGCCGCTCTCGGCTTCTTCGCCGGCGTAGGAGACCCCGTCCGCGGTTTCGATGAGCGCGTACACCCGACGGGAGTCGGCCTTGCTCATGCAGAGCGCGACCTTGCCCACATCCAGCTCGGGAAGGCCGTTGCCCTCGAGCCGCGTCCAGGTGTCCCCGCCGTCCCGGGTCATGTGGATGCCGCTGCCGGGCCCGCCGCTCACCCGGATCCAGGTCTTCAGCTCCAGATGCCACATCCCGGCGTAGAGAACCCGGGGGTTGTTGGGGTCCATGATCAGGTCGGAGGCCCCGGTGTTCTCGTCCACGAACAGGACGTGCTCCCAGGTCGCGCCTCCGTCGGTGGTGCGGTAGATCCCCCGTTCCGGCTGGGGGGTGTAGGCGTGGCCCAGCGAGGCCGCGTAGACGATGTCGGGGTTCGTTGGGTGGATGACGATCCGGCCGATGCGCGCGGTCGCGTCGAGGCCCATGTGCTGCCACGTCTCCCCCGCGTCGGTGGACTTGAAGACCCCGGTCCCGATCGAGACGTTGGCCCGGATGAAGGTCTCGCCGGTGCCGGCCCAGACGACGTTCGGGTCGGACTCGGAGACCGCGAGGGCCCCGATGGCGTGGACGTCCTGGTCGTCGAAGACCGGCCGCCACTTGATACCGCCATCTTCGGTCTTCCAGATGCCCCCGGTCGCCGCGCCGGCAAAGTAGATGTCCGGGTTTCCGGGGATGCCGGCCACCGCGAGCGTTCGGTTCCCCACCGGGCCGATGTGCCGGAAGCGCAGCCCGCCCAGTTCGTCGGGCGCAGGCTGCGCCAGCGCGGCCGCGGGAAGCCCGATGGCGAGGCTGAGAAACAGGGCGGTGTGAAGGCGCATCGTTTTCATCGGGAGTGTCCTCGGGCCGGGATGGGGACCGGCGGCAGGGCGGGATCGTCGGTTGCGGGACGTCCGGCATGGCGTCTCGGGCACGGAAGGTACCCGCGAATTCCGTCTCCTGGGGTGACGCCGGCCCCATGGAGCGCCGGCCCCATGGAGCGCCGGCGTCCTCGCCGGCCTGCGCCGCACCGTGGTCTCGCGCCGGCAGCGCCGCCGTGCCGATGGACCGTTGGCGGCGAGGCCCAGGAACCATGCCCGCCTGCGGCGGTGGCCGGCGGGGACGCCGGCGCTCCATGCGTGCCGTGGCCGGTGAGAACACCCGCGCTCCAGGATTGGCGCGGTCTGACGTAGCGAGCGCCGGC
>JAAXGQ010000013.1:25187-55211 GCA_012271265.1 Vicinamibacteraceae bacterium
GAGGACGCCGGCGCTCCATGCGTGCGGGGGCCGGTGAGAACGCCGGCGCTCCATGGGGCGGGGGCCGGCGAGGACGCCGGCGCTCCATGCGTGCGGGGGCCGGCGAGGACGCCGGCGCTCCATGCGTGCGGGGGCCGGCGAGGACGCCGGCGCTCCAGGACTGGCGCGGTCTGACCCAGGGAGCGCCGGCCCCAGGGAGCGCCGGCCCCATGGAGCGCCGGCGTCCTCGCCGGCCTGCGCCGCACCGTCGGGAGCCGACGGGCCACAGCCAGTGGAGTCAGGGGAGCGGCCGCAACGGGCCGGCGATGAGATGAGCGAGGCGGACGATGTCGCCTGCGGAGGCGCCTCGGGAGAGGTCGTGGGCGGGGGCGGCGAGGCCCTGGAGGATCGGGCCGGTGGCCCGGGCGCCGCCGAGACGCTCGAGCAGCTTCGAGGCAATGTTGCCGGCGGCGAGATCGGGAAAGATCAGCACGTTGGCGCGGCCCGCGACCGGGCTGTCCCCCAGTTTCCTCGACGCCACCTCCGGAACCAGGGCCGCATCCACCTGCAGTTCACCGTCCACCGCGAGATCCGGACGGGCGTCCCTCGTAAGGCGCGCGGCCTCGGCGGGCATGCGGGCGCGGGCATCCGCCGAACTCCCCCGGGTCGAAAACGACAGGAAGGCGACGCGGGGCTCCTCGTCCAGAAGGCGCTCCGCGGTCTCCGCCGTGAGCAGCGCGATCTCCGCCAGCCCGGCCGCGTCGGGCGCGGGGATGACCGCGCAGTCCGCAAAGACCATCCGGGATCCCGTCGCCGGAAACTCCATGAGGAAGGCCCCGGAAACCCGCGACACCCCGGGCCGCATCCCGATCCCGAGGAGAGCGGCCCGGATGACGTCGCCGGTCGTGGTCGCCGCCCCCGCCACCGATGCGTCGGCCTCCCCGAGGGCCACGAGGAGGGCGGCGAAGAGCAGTGGGTCGGAAGCCGCCTGCCGCGCCGCCTCCCGGGTCATGCCCCGGCTCCGGCGACGCTCGTGGAGCCGGGCGGCGGCCCGCGCGAGGCGATCCCCCTCCGGCCGCAGCACGCGCAGATCGGATCCCGCCGCCGCGCCCCCCACCAGGACCGGCTCCACGATCCCGCCGGAGCGGAGGCGGCGGGCTGCCTCGAGAACCCGCGAATCCTCCGCTTCGGGAAAGGCGATGCGAGTCGGACTGCGCCGCGCCCCGGGTCCCGCTTCCGTCACCCTGCTCCCCCTCTCACCGCTCCAGGGGCCGGCGGCGTTTTCTCCGCGAGGGCCCGGGAGTCTTCCGCCCAAGGGTCCGACTGACTAGGATATACAGGATATTGGGGTTCGATCTCCGCCCGCAGACCGTCCGGACGCGGGGACTGGCTGCCGCCTTGGCGGGACGAACGCTTCGCCGTTTTCCGGTGCGCCGCATCGGCCGGCCGCGTCGTCCGCATCGCCCTGTCGGGGCATGGAACAGCTGCAACCCGGGCGTCCCGCGAACGAGTGTCCGCGAACCCGCACCAGGCGGCCACCAGGCCACCCCCTCGCCGGGGAGGAAGAAGAAGAGAATGAAGATCACCGAACGCACCATCGGGGAAGTCACGTTCCTCGATCTCAGTGGAAAGATCGTGCTGGGAGCAGGAGACGCCGCCCTGCGTGACGAGGTCGGGCGGGTCATCGCCGCCGGAAGCCGCAAGGTCGTGCTCAATCTGGGCGGTGTGAGTTACATGGACAGCGCCGGCCTCGGCGAACTTGTCCGCTGCCACAGCCGGATGAGCCAGGCCGGCGGGAGCATCAAGCTCCTGAACCTCACGAAGCGCGTGAACGAACTGCTCGTGATCACCAAGCTGGTGACGGTGTTCGAGAGTTTCGAATCGGAGGCCGAGGCGGCCGTCAGCTTCTGACCCCGCGAGGCGGCCGCTCTCCGGCCGCCAGCCCCACCTCCTCAGCCTGACGGAGAGGGGGTGGGCCGCGGACCCTCCCTTCGAACGGCGATCGGGCCGGACGCCCGAGTCCGGCCCCTGCCGCGCCCCCTGGCGCCGCGGCCCTCCTGTCTCCGCGTCATCCGCTGCCCGTTTGCCGACGGGCGCGAAGGAGACCCATGGCGCCTTCCGCCTCCCATCCCGCCAAGACTCCCGCCGAAACGCCGCGCGGGCAACCCGACGTCCGGGCCATCATGGCCGGCCTTCGCAAGACAATTCACGAGAAGCCGCGGGTCGCGGCGGTCAGCGACCGCGACCTCGCCGCGCGGCTCCGCCAACGCATGACCCACCCGCTCAGCGGCCGGCGTTTCAGCGGGGAATTCGTCAGGGGCGTGCGCTCGGGGGACCCGGCGCGCTGGAATCTCCGGCCTGATCCGCCGGGATCGGGAGGGCCGGAGTCCGCCTGGACCCGCTTCGTGCGCGCCGTGTTCGGACCCCTCGTCCGCCGCGCCATGGACTCCGGACCGGTGCAGGCCGTGGCCGCGCGCCAGTCCGACATCAACGAGTACTACCGCCGCCTGCTGTGGGCGACGAATCGGGATCTCATCGCCACCCGGACGGAACTGAATCTGTTGAAACAGGAACTCGTTCGGCTCGGGATTCACATCGATCGGGTTCCCCCGGCCGCGGCCGACGGCCCGCGGGAGGTCCGCCGTCCGCCACGGCGTCGGGGTCGCGGGCGCCGGCGGGGCCGCCCGGGGCGCGGCGGCGCGAGGGGATCCTAAGCATGCGCCTCGCCTTCATCACCCCGCGTTTCGGGGCGTCCGCCCCTTCGCCCCCGGAGCAGCTCGCAGAGGAACTGGCCCGTCGGGCCCCTGCCGGGTGGACCGTTTCCATTCTCACAACGAGCCCCGGCGGGGCCGGGTCGGGTCCCGAAGAGGAATCCGCGCCGCAGGAACACGTGGCCGTCCGCCGGTTCCCCGCGGACCCGATGCCGGAACGCGCCGCCCGCTCCGGCGAGCGGGTGACCGCGGCCGGGCTCCTCGAACACCTCCGCGAGGACCCCGAGCGGTACGACCTGGTCCTTCTGTTCGGCTCCACGCCGGCCCTCTGCCGGGCGGCGGCAGAGGTCGTCCCGGAGCGCACGGTGCTGCTCCCATTCACCGCTGCGCAGCCGGAGACCGACCCCGACGCCGCGGCCGTCTTCGACATGCCCGCGGCTTTTCTCTTCGGCAGCGAAGCGGAGGAAGTCCGCGTCCTCGGACGCTATCCCGCGCTCCACCGGCGGATGCGCGAGACCGTTGGCGGGAGTCTGATGCTGCGCAAGACGGCCAACCCCGAGGCGTTTCGCCGCCACAGTGGAATCCGCCGCCGCTACCTGTTCCACTGCCGGCCGCTGGAGTCGGGCCGAGGGATCGAGGAGGCCATCCGATTCTTCTGCACCTACCGCGACCGTCATCCCCGGAGCCAGCTCGATCTGCTGCTGGTCGGACCGTCGGCAGTCCGCGTTCCGGAACGACCGGACGTGCGCATCGTCCTGCCGCGACGTTCCCGGGATGCGCTCGATGCGCTGGCCGGCGCGCTCATGGTGCTCGTTCCGGAGCGTCTGGCCGGCTTCGCCGATTCCGCCGCCGAGTCCTTCGCGCAGGCCACGCCGCTTCTGGTGAATGCCGCCGCGACGCGGCTGGTGCAGGACATGAACGCCTCGAACGGCGGTCTCTACTACCGCAACTACGAGGAGTTCGAGGCGATTGTGGACCTGGCCCTGCGTGACCCCGCACTCATCGCCCGCCTCGGCGCCTCCGGACGCCGTTACCTGGAAGCCCGGAACAGCTGGGACGCCCTGATGAAGGACTATGACCGGGCGTTTCGCAGCTTCTGCCGTCCGGCGCTTCCCGGCGCCCGTCGCCGGCCGGCGCCCTCCCGCACCCCCGCGAAGCCGGAGCCGGCCCCACCACCGGCGAACGAAGCGCCTGAGCCCGAAACGTCCGAGGCCCCGGCGGCGGCGGTGGTGGAGAACGCGGCGTCCGACCCTGCTCCGGGAGCGGAGGCGGAGCAGCCGCCGCAGCCCGGGGCCCCGACCGGAGACCCTGCGCCAGAACCCGACCCCGAGCCCGCTCCCGCCACCGACCCCGAAGACACGGAGGCGGCGCCCGAGGACCTGCCCAGCTTCTTCCGCAGCCCGATCCGTCGCTGACCTGGAGCGCCGGCCAGTCGTCCCGCTGGGGCTCCTCACCGGCCAGTGCCGCAGGAGGGCATGGACCCTGTGTCCGGCGCCGGGGGCGCCAGCCGACTACCCGTCGCGGTCTGCCGGCGCGGCGTCGGGTCCGTCGAGCCAGGCCACGAGGCGATCGAGCAGCGTCGCCCAGCCCGCCTCGTGCCCGCTGCGCCGGGAAACGCCACCCGTCCACGCGACCTGCTCGGTGCAGACCAGGCGGCTGCCCTCCCCCTCCGGCGTCACCTCGATCGTGTGCTGGGAGACCGACGCCACGCTTCCGTCGGGAAGCTCGGCCCGGACCGAGAAGATGATCCGCCGGTTCGTCTCGATGGCGATGTAGCGGTTCACGAAGCGGGCGAAGACCTGATCGCCCTGCATCAGGGCGCAGTGCTCCACGCCCCCCTCGGTGAAGTCGTGCCGGTCGTACTCGTAGCGCATCCCCTCCGGCGCCGGCTGCCAGTGCCTGTGGGTGTCGGGATCGGCCCAGGCGCCGAAGACCGCTTCCGGCGCCGCCCGGAGCACCCGGGTGGTGCGGATCGTGTCGTGAACCGCCGTCGTTTCCGCCATGAAGAACGCTCCTGTTCGGACCGGATCCGCGCCGGCAACGCGGCGAGGCCCGATGTCAGCCGTTGGAACCCCCCGCCGCCGCCCGGAAGAGGGCGCGTACGGCGCCATCATGGAGTGCGAGCGCGGTTTCGATCCCCTCCGGTCGATAGCTGGCGAGCCAGATCCGGCGGAAGCGGTCCCGGAGCGCCCGCTGCCGCCCGGCAACGCGCTGGAGTCCGGCGCACGCCCGCGCCCGTTCCGCCCGCGTCCCCGCTTCCCGATGATCGAGGATGGCGAGTCCGCGCTCCGCGGCTAGCAGTGAGGCCTGAAGCGCCCACAGCCACTCCCGCCCGATCGGATCCGGCGGAAGGCCATGCCGCCCGACATCCCCGGAAAGGGCGCGCAGTCCTCCCCGGGTGCGGGTGAGCGCCTCCCGGGTCGGGGTTCTTTCGCTGTCTCCGATCCCGGTCTCGAAGATCACCGTCTTCAGCGGAGAGTGGTTGAAGTGCGGGAACCCGACGTCATGCAGCCGGCCGAGGCGCGTGGAAAACGCCCCGGCAAACCCGCTCCGGTCCCCGGCCACGTGTTCGGAAAACGCCGCCGCCAACTCGGCCTCGGGACGCATCGGGTCCCCCCACGCCGCTTCCGCCCCGGCCGCCAGCGGAAACAGCGAGCCGCTGAAGAAATTGTAGTGCCCCCCGTCCCCCCAGTCGGTGAGGATGAATCCCGAGGCCCCGTAACGCCGGGCAGCCCGGGCATGACCCCGGATGTTGGGAAGCGCGGTGTCCAGCCGGGGAAAGAGGCTGGTCCAGGACGAGGAGCCGGCCGTCGTCAGGAACTCCCGCCCTGCATCCCGGAACCGCTTCACGCGGTCGAAATCGTGGTCCGCTTCGTACCACCAGTCGCAGAGGACGATGTCCTCGTCCAGCAGCTCCAGCGCCTCGGGATGGTCGGCGAGAACATCGGCCCAGATCATCGGCCGCTTCCCCAGGCGGCGCGCCACGCTGGCGACCCGGTTGACGTGCCCGGCGAACACCGCCGCCGGTCCGTCCCGCTCCGCCCGCGCCCGCGAAAGCCCCTCCCCAAGGTCGATCGGCTCGTCGCAGTTCAGGTGGGCCTCGCCGGACCGAAAGAGCGGGAGATACTCATCGAGCAGATCCTCCAGCAGCCGGTAGGTTCCCGGGGCCTCGGGAGACACCGACCACAGCTTTTCGGTCTCGGCCAGGCCGCGGTAGGCGTCTTTTTCGAGGATGCGCCGCATGTGCCCGAAGGTCTGAAGGCACGGCGTCAGCCGGACTCCCTCGGCGGCGGCAAAGGCGTCGAGCTTCAGGATTTCTTCGGCCCGGTAGCCCCCCGAGCCGTCCCCGATGGCCGGGTGCCGGGTGAAGCGGAAGGTGTGCTCGGTGTAGAGCAGCAGTTCGTTGTAACGGAGCCGGGCAAGCAGCCGGACCAGATCCCGGACCGCCGCCAGCCGGGGGACGCGGCCCCGGGAGATGTCCAGCATGAACGCCCGCCGCTCCAGCGCAGGGGCGTCGCGGATCCGGACCGCCGGGGCCACCCCGTCGCGACCGGTGAGCTGGGCCAGCGCCTCGACGCCGTAACGGACGCCGCGCCGATCGCCCCCGACCAGCCGGATCCCCGCTTCGCCGACCAGGAGATCGAACCCTTCCGCCGGTGGCGAAGAGGTCCCGCCGGTCGGGTCCCGGAGGCGGTCCGGCGTCCCCCCGGCCTCGATCGAGAGTCCCGGCGCCGGCGCTGCCCGGGAGACGGCGGCCACCTCCGGGCCGATCCCCGGGCATCTCTCCTCCAGCCGGGCCGCGAGGAGCCGCGCCGCCGCGAGCCCCGCTCCGTCGTCCCCGTCCCCGTCTCCGGCCCGGATCACCAGGCCGGGTCGGAACCGGAACGCCCCCGCGCCCCGCTCGACCTCCCGAGGGGCCGGCAGCAGGCGCCGGATCGCCTCGCGCGCCACCCCGCCGCGCCCCTCACTCATGCTGCGGGGCGGTCACGGCACCCCGAGGACGCTCATCCAAGGTGCGCGCGGATCTCCCGATCCGCCTCGCGCGCCCGGATCGTTTCCCGGCGGTCGCGGTGGCTCCTGCCCTTCGCCAGCGCGACCTGAACCTTGATCCACCCGTTCCGCAGGTGGATCCGCAGCGGGACCAGGGTCAGCCCCGCCATCGTCAGCTTGCCGGCGATCCGCTTCACTTCGTCCGCGTGGAGCAGCAGCTTGCGGTTCCGGTTCGGATCGCCCTGGTCGGCCGGAGCGTGGGCGTAGGGAGCGATGTGGCAGTTCGTCAGGAACAGTTCGCCGTTCCGCTCCCGGCCGAAGGCGTCCTTGAGATTCGCGCCGCCGTTCCGGCACGACTTGACCTCGGGCCCGGTGAGCGCGATCCCCGCCTCGAACTGCTCGAGGACGGTGTAGTTGCGGCGGGCGCGCCGGTTCTCGGCGAGCACCTGTCCGCCCCGGGCGCGTGCCGCCGCGGCTCCGCCGCCGCGGCGCCGCCGCTTCCGGCGCGCGGATCTTCTGCGGCTCATCCAGCGGATCCTCCCGCCGGCGAGTCTAGCCACGCGCGCGGGGGCGTGGGCCAGAGTTCCGTCAGCCGGCTCGCGTTGGGCGGGACACCCCCCCGTAAGGGCCCGGACGACTCAGTCCCGCTCGGCGGTCACGATTGCGGCGGTGTTGGCAAGGAACCAGGCGGACGCGGCACAGAGCTGCAGCCAGTCGCCCGGGGAGCTGATCCCGTACGCGAGCACGCTCGCTATCCAGCACAGGCTGGCGGCCGTCTGGCCGACCCATTCGACACGCATCGCCCGCTCCATGCGCCCGCGCTTCGGAGTCACCGGCGCCGGGGCGGCGGCGTGGTGGCTCAGCAGACGGCGCACTCCTGCCCGCAGCAGGAGAGATCGTCGAGGTACATGCCCCACATCCTGTACATCTCAAGCCCCTCGGCGGGCAGGCCCAGCGAGGTCGCGATCGCCTTGGCGACGACCGCGAACCGTTGCCGATACTTGTAGATGAAGCAGAAGATCTGGTTGTCGTGCCGCACGGCCGGTCCGCACAGGTAGATCCCGGGAACGATTGTCGATTCGTCGTGCTCGTTCAGGAGCGGGAATCCGTCTTCGCGTGACTCGAATAGGTTCATCACGAGCGGATGGCTTCCCCTGAACCCACCCGCGAGGAGGGGCGGCACGCGCGTGTGAAAGAGCAGCCCCTCGTCTGTGGCCACCTCGAATCCGGAATCGGCGCGCGCCACCGCGGTGATTTCGGTGTCGGGGAAAAGCCGCACGTGCGCCGCGTACGAAGGGCGACGCGTCCGCTCGAGCGAGAAGGTGGAAAGCGCAACGCTGGGATCGGAGCTCTCGCACGCCCAGGGACGCCCCCGGTCGAAGAGGCGAACCCGCTTGCCTCGCTCGGCCAGGTGGCTCGCGACGTCCACGCCGCTTTCGTAGCCGCCGACGACGATGAAATCGTCCCCATCGAGCTCGGCGTAGTTGGGGAGCAGCGCCGTGTGCAGGCACAGCTCGCTGCCCTGGAAGTCGTTCAGGCGCGGGTACTGGAAATCGCCTGCCGCCCAAATGACGTGCCGCGCCCGCACCGGCCCCTCGGATGTCTCGACCACGAACTCTTCGCCGCTCGGTTCGATCCGAAGCACGTCGACACCCTCCTCGACGGGCAAATCGAAGAAATCGGCGATCGCCTCGAGGAAGGCCGCGTACTGGCTCCCCGTGGGATGCTCGACCTCCAGCGTCACGGCGGCCGAGGCGCCGATCACGGGAGAATTCAGGTCCAGCATGCCCACCGAATTCGTCGGGAACGAAGGTGTGATGAAGCGAGTTTCGGCCGGCCACTGGGCGAACGAGGCGCCCACCGCGTGGCGTTCGAGCACGACGAAGTTCTCGATGCCTGCGTGCACGAGTGCGGCCGAGACGCCCACACCGGCGGCTCCCGCGCCGACGATGACCACGTCGTGGAGGTCGTTCGGACCCGGCGTGTTCATCCGGCTCACCTACTCGCCCATCTGAAGCTCGGGAAAGGGGTTGGGAAGTCCCTGCCAGCGGCTGCTGTCGGCGGCGCAAAGGGCGCGGTCGAGGAGGCATGCGTCGAGTCGCGCCCGTACTGAGGCCTCGTCCATCTGCTGACCGATGAAGACGAGCGCCTGGTGACGATCCCCGTACCGGGGGTGCCAACCCGGCGCCTGGTCCGGTCGCTGTCCGTCCGGGTGCTCCCAGTACTGCCTCGGCATCGCCGCCCACCACATGCCCATGGGTTTCACGGAGCTCACACCCCCGGCCTGCGTCCATTCATAGGCGACCCGGTGATCGGCAGCCACCCAGAAGAAGCCCTTCGACCGGAGCACGCCGCGCCAGTTCTCGTCGTCATGCAGGAACGCCCACAGCTTCTCCGCGTCGAACGGCGTCGAGGCCCGATAGGTGAAGCTCGCGATCCCGTACTCCTCCGTTTCGGGGGTGTGGACTCCTTCGAGCTCGCGGATCCATCCAGCGGAGGTTTCCGCCTTTTCGTAGTCGAACAGGCGCGTGTCGAGAACCCGATCGAGGGGCACCTGCGCGCGTGTCGCTGGGTGAATCTCCGCGCCGGGGTTCAGCGTGCGCAGAATGGCCTCGACCTCACGCGCATGGTGCTCGGTGACGAGATCGAGCTTGTTGAGCACGATGACATCGGCGAACTCGACCTGATCGATCAGCAGGTCGGTGACCGTCCGCTCGTCTTCTTCGCCAATGGACTCACCGCGGTCCTGCAGGGCCTCGGCGGCGGCGTAGTCCTTCAGGAAACTCGCGGCGTCGACGACGGTGACCATCGTGTCGAGGCGCGAGATGTCGCCGAGGCTCACCCCCTGCTCGTCCTCGAAGGTGAAGGTCTGGGCGACCGGGATGGGCTCCGAAATCCCCGTGGACTCGATCAGCAGGTAGTCGAAACGCCCCTCCTGGGCCAACCGCGAAACTTCGGCGAGCAGGTCCTCCCGCAGCGTGCAGCAGATGCAGCCGTTCGTCATCTCGACGAGCGTCTCTTCGGTCCGCGAGAGCTGGGCGCCCCCGCGCTCCACGAGGGCCGCGTCAATGTTGACCTCGCTCATGTCGTTCACGATGACCGCGACCCGGCGTCCCTCCCGATTGTTCAGCACCTCATTGAGGAGGGTGGTTTTGCCGGCTCCGAGGAAGCCGGACAACACCGTGACGGGGAGGCGCCCGTCACTTGGAACGGCGTCTGGATAGCTGCTCATCGGCCTTCCTTTCCGGTACTCCGCGGTGCGGGTTGCCGCAGGGCGGAGAGTGCGGCACGATTGCGACCTACGCGCCTGCTTCCGCAAGCGGCTTGCGAGCAGGAAAATACACCAGTGCCTCGCATGGCACAAGAGGTTGTCCCCATCTCGGCGTTCTCGAACGTCGGTTCTGCCGCGCATTGGAAGGCCCATGCGAATGACAAAGGACGAGGCCCGTCGGAGGCTGCGCGCGTACGGTCTGCGCGTCACCCCGCCACGCGTTGCGGTACTCGGCATCCTGGCCGACGCCGGGGGGCCGGTATCCCTCACGCAGGTGCTCGAGCTGCTCGGCGACTCGGACTGGGATCCGTCGACGATCTACCGCAACCTGGTCAAGCTGCGTGAGGCCGGCCTCGCCCCCGTGGTGAGTCGGATGGACGGCATCGATCGCTACGCGCTCGCGAACAACCACGAGGACGGCCATCCCCACCCGCACTTCCTGTGCGAGGACTGCGGCCGGGTGGCGTGCATCAAGGAGGAGGTCGCCGCGGCGTTGTCCATCCATGGGCGTTGGGCCGAGTCCATCCGCGGCGCGATGGTGCAGCTCCTCGGCCACTGCCCGGACTGTCTCGCTCGGCCCGATGGGTGAGATCCGTCAGCGTTGCCGGATGGGGCGCTCCTCTCCGAGCCTGCGCCGCAGCAGGACTGCGGCCACCACATGCCAGCCCGGGCGCCGCCACCCGGGGGAAGGGGACTGCCGGTGGCGTTGCCGCTTCGGAGCACCTTCCGGAGGGCTCGGGTGGCGAGGACAATAGGGAGATGAAGGCCCGCGCCCGATTCGGCGACATCGTCCCATCGGTCGCGCGGGGCCTCCGGAGGAACCCGGAGGCCGCCGCCCTGGCCCGGGAGCTTCGGCGGCTCGCGGCCGAAATCCGCGGGCTTCCCCTGGAACGTCCCCTCGTCCCCGGCATCGAGGTCGCGCTGCGCTTGTCGGACGGTGCGCAGTCCGCCGCCGCCCCGCTGGTGGGTCTGGCTGCCGAGATGGTCGCGGATCACGCCCCGGACTCCGGCTGGCGCCGCGACGACCTGCTGGACTACGTGGAAGGGCTCGGCCCGGCGCGCGCGGCCGACTTCTTCGAGCAGCTCGCGGCGGCCATCACCCCCTGATCCGGACCCGCCCGCCTGGAGCGCCGGCGTCCGCCTGGAGCGCCGGCGTCCTCACCGGCCACCGCACCGGGAGCGCCGGTGTCCTCACCGGCCACCGTTCGCCGCGGCCGTCCTCTCCTCGTCGGCTTCCTGATCCGAACGAGATGAGAGGCGAAGTCTCGGTCCGAAGCGCCGCCGTGCGTCCCGGCAGGGTCATGGAACACCGGCCTCATGGAGCGCCGGCCTCATGGCGCGCCGACCTCATGGAGCGCCGGCGTCCTCGCCGGCCCGCGCCGCACCGTCGGTCCCTGGATTCCAAACGATGAGCTTTCCGGAATCACCACCGGAGTGCTGTGTCGCGGATCGGGAGACCGGTGACGCCGGTCAGATCCACGCGGAGAGGGCGGCGATGTCTCCCAGGGCGACGGCGTGGGTCCGGGCGCCCAGCGGAAACGAGGCAGGACTGCGGCAGAAGATGGTCCGGCTCTCCACCGTGTCATCCCCGAGCCGGCGCGCGACTTTCCGGAGAGACCGGACGGCGCGGCGCCGGGGGAAGGCAGTCCATTTCGCCTCGCCGAGGTGGAAGCGGCCGGCCCGGTGGACGAGAAAGTCGGCCTCGCCGGTCCGGTCGCGGTAGAAGTGGATGTTCCAGCTGCCGGTGCGGTTCAGTTGGGAGCGGCGGAGTTCCGAGCACACCAGCGTTTCCCAGAGCGGACCAGCGAGCGGTGAAGCCGCCAGCTCCCGGGCGCTGTGCACTCCGCAGAGGAACGCCGCGAGCCCGGCGTCCCGCAGGTGGATCTTCGGGCGCTTCGCAAGCGAGGTCGTCTGGTTGCTGAACCAGGGTTCCAGCAGCGCGCTCTGATGGGAAGCCTCGAGAACCGACAACCATGCCGCGGCGGTGGAGCCGGCGATCCCGACGTCCCGCGCCAGGTCGGCCCGGTTCAGAAGCTGCGCCGACCGCAACGCCACAGCTCGCAGGAAGCGCTCGTGGTCGCGAAGGCGAAGCACCTGGAGGAGCTGGCGGAGATCCCGCTCGAGGTAGGTCGCCACATAGGACTGCAGGAATCCGCGGGTTTCGATCCGGGGGTCTGCGTGCGCCTCCGGGAATCCGCTGCGGACCAGGAAGTCCTCGGGGGTCAGGCGCGGATTCGCGGCCCGGGCCTCGGCGTAGGAAAGCGGTTCGAGCTCCACGATGTCGGCGCGGCCGGCGAGCGCATCGGCTCCCGCGGCCATGAGCCGGAGCGGCTGCGATCCGGTGAGGATGAACCAGCCGTTTCGCTCCCGCTCCGCGTCCACTGCCATCTTCAGGTGACGGAAGAGCCCCGGGGCGTATTGGACCTCGTCCACGATGAGCGGCGGCGGATGCCGCGTCAGGAACGTCGCCGGGTCCCGCTCCGCCTGATCCGCCTCGCTCGGCAGATCCAGCGTCACGAAGCGGTAGTCGGGAAACAGCCGCCGGACGAGACTGGTCTTCCCGGTCTGGCGGGCTCCGGTCAGCACCACCACGGGGCGCGTGGCGGCGCGCCGCAGCAACAGCGGCTCGACCGTCCTGGGAATCCACATCGGTCAAATTCTACGATGCGATCGCAGAATCAGCACGATTCAGTCGCACCCGGGGTCCGCCGGATGCGGCTGGCGCCAGAGCTCAGCCGACGGGGCACGTGGGTTCGGAGCCGAGCCGGTGCCGGTTGCGGGCCACCAGGTCGTAGGCCGCCTGACCGATGCGGTCGAAGACGGGGAGGAAGAACCCGATCATGCCGACGATCGCGAGGCTTCGCGCCCATCCCGGTCCCCAGTGGAGGCCGAGGAGGACGGCGAGCAGGACGAACCAGGTCACCGGGTTGAACAGCAGCATGAGCTTGAACGCCCGGAAGCCGTCGGCGATCCGTTCTCCGTCCACCACGACATGCAGCCGTGCGGCGAGAGCCGCCCGGGAGATCCCGAAGCGCTCCCCGATCCCGCTCTGGTAGGGCGTCCAGCGGAAGGCGCCCTCGAAGTCGAAGGCCTCGAACCAGCGCTTCGTCTTCCAGCAGATGCCGCAGTCGCCGTCGTAGATCACCTCGGTCCTCTTCCTGGGCCAACGGGCGAACGCGAAGTAGGCGGCCGGCGCCACATAGAGGAAGAGCACGAAGGTGATCCCGGTGAAGACCGTCATCGCCGCGTGAAACCCGATGCCGAGCCAGATCGCGAACGGCCAGAGGCGCGGCAGCGCGAACCCGGCGGAGAGGCTCACCTCGGTCGCGATCGTCGCCCAGCCCATGAGCTTCGACAGGACCATCGGCGGGAGCAGGGCGGCGGCGCGGATGTAGAGGTCGTGCTGGAGGTTGGCGACCGTCCAGTGCTCGAAGAACTGCCCCGAAAGCCAGTCGGGATCGAGCACCTTGTTCAGTCCGGCGCCGAAGTAGATCAGCGCGACCTGGACCCGCAGCAGCCAGACCGACCGGTCCGAAACGTGGAGTCCGATGAGGGCGAGCACGGCGCCGGCGAAGAAGGTGTTGTTCGCCCAGTAGATCCGGGAGGAGGCGATCCCGACCAGGATCACCGCCCCGACCACGAAGGAAGCCAGCCGCACCCGCCGGTTCGCGAGCAGGGCGGCGGAACCGGCGAAAAAGGCGATCTGCAGCACGGTCCGGAACAGCTCCGGATTGCCGATCCGGTCGAAGAAGGCGAGGAAGGGAAGGAAGGGATCCGGCAGGGTCGCGGCGTGGCCGGTGGCGAGCAGCGTGACCACGATGAGCTTGGCCGCGAGCAGCAGCGGCGCCGGGAGCGCCGTTCCGCCCAGCCGGAGCGGATTCCACGACGGGCGCGGCTTCAGGGGGGCGGCCACGTCCAGGTCTCCTCCGGGCCCCCGTTCACCGTGTAGGTGACGACGACTTCGGCGCCGTCGGCCCGGCCGTAGGTCTCCTCGTACTGCCGCACCTTGTCGAGCACGTGCTGGATGGCCTGCCAGTTGCCACCCTCGGCCGGCTGCCGGTAGCGGGTGCCGATCTCCCCGGGCGCGAGCTCGCGCCCGGCGACGACGACCCGGATCGCGTAGAGATTCTGCGAATCCATCGGCGCCCAGCAGAAGTAGCGCGAGGGGACGAACCGCGCGACGCCGATCATGACGATCTGAAAGGCGATGAGGGCGATGGCGGCGAGCGTTCTGATCACCGGCCTCGCCTCCGGTCCGGGCTCTCCACGGAGTCGAGCGTACCCGGCGCCGGGGCCGATGGCTCTTCGGCGGGAGGCTGAGATGTTCCAGGCGCCACGGTCCCCGTTCCCCGGAGCCCGGAGCGCCGGCGTCCTCGCCGGCCTGAACCGTCGGCAGGAGACTGCCGGAGCGGCCCGCGGAGGACAGGCCGGGCGCCCTTCTCTCTACCATTGAGGCGTCCCGATGCCCGATTTCCTCTGCCAGGTCGGCGATCCCTCCGGGTCGCTGCGGCGGTTGCGGGTGACGGCGGCGGACGAGGCGGGGGCGCGCCGCCAGCTCGCCGAGCGGGGATTGGAGGTCTTCGGGGTGCGCCGGGTACGGGGCTCGGTCGGTTTCGGGGGGCGCGGCGGATCAGGCGTTCTTTCGCGGTTTCGTCGCGGGCGGGCAGGCAACCGCGACGTTCTGCTCTTCAACCAGGAACTCGCCGCTCTGCTTGAGGCCGGCCTGCCGCTGGCCGAGTCCCTGGCTATCATGGAGGAGCGGATGGAGAACCCCGCCCTCCGCCGGGCGGTCAAGGAGATCCTGACCAGCGTCCGCGCCGGAACCCCGATGAGCCGGGCGGTCCGCGACTTTCCGTTCTTCCCCGGGGTGTACGCCGCCTGCCTCCAGGCCGGCGAGACCAGCGGCGATCTCGCCGGGATGCTCCGCCGGTTCACGGCGGCGATGAAGGTCGCGGTGCGGGCGCGCTCGAACCTGACCGCGGCCCTCGTCTACCCCGCCTTCCTGCTGGTCGCGCTGGTGGGGACGGCCGGCTTCCTGCTGCTTGGGGTCGTCCCCGACTTCATCCCCTTCTTCTCCGGGTTCGACCAGGAACTCCCCGCCCTCACGACCGGGCTGCTCGGCGCCGCCGAGTTCCTCCGCGACCGGCTCCTCTGGGTGCTCGGCGGAGTCGGGTTCCTCGGCCTCGCCTTCCTGGTGTGGTCCCGGTCCCCCCGCGCCGGCATCCTCCGCGACCGGCTCATGCTCCGTTTTCCCGCGATCGGCGAAGTGCTCCGGCTCTACGGGGTCTCGCAGTTCAGCCGCGCCCTGGGCACGCTGCTCGCCGGGGGCATGCCGCTGGCCGGGGCCATCCCGGTCGCAGCCGGAGCGGTGGGCAACCGCCATCTCCGCCGCGCCGTGGCCCCGACCGCCCGCGACGTGCGGGAGGGGCGCCGGTTCGTCGACGCCCTCGCCGACACCGGCGAGATTCCCGGCTTCGCGCTCCAGCTGGTGCGGGTGGGAGAGAGCACCGGCGACCTGGCGCGGATGGTCACCTCGATCGCCGACTTCAACGACGAGGTCATCGAGAATCGGGTCACCGTGCTGCTCAGCCTGCTCACCCCGGTGGTTCTGGTCATCCTCGGGGGATTCGTCGCCCTGGTGCTGCTCGCGATCTATCTCCCCCTCTTCGGCCTCGCCTCCGTCCCGCAGTTCTGAGCGATGAGCATTTCGCCGGCGCCGCCCCCCTCGCCTGGCCAGCGCGGCTTCACGCTGATCGAGCTCGTGGTGGCCGCGGGAATTCTCTCCATTCTCGCCCTGGCCATCGTTCCGGTAGCGCGGGTGACGAGCCTGCGGGTCAAGGAAGTCGAACTCCGCCGCAACCTGCGCACCGTGCGGATGGCCATCGACCGCTACCACGAGGCGGCGGTCGCCGGAGACATCGACCCGGATTACGTCGAGCCGGACCACCGGAACTACCCGCCGACGCTCGAGGCGCTGGTCGAGGGCGTGCCCGGACGCCGGGAGCCGGACGGGCGCGCCCCGGTCCTGCGCTTTCTGCGCCGCCTGCCGGTGGATCCGATGACCGGCCGCGCCGACTGGATGCTCCGCTCCTACCAGGACGATCCGGGCACGCTTTCCTGGGGCGGCGAAAACGTGTACGACCTGCGCTCCGCGTCCCCGCGCCGCGGGCTCGACGGGACCGACTACCGCTCCTGGTGACCACCTTGCCCGACCCTGCTACCCGGCGCGCGGCCGGATTCAGCTTTCTCGAGATGGTGCTGGTGCTGCTCGTGCTGGGGATCCTGTTCGCGATCGCGGTGCCTCGCTACCAGGCGCAGGTGCTCAAGGCGAAGGAGGCGGTCCTGGAGCACAACCTCGCGGTCATCCGCGAGCGCCTCGACCAGTACCAGGCGGATCGGGGCGCGTACCCGGCGGGGCTCGCCGACCTCGTCGTTTCCGGCTACCTCCGGGCGATTCCCGAGGATCCGATGACCGGCTCGATCCTCTGGGAGGAGGTCCGCGACGACTACGACCCCCTCTTCCCCGACGCCCCGGCCGGCGTGGCCGACGTGCGCAGCCGATCCGCGGAGGTCGGGTCCGATGGCCGCCCCTACCGCGAGTGGTGACACAGCCGGCGGCTACGTGCTGCTCGGCGTGATGATCGGCGTGGCGCTCCTTGCGGTCGGCCTCTCGGCGGCGGTCCCCCTCTGGAGCCGGGTCCTCCAGCGCGAGCGGGAGGCGGAGCTGGTCTTTCGCGGCGAAGCGGTGGTCCGGGCGATCGAACGCTTCCAGGAAGAGCGGCCGGGGGTGTTCCCCGAGTCCCTCGAGGAACTGGTGGATGGGCGGTATCTCCGGAGCGTGTGGCTTGACCCCATGACCGGCCGCCCCTTCCGCCTGCTCCGCGTCGGGGACGAACCCTCTTCTCCCCCCGCCGCCGGAGAACCGGAGGATCCCGACGCCGACGACGCCGACGACGCCGGGGAAGCCGCCGAGGGCCCGTCACCCACGGGCATCTTCGGCATCGTCAGCACCAGCACCGACCTCGGCTTCCGTCTCTACCAGGGCCAGCGCCGCTACAGCGACTGGCGCTTCACCACCACCGGCGCCCCCCGCCCACAGTAGAGCGCCCGCCTTCTCCCGGGCCGAGGTGTCGTGCGCTCCCCGGTTTCAGCGGTGGACGAAGCGGGCGGGGCTGCCGGGGCCGTTCTCGAGGAAGTTGCGGACGCCGATCTTCATGTCCTCGAGGGCGCAGTTCTGGCCGAAGAGCTCTGTTTCGAGGCGCAGGCCCGAGGCGAGGTCGCCTCGGGCGCCTTCGAGGATGGCGCGGCAGATGAGCGCGTCCACGGCCCGGGAGCGGTGGCCGATGTCCACCTCGGGAAGGGGCGCCGGCGCCGATATCGGACCGGCCGCGACCTTTGGCAACGCCTCCGCTCCCGAAGCGGCGGCCGCGGCCAGCGCCACCGCCCGGTCGAGGAGTCCCTCCCCCGGGACAAGCTCGCTGACCAGCCCCAGCTCCAGCGCCTCCGCCGCCGCCAGCGGCCGCCCGGTGCGAAGCGGCTCCCAGGCCGCGGCCACGCCGATCAGCCGAGGCAGGCGCTGGGTGCCGCCGGCGCCCGGCAGGATCCCCAGATTCGGCTCCGGCTGCATCGCCAGCACCCTGAGCCCCTTCCTCCCGATGCGCGCGTGGCAGGCCATCGCCAGCTCGTTCCCGCCCCCGACCGCCATCCCGTTCAACGCACAGACGACCGGTTTCGGGAACGCAGCGATCCGGCCCAGGATCCGGTGGGCGCCACGCGACAGCGCCGCCCCCTCCTCCGCTGACCGGATCGAGGTGAACATGCGCACATCAGCGCCGGCGGCGAAAGCCTTCACCCCGAATCCGGTCACGACGACGGCGGCGACCCCGTCGTCCGCCTCCGCCTCGGCGAATCGCCCGTCGAGCTCCGCCCAGAGATCCTGATCGAGCGCCCCCAGCGCCTCCGGGCGGCGAATCACCAGCACCGCCACGACCCCTGCCCCCACTCCGGCCCCGGTCCGGACGTCGCGCCGGCCGATGCGGGACATGGGCGCCCGGGTCCACGAATCCAGCTCCCCTTCCCACTCGTCGGGCCCGAAGAACGCCGGCTCGCGCTCCCGGTAGTCCGCCGTGAGCTCCCGCACCCGGTCCGATCCGAGCTTGCGCATCAGCCCGAAGGGGCGGTGGACCGCGAGCGCCAGACAGCAGGAAACGTCCAGATCCTCCGGCGTCATCGCCTTCGAGGCGGCCGTCCAGCCCACCAACCCGCAGAAGGCGGCCAGGATCCGCTCTTCGATGGCCTCCCGCCGCTCCGCCGGCATGTCCACGCTTTCACCCCGGGCGGGGACATCCCAGGTTCGACCGGTCGCTCCCCCCGCCGCCATGGCTTCCTCAAGCAGGCGCGGGACCCGGAACCACGGATGCAGCCGCTCGTGCATCTCTCCGAACCCCTCGTAGGTGATCGGGTTGCCCCCGGTGAGGTTCATCGCCGTGAACGGGCCGATGCCCAGGCGGAGCACCCGGCGGGCCGCGTCGTCCACCTCCCGGGTCGTGCCCAGCCCCTCTTCAACCGCAAGCGCGGCGGCCAGAAACAGCCCCTCGAAGATCGGGTTCAGGGCATGGCCGAAGCGGGCGCGGGCCTCGACCGGGACCTTCCCGATCTCTTCATAGAACGACAGCAACCAGGGGACGATGCCGCGCGCCGGCCCGTCCGCCACGATCTCCACCACCGGATTCCGCTCCGCCGGAAAGAAGTAGTGGGCCACCCCGGCCCGCTCCGGGCGCTCCAGACCGGCAAAGATCCGATCCGGCTCCAGGTGCGAGGAGTTCGACAGGAGGAGCGCGTCCGTCGCGACCGCCCGCTCTGCCGAGGCGAAGATGGCCCGCTTCACCCCCAGATCTTCCGAAGCGGCTTCGACGATCAGGTCCGCTCCCGCGAGCTCGCCGGGATCGGTGGTGAACCGGGCGGCCCCGCGCATCGCCTCGGCCCGCTCGGGATGAAAGGCGCCGGAGCGGACCCCCTTCGCGATCTTCGCGAACATCTTCGCCCGCCCCCGCTCCAGCGCGGCGGCGGCGATGTCCTGGATGACCACCTCCGCCCCGTGCGGAGCGAGAACCTTGACCAGGTGGAGGGCGATGTCCGGCCCGATCTGCCCGGAGCCGATCACCGCCGCGCGCCGAATCGTCCGGCCGCGCCAGCGGAATCCGGCGGCCGGTTCCGGCCGACTCACGACTCCCGATCCGCGCGCGCCCGGAGGGAGCTCTGCCAGCGCCCGATCTGGCGGGCGGCGGCGTCCCGGCCGCCGAGACCGAAAGCCACCGCAAAGGCGACGGCGACGGCGCCGAGGACGATGCCGAACGCCAGCTCGATGATCTCGTTGGCGATCCCCATTTGCCGCAGCCCGACGGCGGTGGTGAACAGCAGGATGCCGGCCCGGGCGGCCAGCGAGAGCAGCCGCGCCTGCGGAACCGAGCTCGCGGCGATCGCGCGCGCCGAGAGGTTGGCCAGGAAGACCCCGAAGCCGAGGAACACGACCCCCAGCAGGAACTGGCCGGCGAAGACCAGGAGGCGGGTCAGCAGCTCCGCCGCCTTGTCGAAGCCGATGTGGCTCGCCGCCTCGATCGAGGCGAAGAGCACGATCACGGTCAGGATCAGGACCCGGACAATGTTCGAGGGCGCGAACTCCTCCCGCATCGAGGCCCCGGTGAGACCGATGCGATGCAGGAAGTGGTCGAACCCGGCCTCCCGCAGCAGGTCGCCCACCACGTTCGCCACGATCCGCCCGACCACGTAGGCGGTGAGGAGGAGAGCGGCGGCCACCAGCAGGAGCGGCAGCGCCTCGAGCCCCCGCGCCAGCATCGCCGCCGCGGGCCCGGTGATCACATCCAGGTTCATCCGGTCCAGGCCGATCAGAATGACCTGGAAGAGGATGAGCACGTACACCAGCCCGCCGGCGAGGGCCGACGGCGTGCGCGAGCCGAGCATCCGCCGCACCCCAAGGCGGTCGAAGGCCCGGTCGAGGCCCACCGTGGCCAGGAGGTTCGTGACCGCCGCCCGCGCGATCCGGGCGACGAACCAGCCGACCAGAAAGATGATGACCGCGAGCAGCAGGTTGGGCAGGAAGAGAATGATCTCGTCGACGACGGTCTCCACCGGCAGGAGAACGCCCGAGAGCCCCAGCGTCGAAAGCAGCGAGGGCAGGAACAGCAGCAGGACGATCCAGTAGATGGCCTCGGGCACCGAGTGCGAGATCCCGCTCGGCGCTGCCTTCGGGTCGCGTCGGTCGGGCTCGTCCACGCCGGCAGCGTCGAGGGCGGCGCGGACGGCTCGCCGAAGCAGGGCGGCGAGCGCCCACGCCGCGACGAGCAGCAGGATCGCCTGCCCGAGCTGGACCGCGAGCCCCATGACGCGATCGAGGAGGCCCCCGGAGACGCCTCCCACGGTCCCGAAGTCAAAGACCGAGGCCAACGCGGCGAGCGCCAGGATGAGAACGCCCCAGAACAGCATCCGCGCCGCCGTCCGTTCGACGTCGTGCTTCGCGGCGCGCTCGCGTCCGAGAACCGTGCGCACCGCGCTCTGGATGCGCGCCGCGATGCGTTGCCCGAGCCCGATCCGGGTCAGCACCCGGCGCAGCACCAGGGCCACGATCAGGGCGAAACCGAACGCCGCCACCAGGACGGCGAGCGAGATCACCAGATGCCCCACCGAGGAATCGAAGACCGGTGGAATCCGGCGCAGAAGGGCGGCGAGGCTTTCGAGCATGGCGGGAGGATGTCAGGCGGCGGTCCGGTCCCGGTGGCGCAAGGCGCCGGGGGCCGGCCAGGCACAATGGTAAATTCGCCACGGCGTTCGGTTCTGGCCGATTTTCGGCTCATCGCGGAGGGCAGGTCCCGACCATGTTGCGCAGGCGTTTCCTTACTTCGGCCGCAGGAGCGGGCGGGGCCGGGCTGGTCACCACGCTGTTCGGCCCGGAGACCATCCGGCGCGTGGAAGCGGCGTCCCGGCAAACGGCCGGCCGCGATCCGGAGGAGGTGGCGCGGGACGAGAGCTACTGGAGCGAGATCCAGCAGGCGTTCAGCGTTTCCCGTTCGATCATCAATCTCAACAACGGCGGTGTCTGCCCGTCGCCGAGGATGGTCACCGAGGCGTTCGTGCGTTACACCTGGCAGCAGGAAGAGGCGCCGGTCTACACGATGTGGCAGCTCCTCCAGCCCCGGAAGGAAAACGTCCGCCAGCGGCTCGCCCGGATGTTCGGGTGCGATCCGGAGGAGGTGGCGCTCGTCCGCAACACCTCGGAGGCCATGGAAATCCTCCTCCTGGGGATGGAGCTGCAGTCCGGCGACGAGGTCCTCACGACGACCCAGGATTACGGCCGGATGATCACCACGCTGCGTCAGCGCTCCCGGCGTGAGGGGATCGAGATCCGGTTCATCCAGGTCCCGGTGCCGGCCGAGACCGACGAAGAGATCGTGGAAGGCTTCCGGAGCGCGATCACCGACCGGACCCGGATGATCCTCATGTCCCACCAGATCAACCTGACCGGGCAGATCCTGCCGGTTAAAGGGGTCTGCGACATGGCCCGCGAACGGGGCGTGGAGGTGATGGTGGACGGCGCCCATTCGTTCGCCCAGTTCGACTTCCGTCAGGAAGACATCGGCTGCGATTACTTCGGGACCAGCCTCCACAAGTGGCTGCTCGCCCCGAAGGGCACCGGCATGCTCTACGTGAAGCGGGACCGGATCCCGTCCATCTGGCCCCTCATGCCGGCTCCGGAGCGCATGGACGCCGATATCCGCAAGTTCGAGGAGATCGGAACCCACCCGGCCGCGCCCTACGTCGCCACCGGAGAGGCGATCACCTTCCACAACACCATCGGGGCCCGGCAGAAAGAAGCCCGGCTGCGCCACCTGAAGAACACCTGGGCCGACCGCCTCGACGCGCTGCCGAACACCGTGCTGCACACCTCCCGGAATCCCGCGCACAGCTGCGCGATCGGCAATATCAATCTCACTTCGGTGGAGGCGCCGAGACTTCGGGACTACTTCTGGGAGAAGCACCACATCATCGTCACCCCGATCATGCACGCGGAGTTTCAGGGCCTCCGGATCACCCCGAACCTCTACACCACGATGGCCGAGCTGGACACCTTCTGCGAGGTCTATGAGCACGTCGCCCGGAACGGGCTGCCCCGCTCCGCCTGACGCCCCCGCATCACCCCCGCGAATCGTCTTGCCGCTCCCGGATTCCCGATGAGCGCGCAGCCAGCCGGACCCCCGCCGGCAAGCCCTGAGCGGCGACGCCACCGGGCCGTTTTCCGCCGCTACGACTTCGAAGACATCTTCCATGACGAGATGTTCGAGCGCGACGGGACGCCCCGGGCGTACTGCCGCGATGTCTTCGACACCCTCCAGAAGACGCCTCCGGACGAACTCCAGCGGATCCAGGAACGGGTGACCCGCTCGTTCCTCCACGAGGGCATCACCTTCACCGTCTACGGGGACGAGGAGGCGATCGAGCGGGCCTTCCCCATCGACTGCATCCCGAGGATCGTCCTCGGAAGCGACTGGGACCGGGTCGTGCGCGGGCTGGAGCAGCGCATCCAGGCGCTGAACCTGTTTCTCCACGATGTCTACCACCGGGGGCTGATCCTCAGGGACGGCGTGGTGCCGGCCGACATGATCTACGGGAGCCGCCACTACCGGAACGAGATGCGCGGCCTCGAGGTGCCCCACGGGGCCTACGTCTCGGTGTGCGGCAGCGACCTGGTCCGCACCCACGACGGCTTCGCCGTCCTCGAGGACAACCTCCGGGTGCCTTCCGGGGTCAGCTACATGCTTGCCTGCCGCGACGCGCTGAAGCGCAGCATGCCCCGGCTCTACCGGCGCTCCCGGGTCCGGGACGTCGAGGACTACAGCCAGCGCCTGCTGGCGACGCTGGCCTCCCTCGCATCACCCCACCTCTCCGACCCGAACATCGTCCTGCTCACGCCCGGGGTCTACAACTCCGCCTACTACGAGCACGCGTTTCTCGCGCGGCAGATGGGCATCGAACTCGTCGAGGGCCGGGACCTGCTGGTCCACAACCGGCGCGTCTACATGCGCACCACCGCCGGGCTTCGGGCGGTGGACGTCATCTACCGGCGGATCGACGACGATTTCATGGATCCGCTGGCCTTCCGGCCCGATTCGGTCCTGGGAGTTCCCGGACTCTTCCACGCCTATCGCGCCGGACGGGTGGTCATCGCCAATGCGCCCGGCACCGGCGTGGCGGACGACAAGGGCGTCTACGCCTACGTGCCGCGCATCATCCGCTACTACCTGGACGAGGAGCCGTTGCTGCAGAACGTTCCCACGACGCTCTGCCGGGAGCCGGAGGGCCTCGCCTACACGCTGGCCAACCTGGACAAGCTGGTGGTGAAGCTGGTCGGAGAATCCGGTGGCTACGGGATGCTGGTGGGGCCGCACGCAACCCGGGAGGAACGCGCCGAATTCGCCGAGGTGCTCAAGGAGAATCCACTCGACTACATCTCCCAGCCGACGCTGGCGCTCTCGCGGGCGCCCTGCCTCGTCGGCTCGCGGATTGAACCCCGGCACGTGGATCTCCGCCCCTTCATCCTCACCTCGGACCACACCGAGATCGTCCCCGGGGGGCTCTGCCGGGTGGCGCTCCGGAAGGGGAGCCTGGTCGTGAACTCGTCCCAGGGCGGTGGGTCGAAGGACGCCTGGATCGTGGATCCGAACGGGAGCTGAGGCGTCATGCTGACCCGGGTCGCCGACAACCTCTACTGGATGAGTCGGTATCTCGAGCGGGCCGATCAGACGGCGCGCAGCCTGCGCGTCCAGCTCGGCGCCCTCGCCGACCGCCCCGAGCCGGAAGTCAAGGCCGGCTGGCAGCGCCTCTTCCAGAGTCTCTCTGTCACCCCACCGGGCGGCGAGGAGCTGTGGCTCGAGCTCCAGGACGACCGGGAGCTCCTCGCCGACGCCTACACCCTGACCGACCTGCTGACGTTCGACCCCGACACGCCCTCGTCCATCCGCGGGCTCTGGGCCACCGCCCGGGAGAACGCCCGCCAAGCCCGCCAGGAGATCACCTCCGAGATGTGGGGCGAGCTGAACCGCGCCTGGCTCGACCTCCGCGACCGACATCTCGCTTCCTTCTGGAACGCCCAGCCCCAGGACTTCTTCCGGCGCACCTCGGCCCGCATCAACCAGTTCTGGGGCGTGACCGACAGCACGCTGCGTCACGGGCTTCCCTGGGACTTCATCCGCCTCGGGCGCTACGTGGAGCGCATCCAGCTCACGGCGGGAATTCTGGAAGCGCACCGTCCCGTCATCGAGAAGCAGGACAAGGACCTCGACGGGGCGCTGCTGCTGCGCCACTGCGCCAGCTTCGAGCCCTACTGCAAGTACCACAGCGCCCTGATCGAGCCCGGGCAGGTGATGGCGTTCCTGATCTTCGAGCCCCACTCGCCCCACACCCTCCGCTTCTGCGCCGACGAAATCAGCGGTGCTCTCGCCCAGGTGGACCCCGTCGGCGGCGTCCGCCACCCCCTCCGCATGCCGCACCGGCTCGCCGGACAGATGCGCTCCCTGCTCGCCTACAGCCCCCAGCAGCCGGGAGACATCACCGACACCATTCACGAGATCCGCCGGCTGTCGCGCGATCTGCACTCCGAGATCTATTCCCGCTACATCTACTACTCCGCCGACCAGGCTCTGCGTTTCGGGTGATTCCATGAGCGCGAACCTCTACACGGTCGAGCACACGACGCGCTACCGCTACTCGAACCCGGTCCGCGAGGCGGTTCTGACTCTTTACCTCCAGCCGGTGAACGACGAGTCCCAGCACCTGGAGTCCTTCGGGATCGCCACCGATCCCGGCGCCGAGCTTTTCCGGTTCGAGGACCCTTTCGGGAACCGCGGTCACTTCTTCGACGTGCCGAGCGAGCACGATGTCCTCACGATCACGTCCCGGTCCGAAGTGGCCCATCACCAGACCGAGGAAGCGGAGACCGGGGCCGAGCCCTCCTGGGACGACCTGGCGTCGCTCGATCCGATCGGGAACTGGCACCTGCTGCAGCCCACCGACCTCACCCGGCCCGGCCCGGCGCTCGAATCCTTCGTCCAGTGGGCCGGCATCGGAAAGGGCGCCACCCCGCTGGCGTCCCTGCATGACGCCGTTTCGCGCATCCACGCGACTCTGACCTTTGCTCCCGGATCCACCACGGTGACGTCGCCGATGGACGTGGCCCTCGAGACGGGACGGGGCGTCTGCCAGGACTTCTCCCACGTCCTGCTCGCGATCGTGCGGGGCTGGGGCATCCCGGCGCGTTACGTGTCCGGCTACCTGTTTCCGGACAACGAAGAGGAGCAGGTGATGGCAGCAGCCAGCCACGCCTGGGTGGAGTGCTCCCTCCCGGGAATCGGCTGGGTCGGCGTCGATCCGACGAACAACACCGTCGCACCGAAGCATCACATCCGCGTGGCGGTCGGCCGCGACTACCAGGATGTCCCGCCGACGCGGGGCACCTTTCGCGGATTCGCCGACCAGACGCTCGAGGTGAGCGTCGTCATCACCGCGCGCGAGGCCGGCGCGGGGGCAAGGGGCCGATGAGTGCCGGCGGCCTGAAGCTGGACATCGATCGGGGAGGCGGCGGCAGGCGCAGCACTCTTCGGGCCGAGCTCGACCCGGACTCCGACCAACTCGCCGCGCTCACGGACAGCGTCCGGGAGTTCGTCGCTCCGGTGGACGAGACGCAGGCGTACCGGGTCGAACTCTCGATCGACGAACTCCTCTCGAACGTGATTCGCTACGGACTCATCGAGGGGCGGCCCTCGACCATCCGCGTCGAAGTCAGCCTGCTGGCCGATCGAATCCACATCGTGATCGACCACGAAGGGATATCATTCGATCCGTTCGTGGAAGCGCCCACGCCGGACATCAGCCTGCCCCTGGAAGAGCGAGAGATCGGCGGGCTCGGCGTATTCCTTGTGAAGTCCCTCATGACGAGCGCCGAGTACGAGCGCATCGGTGAGTGCAATCGCATCACCCTCACCCGTTTGCTGGACGCTGCGCGAACGGCAAGATACCGGGCAAGCAGCCCCAGGAGAGAGTCCCCATGACGCTCACTTTCGAGGTGGACAACGGCGTTGGCGTCCTGTCGCTCGACGGGCGGATCGACACCCGGACGAGCGCCGAATTTGAGCGCGAGGTCATGTCCCGGATCGTCGGCCCGGAAGCCGTCAACCGGTTGGTCGCGGATTTTTCCGATCTGGACTACATCAACAGCACCGGAATGCGGGTGCTGCTGCTCCTCGCGAAGCGCCTCGGGGCGAGCGGAGGCAAGCTGGTGCTCTGCTCCATGAAGATGGAGATCCTCGAGGTGTTCCGCATCAGCGGGTTCAACCAGATCATCACGATCACGAACGACCGCGCGGAAGCGATCGCAGCCGTCAGCGAGTAGGCCGCCTGCCGCTGAGGCGCTCCGGGTCCGGCTCGACGACCCGCAGGTCGCGGGCCCGGAAGCCGCCCGGGATGGCCAGGATCTCGAACTCGACGGCCTGGCCCTCGAGGAGATACCCCGGCTCCGGGTCCGCGAGGGCGTCCCCGGGCACGTGCACGTCCGGTCCCTCGTGCCGCATGACGAAGCCTTCGCCTCGGGCCCGGTCGTACCACTTCACCAGTCCCTGAATCCGCTCGGTCGTCATGGCCGGGATTCTTTCACCGGACGGCCGCGGCGCGGCGCCAGTCCGCGTGTGGAGGCCGGTTCCGGCCGAACCAGTTCCACAGCAGCCGGGCGTAGGTCGTCTCCCCGGCGCCGACCTTCGCGAAGAAGGGACGGAGGCGAACGTGGAGCGCTCGCAGGTTGTAGAAGGGGACGCCGGGAAAGTAGTGGTGTTCCAGGTGGTACGCGGACCAGAGAAAGGCGACGTCACGGACCCGTGAGGGGCGGAGCACGCTGCCCCAGAGGGCGGGGTTCTCCGGAACGATGTCGTAGTGCTGGCCGAGCCGGTTCACGGTGAAAGCCACCGGGAACACGACCAGCACCGGGACCAGGTAGGCCCTCAACGCCGCGAACGGCCCCCCGGCGATCGCCAGCCCGGCGAGGATGGCCAGGTGGCCCAGGATGGTGAGGGTCCGCTCGCGGCGGATCGCCCGCCGGGTCTCCGGCGGATAGCTCGCGGTCTCCGACCGTGCGGCCCGGAAGTAGATGGGAATGAGCGCGGGGGTGAGGTAGAGCGCCTTGAACCAGCGGGCGTTCCGCTTCGGAGAAAGCCAGTGCCGCTTCGGGTCCGCTTCGGGATCGCCGAGCTGCGCGTGGTGGTCGAGGTGCCAGCGGGTGAACTGGGTGCCCGAAATCCCGCTGGGAAAGGCGTAGAGGTGACGCAGGAACTCCGTGGCCCGGGGTCGCCGGGACCGAAAGACGGTCCCGTGGACCACCTCGTGAAGCATCACCGTGAAGTTGAAGATGGTCAGCCCGACCACCACCGAAGCCGGAATCCAGATCCAGCTCCCGCCGCGGAAGGCCACGATTCCGGCCCCGAAGAGCAGCAGCAGCTGCCAGGCGAGCACCAGGAAATGCGCCCATGCGCGCCGCTGGTGCAGCTCCCGCAGCACCTCCCCCGGCACGGCCTTCCGGAGCGCGCGCCGCAACTCCCGCGTGTGGTCCGCCCAGTAGGACCGACCGCTCACCGCGCCCCCGGAGCCGGAAATCCCCTCGCCCGACATCCCGACGCCCGCCCTGCATCGTACTCCACCGCCCCACTCCCGCCGGCGCCCCATTTGGTCCGCCCGCCCGCCCTCCCGCGGAGCGGCCTTCTGCGTTGCGTTCCGCCTTGTCAGCGACGCACGAGTGCGGCAAGTAGCCACGTATGGCCGTCGGATGGAGGCCGATCTCCGCCTCGGACGGTGCGGCGCAGGCCGGCGAGGACGCCGGCGCTCCATGGGACCGGCGCTCCAGCGCGCTCCTCCGGCCGCATCGCGCCTCGCCTTGCGCCCGACCGGCCGCCGCCGACGGCGGCCTGAGGTCTGCGGGGCGTCCGTCCTCCCGCCGCGCGGAATCAGGCGCCCGAGAGCGCGCGACGACAGAATTCCCGCATGCCCCGCATCCCCCTGTTTGCCGCCTCCGCACCCCACCGACTGGTCGTCGCCGCGGCGACCGTGTGCGCCCTGGCCTCCATTTCCCCGGCCCGTGGCAGCCAGTCCCCCGGACCCTTCCGCGTCGGCGCCGTCATCCCCGTCGGCTCCGCCCCCCACGGCATCCGGTTCGACCCCGACGGGACAACGGCCTTCGTGGCGCTCAGCGGGGAGGGGCGCATCGCCGTGGTGGATCTCATGGCCGGCGAAGTCGTGGCAACCTGGGAGGCCGGAGAGACCCCTCTCGATCTCTTTCCGGTCGAAGACGGCTGGATCGTCAGCCAGTTCCGGGGCTCCACCCTCCTCCGGCTCGACGCTTCCGGCCGCCCCCTACCCGGTCCGCCGTGGACCGTCAGCGAGGGGCCGTCCCTGTTCAGCCCCGCTTCCGCTCACGGCGACGCCTGGATCACCGCCGAGTTCTCCGACCGGCTCTGGGTCCTCGACGCCGCCACCGGGGCCCCGAGGCATGCCCTCGCAACCGGCGACCGCCCCTACCCGGCGGACGTCATGTGGGACGGCTCCCATGCGTTCGTCCCCAACCTCGACGCCGGCACGGTCTCGGTCCTGGACCTGCTGAACCGCGAGACGGACGCCGAGGTCGAGGTCTGCCCCGGCCCGCCCGGCGGGGCGCTCACCCCGGATCAGACGACCTACGTCGTCGCCTGCGGCGGCTCCGACGAGCTGGCCTTCCTGAACACCGCCTCCTTCCGGGTGACCGGGCGCGTCCCGGGAGTCGGGCCGCGTCCCTTCTCGGTCGCGGTCGCCGATTCAGGCCGCCACGCGCTCGCGATCGGCGCCGGCGGCGCGAGGGTCTCGGCGGTCGACCTGGCGACGCGCACGGTCGTCCAGACGCTCGAAGCGGGCGCCCAGCCCATCGTGATCCGGGTCCACCCCGACGGGGAACGCGTCTTCGTCGCGACGGAGCTCGCCGGCACGCTGGTGGAACTCGTCCCGACCGCCCCCACCCCGCCCGCGGCCCCGGGGAACGTCAGGAACGAGGTCGTGGTCATGGGCATGATCCACTCCGGCCACGAGACCAGCGAGTCCTTCAGCCTCGGGGTCGTCGAAGCGCTGGTCCGGGCCATCGCCCCCGACGTCTGGCTGACCGAGATTCCCCCGAATCGCTGGGAGCGCGCCCGGGTCGAGTTCGAGACCTCGGGCATGGTTGCCGAGCCTCGCGTCCGCCGCTTTCCGGAATACATGGAGACGCTCTTCCCGCTCTCCCGCACAATGGACTTCGAGGTCGTCCCCACGGCGGGTTGGACCGAACCCATGGCCGACTTCCGCGCCGCCTTCTTCCGGAATGCCGCCGAGGACCCGGCCTGGGCAGAACGATGGGCGGAGTACCAGGAAGCCTCGGCAGCCTCGGCAGCCGCGCTTGCCGCAGGCGGCGCCGAAGACGACCCGCGCTGGATCCACACCGACGCCTACGACGAGGCGTACGACCTGCGCATGCGGGTCTACGCCCGCCTCTTCGACGGGGACCTCGGGCCCGGCGGCTGGGACGCGATCAACGCCTCGCACTACGCGCACATCGCGAAGGCCCTCGACGACCGCCGGGGTGAGGGCGTCCGCTTCCTGCTCACCTACGGCGCCGGCCACAAGGGCCCGTTCCTGCGCGAGCTGCGGAAGCGCGACGACATCGACCTCCTCGACGTGGCCCCCTTCCTGGATCGCCTGCGACCCACACCCCCGAACCGTTAGAGAACCCCCGAGGTGATCCCAGGCGCACGGATGGGCCCACCTCACCACCCCCCCGGAGCACCGGTGTCCTGGAGCGCCGGCGTCCCCACCCGCACCGCACCGGGAGCGCCGGTGTCCCCACCCGCCAACACACCGCGAACGCCGGCGTCCCCACCCGCCACCGCACCGGCAGCGCCGGCGTCCTCGCCGGCCAACGCACCGGCAGCGCCGGCCTCCTCACCGGCCAACACACCGGGA
>JAAXGQ010000014.1:0-431 GCA_012271265.1 Vicinamibacteraceae bacterium
CCCCCGGGGGAGGGGGAGTGAGCGGGCGCGCAATGGCCGCCGGACTCCTCACCGCCGCGCTGGCGACTGCCGCTTCGAGCGCCTCTGCGCAGGGCAGCGGACCGGTCACCATCGCGCGGCTCCAGTACGAGGGCGGTGGCGACTGGTACGCCAACCCGTCCTCGTTGCCCAACCTTCTGGCCGAGGTCGAGGCCAGGACCGGGATCCCCACCGCCGACAGGGAGGTGGCGATCCGACCCACCGATCCGGCCCTGCGGGACTTTCCGTTCCTGTACATGACCGGTCACGGCAATGTCCGCTTTACGGCGGAAGAACGCCTCGCGCTGCGCCGATATCTCCTCGAGGGTGGCTTCCTGCACGCAGACGACAATTACGGGCTGGACGAGTCGTTCCGGCAGGAAATGGCCCGGGTCTTCCCGGACAGGGAGCTT
>JAAXGQ010000014.1:477-22081 GCA_012271265.1 Vicinamibacteraceae bacterium
CCCAAGATCCACGAGCACGACGGCGCGCCTCCGCAGGCATTTGGTATATTCCACCAGGGACGGCTTGTCGTCGTCTACACCTATGAGACCGATCTGGGCGATGGCTGGGAAGATCCGGATGTACACGAGGACCCGCCCGAAGTCAGAGAGGACGCGCTCAGGATGGGCGTCAACATATTCCTCTACGCGCTGATGCAGGGCGTCTCGTGAGCCCGGCCGAGCGGATCAGCCGCGCCGTCGAGGGCGTTCGAGGCTACCTCGCTCGTTCGCTGGGGTTGACGGTGGCGGCGTGGTGTGCCGTTGCCGCTCTGGCCCTCCTCGTGCTGGCGCCGGCGTTTGCGGGGGGTGAAGGGTGGAGCGCGGGCAGCCCGGGTCCCCTTCTGATGGTGGCGACAATCCTCGCGGTCGTGCCTGCGGGAGTGTGGTATTGGCGGCGACTGGGACGTCGCTGGTGTGCGGAACACCAGGTCACGCGCGCCATGGACGGCACGGCGGGGCTGGACGAAGGCGCCGTGCTGGGTGGGCTCGAGCTGTCGCGGTTCGCGCCCCCCGGCACATCGCCGGGGCTGCGGGAGCTGGCGCTGGAGCAGGTGGGGAGCCGCCTCTCCGGAGCCGGGGACCCCCGGAAGCTTTCGGGCGCGCTGGGCCGACAGGTGGGGAGCGGCCTGCGGCGGGGCCTGATGGCGTTTCTCGCGGCGACGGGGGCGGTGCTGGTGGTGCTCCTGTCGGTGCCCGCGCGCACGCTCGGCGCCTGGGGTGGGCTGCTGCACCCGCTTGCCGTGCTGGTCGAGCCGGTGCTCCCTCCAATCAGCGTGGAGCCGGGTACGGTCGAGGTGGCGCGCGGAGCGGTCGTCGAGGTGACGGCGCACGCGCCGTTGCGTGACAGCGTGGTGCTGCGCTGGGACGTGACCGGGCAGGTCACCCAAACGAACGCGCTGGCGCTGGTGGATGGATCGGGCTCGGTGGAACTGCCCCCGGTGGCGGCCGGGACGCGCTACTGGATCGAGGCGCCGGACGGAGCCCGCAGCGAGGTCCATGTGCTCACTCCCGTCGATCCCCTCTTTATCGGCACGATCGCGGTCGAGGTGACGCACCCCCCGCACACGGGGCTGCCACCCTCGGAGTACCAGAACGAGATTCCGGCGCTGGCGATCCCGGCGGGCACGCACCTGCGGATGCGCGGCCAGGGGAGCCGGGGGATCGGGGCGGGTGCGTTGCTGGACGAAGAGG
Organism: Vicinamibacteraceae bacterium; assembly: GCA_012271265.1. Taxonomy (GTDB): domain Bacteria; phylum Acidobacteriota; class Vicinamibacteria; order Marinacidobacterales; family Marinacidobacteraceae; genus JAAXGQ01. Next base: position 1,708 of record JAAXGQ010000014.1, read on the forward strand.
GACGCGCAGTGCTGGCGCTCGCGGTGCAGGGAACCGGCTTCGAGGGCAGCTGGGTCCCGGATCGGAGCGGCACCTACGCATGGACGTTCAGCGACCGGCACGGGGGTGAAGCCGCGGTGGCGCCGGAGCCGCTGTTGGTCGACCTGATCCCCGACCAGCCGCCCGCGGTGGAGATCGTCTATCCGGGCGCCGACACGATCATGCCGGTCGATCTCCGCCAGCCGCTGGTCATTCAGACGCGGGACGACTACGGGATCGCCCGGGTGGACATCGTGGTCCGGCGGGTCAGCTCGTTCGGAGAGGCCGGAGAACCGGTCGTGCACGGGGTGGAGCTGGGTGGATCGGCCGGAGCGATCGTGCGACCCGTCCTCGACGTCTCGTCGTGGGACCTCTCGCCGGGCGACACGATCCGGTATCTGGCCAGGGCCGTGGACAACCATCCGTCGCAGCAGGCGCGGGAGAGCGTGGAGTACGCGCTCTGGATCGGAGGCGCGACGGAACTCGGACGGGTCGCCGAGGAAGAGTTGAGCCGCGCCGCCGAGGCCGTGGAGGAGCTTGCCGAAGAGGCTCGCCAGGCCGAGGAGGAGGCGCGGGACCTGCAGGCGCAGGGCGGGCGCAACCCGAACCGCCGGGACCAGGCCGACTTCGCCGACCGGGAGGAGATTGCGCAGGCGCTGGAGCGGCAGGAGGAGATGATGCAGGCGGTGGACTCGCTGCAGGGCGAGCTCGCCGAACTGCGCGAGGCGCTGAAGGACGCGGGGCTCGCCGACCCCGACGTGGAGCGGACGATCGAGGACCTGGAGCATCTGCTCGACCAGGTGGCGCCGGAGGACCAGCAGGACGCTATCTCGGAGCTGGAGGACCAGCTCGCCGGGATGGATCCCGACGAGCTTCGCGAGGCGCTGGAACAGATGGCTCTCGACCAGGAGCGGATGCGGCAGCGCCTGGAGGACTCGCTGGAACAGTTCCGCGACGCCGCCATCGAACAGGACTTCCGCGCCACCGGGCAGGAGGCGCAGGAGTTGGCCGATGAGCAGGAGATCCTCGCCAGGGCAATGATGGAGGGTGGCGACGAAGAGCTGCGGGCCGAGCAGCAGGCCGCGCTGGAAGCGCAGGCACAGGCACTCCAGCAGCACCTCGAGGAGCTGCAGCAGCGGCTGGCCGACGCCGGTGAGATGGACGCCGGGGCGGGCGTCCAGGAAGCGAGGCGCCAGCTGTCGCAGGCCCGGCAACAGATGCAGCAGGCGTCCCAGATGGTCCAGCAGGGCCAGCAGCAGAGTGCCGGCCAGCAGGCTCAGCAGGCCGCGGGCGATCTGTCCGAGGTCTCACAGCAGCTGGGCCAGGCGCAGATGCAGATGCAGATGCAGCAGATGGAAGCCGTCCGCGCGGCGCTGGGGCAGACCGCCGCCGATGCGCTGACGCTGGCACGCCGTCAGTCGGAGCTGCGGAGCGAGATGCGGGGCGCCAACGCCGCGGAGCTGGCCGAGATGCGGGCGGACGAAGCTGCGATCGCGCAGGGAATCCGCAACCTCGTGGAAAACTACGCCGAGGGCACCGAGATGATGGCCCCGGGAGCCCGGGATCTGCTTACCGCGGTCGGTCAGGCGATGGAGCAGCTCGACGCCACCATCTCCGCGATGGAGAACCCGCGTTCTCAGGGCCCCTCGCCGATGGCGGAGGCCGAGCAGGTGGTGCGCACGCTGAACGAGGTTGCCCGCATGGCCATGACCTCGGGTCAGCAGGGGCAGGCCCAGGGCTCGGCGTCGGCCTCGGAGCAGATGATGCAGCAGCTCCAGCAACTCGCCCAGCAACAGGGCGAGATCATGCAGGACGCCTCTTCGCTCACCCCGATGCGGCTGGGCCGGGAGACGCTGCAGGAGCAGATCGAGGAGGTGGCCGGCCGCCAGGAAGAGGTCGCGGAGGAGCTCGGCGAGATGTCGGAAGACGGTGCGGAGGAAGCAGACCCCCTCGGCGACCTGTCCGCGTTCGCCGAGGAGGCGCGGCGCCTGGCCGAGGCGCTGGCGCAGGGCCGGCTCGATCCCGAGGTGCTACGGCGCCAGGAACAGCTCTTCCATCGGTTGCTCGATGCGGGCCGCACGCTGGAGCGGGACGAGGAGTCGGAGGAGCGTGAATCGGAGCAGCCAGGCGATTTCACCCGTGAAGGCGTGAGGGCCCTGAGCGCGGGAGACCTGGACGTGCTCCGCTTCGAACTGCCGGGCGCGGCCCAGCTGCGGGCCCTTCCGCCCGCGCAGCGCGCGCTGGTGCTCCGGTACTTCGAACGGCTCAACACCGGAAATCCGGGGCCGGTCGGCGGAGAGCGGCAGTGATCCGGCGGGTTCTGGCAACTGTCGTGGTGTCGGTCGTGCTTTCCGCGATCGCGGAGCCGCTGGACGCCTTGCAGTCCCGGCCCGACGCGCGGCTCGAGAACCGCATGCTGCGCCAGGCTTTGGGACAGGAAGCACGAGGCGACCTGGAAGCGGCCGAGGCCACGCTGCGAGAGCTGCTCAGGCTTCAGCCCGGATCTTCATCGGCGGTCTTCGCACTGGACCGGGTCCTGCGCGCCGGAGACCGGTTGCCGGAGCTGTTTCCCGTTCTCGACGCATTCCTGGGCCGTAATCCTTCGGCGGGCCGCGTTTGGGCGCTGAAGGTGGAGGTTCTCGTCGAGACCGGGGCCGTCCCGGAACTGGAGGAGGCCGTGCGTGTATGGATCGAGGCCGAGCCGGCCTCGTCCGACCCGTACCTGGAGGGCGCCCGGGCCTTCCACGATGCATTCGGCCCCGACCGGGCGGCCGAGCTTCTCGAGGCGGGGCTGGAAGCGCACGGCGAACTTCCGCAGCTGCTCATCGAGCTGGGTGACCTGCATGTGGCGGTCGGAAGCATCGAGCTCGGGGCCGCGGCGTGGGCGCGCGCCCTGGGACGGGATCGGGCCAGGCGCGGTGCGATCTTTCGCCGCATCGAGGAACTCGGGGATGGGACCGGCGAGGCCGCTGTACTGATCGTGGCCGCGCTCGGGGCCGAGCCGACGACGGTGTCCCGCCTCGAGGCCGGCGCCGAACTCGCGCTGCGCACCGATCTGGGCGACGAATCCGTCGCGCTGATGCAGGCCGCGCTGCTGCGGCTCGGCGAGCGAGAGTCCCGCGGATTCCTGAACGGCTTCGCGCGCAAGGCCGAGGACCTGGGACGTGAGGAGAGTGCGCTCTGGGCCTACGCGAAACTCCGCGAGATCACCGACGACCCCGGCGAGGCGCGGGCTACCGACGAGCGCCTTGCCGAGGCGGCGCTGGCCGTGGGCGACACCACCGCCGCACTCGAGGCCATGCGCAGGATCACGGAGTCGCACGCGGGCCGCTCGATGGGCAGGCGCACCGCGTGGACCGAGGAACTGCGCATCCGCGTTGCATCGCAGGACACCGAAGGGGCGGTGTCCGCGCTCGCCGCCTACCGGGAGGAGTTCCCCGAATCGCCGGATCTGGACGCGCTGTCGGCCGCTCTGGCGTCGCGCCTGCTCGGCCGCGGGATGCGCATGGAGGCGATGGAGGTGCTGAGCGGCATCGAGGGTCCGGGTGCGGCGCTGGAACGTGCGTTCCTTCTGCTGGAGGGCGGCGCCTTCCCGGAAGGGATCGCCTCGCTGCAGGCGTCGCTCCCCGAACTGGAGCCCACCGACGCGACCGAGATGCTGGAGCTGACCCTCGCGCTGAGCGAACTCACCCCGCCGGGCGGCCAGCTCGCCGCCGAGGTGGCGATCGCAAGTCATCGCGGCCACCCGAAGCAGGGGGTCCTGGCCGTACAGGACCGCATCGACTCGGTTCCCGCACCCGACCGTCCCCCCATCCTCGCGCTGGGGGCCCGCGCGGCGGACCAGGCCGGCCTCGGCGACATCGCCGCGATCTTTCGTCGCCGCATCGTCGCCGAACACCAGGAAGCCCGCGAGTTTCCCGAAGCGGCATTGCGGCTCGCCCGAGCGGTCGCCGCCGAACCCGGTGGCCGGGACGAAGCGGTGCGCATTCTCGAGGCGCTGATCGTCGGCCGCCCCGACAGTCCCGTGGCGCCCGGCGCGCGCCGCGAGCTGAGAAGGATTCAGGAGGGAGGTTCGCCATGATCCCTGCGGGGGATACCGGTTCGAGAAAGGCTCCTTGCGGCAGACCGGCCGGGAATCGACTGGCTCGCGCCTTGACCGCGGTTGCAATGCTCGGCATGGCGACCTCGCTATTCGCGGAGCGAACGACCGCGCAGCTGCTCCTCGTCCCGATGGACCGCACCCAGGCCAACCACCTAAAGGCGTACGGGCTCACCTACCGGGTGTTGGAACAGGAGGGCCGCGCGGAGTGGCTGCTCAACTTCCAGGGCGGTTCGTTTCTGCTCCCCGACACCGAGGGGACGCGGCGGAGGGCGGCGCTCATGGGCGTCACCATCCAGCCCGTAGGAGTGGCCGACGAGGCCAGGATCCGCGGGATCATCGCACAGGCGAACATGGAGTCGGTGGTGCTCGAAAAGGCCACCGAGATCGCGATCTACACGCCACCCAACAGCGCCCCGTGGGACGACGCGGTGACGATGGCGCTCGAGTACGCCGAAATCCCCTACGATCAGGTATGGGACGACCAGGTCGTCCACGGTGGGCTGGAGGACTACGAGTGGCTCCACCTCCATCACGAGGACTTCACCGGACAGTACTCCAAGTTCTACATCACCTATGCGGGAGCCCCCTGGCTGGAGGAGGAGGTGGCCCGCAACGAGGAGGCGGCGCAGGCCCTGGGCTTTGCGAACGTGCCCGCTCTCAAGAAGGCCGTGAGCCGCAGTATCCGGGAGTATGTCGAGAACGGCGGATTCCTCTTTGCCATGTGTTCGGCGCCGGAAACGCTGGAGCTGGCATTGGCGGCCGGGTCCGTCGACATCGCCGCGGCGTACTCGGACGGCACGCCGCCGGACCCCGACGCGGGATCGAAGGTGGACTGGGACCTGGCGATGGCCTTCCAGGACGCCGAGATACAGGTGGCCCCGTCGGTGAACTCGTTTTCGGACATAGACGGCCACCAGGTCAACACCCCCTGGCGCAAGGAGCTGGGCGCGTTCAGCCTCTTCGACTTCTCGGCCAAGTTCGACCCCGTTCCGGCCATGCTCACGCAGAATCACGAATCCGTGCTCCCCGACTTCTACGGGTTGACGACATCGTTCGCCATCGGCCGGCTGAAGCCCGGCGTGGTCAAGCTCGGGATCGAGGGAGCGTGGGCCAAGTACATCCACGGGAACCTCGGCGAGGGCACCTGGACCTACTACGGCGGCCACGATCCCGAGGACCCCGAGCACCAGATCGGCGATCCTCCCACGGACCTGGAACTGCATCCCAACTCTCCGGGATACCGGCTCATCCTCAACAACGTGCTGTTCCCCGCGGCGAAGAAGAAGAAGCTGAAGACGTGACCTCGCTTCCCCTTCGGCTGGCGCCGGAGGCAGCCCGTGTCATTCGCGACGAGGTGACCCGGGCCGGAGGCCGCGAGGTCTCCTTCCTCGCCGAAGTCACGCGTTCCCGGGTGATCGTCAGCCCGCGGGCTGTGGCCCGGGGCAACCGGTCAGCCGTGCTCGCCGTAGCCAGGGGCGCCCGCGAGGGCTCGGTGATGATCCACAATCACCCCTCGGGGCTACTGGAGCCTTCCGACGCGGACCTCGCGGTCGCTGCCGCCGTCTACGAGCGCGGAGTCGGCACCGCGATCGTCACCAACGCGGCGGACCGAATATACGTGGTGGTCGAGCCTCCGGAACCGCGCACCCGGGAGCCGCTGGATCTGGACGCGCTGTCGGGCCTGCTCGGCCCGGAGGGGCCGATGGCGGAGCTGGAGGGATACGAGGACCGGCGCGGGCAGCGCAGGATGCTCCGGTTCGTCGCGGAGCGTTTCAACGAGGGCGGGATCGGGCTGGTCGAGGCGGGCACCGGAACGGGCAAGTCACTCGCCTACTTGCTGCCCGCGGCCCGCTGGGCCTTGCGTAACGGCGAGCGCGCGATCGTATCCACCAACACCATCAATCTCCAGGAGCAGCTCGTCCGCAAGGATCTCGAGATCGTTGCCGGGATCCTCGGCGAGCGGCTCAAGTGGGCGCTGATCAAGGGAAGGGGGAACTACATTTCGATTCGCCGCGCCCGGCTGGCGGCGGAGTCGTCGGCGAGCCTCTTTCCCGACGACCGCTCCGAGGAGCTGAAGGCGCTGGTCGAATGGGCCGACGCCAGCGACGACGGATCGCGCGGGGATCTGCCCTTCGTCCCCGGCCGGGAGGTGTGGGAGGAAGTCCGCAGCGAGACCGATGCGTGCCTGCGCGCCAAGTGTCCCTTCTTCCAGCAGTGCCACTACCAGCGTGCCCGCCGGGCCGGCGCCTCGGCCGACGTGGTGATCGTGAACCACGCGCTCTTCTTCTCCGACCTGTCCGTTCGGATCGCCACCGAGAACTTCAGCGACGGCGCCGTTCTGCCCCCCTACAAGCGCGTCATCTTCGACGAGGCGCACCACCTCGAGGACGCGGCCACGCCCCGGCTTGGCGCCGAGACCACGCGCCTCGCGATGTACCGGGCCCTGGCCCGGCTCGACCGGGGCGGCAAGGGGATCCTCGCCTCGGTCGAGGAGGTGCTCAAGGCCGCCCGCACTTCGATATCGGCCCGGCGCCAGCTCGAACGAATCGAGCGGCGCACGCGGCCCCTCGCGGCTCGCCTGCGCGATGCCTTCAAAGACTTCTTCGACCTCATCGAGCCATGGACCGACGCCAACGCGGACGGGGGCAGCCTTCGCCTCGGGCGGCCCGAGCGCCCCAACGCCCCGGCGACGCCCGAACCCGGCAGCGACCCGGGGGTCTCCGAGACGCTGGAAACCGTGCTCCTGCGACTCGGAGACCTGCAGCGCGAACTCGAGACGCTGGTCGAGCGACTGGGCGAGGGCGAGGACCTCGGATCCGAGCTCCAGGGTCGTCTGCTCGACCTGCGTTCCTGCCGCAACCGCCTGGGGCGCGCCGAACGGGCGCTGCGGCTCTGTCTCCTGCCGGAGCCCGGCGGGATGCCGATGGTGCGCTGGCTCGAGACGCGGCGCGTGGGGCGGCGCAGGGTGAAGAACCTCGCCTTCCTCGCGGCCCCCGTCGACCTGGGCCCGGTCCTCGCCGAGCACCTCTTCGGCAACGTCGAGACCGGCGTCCTCACCTCGGCGACCATGGCGGTCAACGGAGACTTCACCTATCTGCGCCGCCGGCTCGGCCTGGCCTCCGGGGCCGCCGCCCAGCCGGTCGACATGTTCCTCGACAACGCCCCGGGGGACACCGCCCCGGCCGGGGCCACCCCGGACGATCTCGCCGTGGCCGAGTCGGTGTTCGGCTCCCCGTTCGATCACGCCGGGCAGAGTCGCCTGATCGTGCCCACCGGCCTGCCGCGCGCGGGCGGTGCGGCTTCCTCCCCCGCCTACAACGAGGCCACCGCCGGCATCATCCACGAGGTGGCCGGGATCACCAACGGCGGTCTCTTTGCCCTCTTCACCTCGTTCTCCGCGTTGCGGGCGGTCGCCAGGAGCCTGCGTCGCAGCGGCGCCGAGGGACGCTGGCCCCTCTACGTTCAGGGAGAATCGGACCGATCGCGGCTGCTGCGCGACTTCACCCGCTCGGGATCCGCCGTGCTCCTCGGCACCGCTTCGTTCTGGGAGGGCGTCGACGTTCCGGGGCGGCCGCTGCGCGCGCTCGTCATCCAGAAGCTGCCCTTCCGCGTGCCCACCGAGCCGATCATCGAGGCGCGGGTGGAGGCCATGTCGTCGCGTGGGGAGAACCCCTTCTGGGGATTCATGGTGCCCGACGCGGCGGTGCGGCTCAAGCAGGGGATCGGACGTCTCATCCGGACCCGGACCGACAGGGGAGCCGTGCTGCTCCTCGACGACCGGCTGCTCACCAGGAGCTACGGGCGCGTCATCCGCGAGGCGCTGCCCCCGATGCCGCTCGTCAGGGGCCCCTGGGAGGTGGTCAGGGAAGAGGTGGTCGAGTTCTACGGTCCAGTGGCGTCGTGACCGGCCGGGCGTCGCGTTCGCTGTTTCCCGGGGCGCTGGTGGGATGCGGGTAGCCCCCCGTCTTGCTCCCCGACACGCGCTCGGTAGATTCGTAGTGGTCGGGCGCACTTCCCCGGTCCCCGGTCCAGTTTCGTCCCGCCCGGCCCGGATCATTCTGAAACCCATGGTGAACACAATGAAGAGGGCTCTCGGTTTCCTCGCTGGATTCTTCCTGCTGGCACTGGCCGCGCGCGCGTTCCAGACGGCGTGGATCGGCTGGTCGGGGGGCCACGGCGACGTCGGCTTCTGGTGGACGGTGATCAGCGGCTTCCTGGGCATCGCGGGTACCGGCGCGATCATGGGAACCGCGATCCACACCCGCCGCGCCGAATAGAGAACCAGACGACCATGGCCGAGGATTCCGGCAGCTCCGGACCGGCGACCAACGCCCGGCCGGGCAAGATCGTCTGTGTGGGACGCAACTATGCCGACCACGCGGCGGAGTTGGGCGGCACGGTGCCGCAGGAACCGCTGGTCTTTCTCAAGCCGCCGTCGTCGGTGATCGGCGCGGGCGATCCCATCCGGCGCCCTCCGGACGTGGGACGCGTCGACTTCGAGGGCGAGATCGGACTGGTGATCTCGCGGCGCTGCCGGCGCGTGTCGGAAGCCGATGCCTGGGGTTACGTGGGAGGGGTCGTGGCGGTCAACGACGTGACCGCGCGCGACCTGCAGCGCAGGGACGGCCAGTGGACCCGCGCCAAGGGACTCGATACCTTCTGCCCCGTGGGCAACGTCGTCGACGTGGGGGAAGTCGAACCTGACGAACTCGCGGTGACCACCCGCGTTAACGGAGAAGTGCGGCAGCAGGCGAGCGCGAGGCAGATGGTCTTCTCGCTGCACCGCCTGCTCAGCCATATCTCGCACGTCATGACTCTCGAGCCCGGAGACCTCGTTGTTACCGGGACGCCCGAAGGGGTGGGCCCGCTGTCGGCCGGAGATGTGGTGGAGGTGTCGCTCTCGTGCGGCTCCTCGGTGAGCAACCCGGTCGAAGGAGGCGACACCCTGGCGCCCGCGGGATAAACCGCGGGCCGGCGCCTTGACAGGTAGTCACATGATGCAACTGGGAGCACAGCAGCGCGGGACGCCGGGAGTCGGTGACCGCCGCCGGGCCAGCCGCCAGCCCCTGTACGCCGGCCTGGCCCTCTCCGCGCTTGCCCATCTGCTCCTGGTTCTGTTCTACCCGTTCCTGGGTGGAACCCGTCCCGAACAACCGGGGATTCTGGTCGTGCCCGAAGTGCGCGAGGTCGCGGGGATGCGTGCCGTGCAGATCGTCGAGATCCCGGACGCCGAGGTGGCAGACCCCAGTGATCCGGTCGAGATCGAGGACCCGGACCAGCCCGACATCACCCCCGACGCGCCTGCGCTGGAAGAGGAGTTCGAAGTCTACATACCGGGCCGGTATCCTTCCCCCGGTGAGCGTCTGCGCGTCGGCGAGGGAGACCCCAGGTTGTGGCAACCGGTCGATCCCGAGCTCCTGGCGCCCACGCCGCACGAGCTGCTCGAGCTCCGGCTGGCGGCCGCGATCGAGGCGGCCAACGACTCGGCCTTTGCCGAGGCCGAACGGCTGGCCCAGTCGCTCGACTGGACTCACACGGACGACCAGGGACGGAAGTGGGGCGTCTCGCCAGGCAGAATCCACCTCGGCGACACCGAGATTCAGCTGCCCTTCGGCTTCGGGCCGCCACCGGACTACAACGGCGACCGGGCCGACTGGGCGTTCCGCATGGCGGACATCGACCGCGCTGCCGGAGCCATGGCGGTGAGGATGAGCTGGAAGGAACGGATGGAAGTCATGCGCCGCCGCCGCGAGGCCCGGAGGGCGGCCGAGGAGGCCGAGAAGGAACAGGCCCCTCCGGTGGTCAAACCCGATACGACCGGCGCGTCCCGACGGCGATAGAACCTCCGTTGACTCCGGAACGCCCCCGGGCAAGGGAACTGCCCAAGACCTTCGATCCGCGTGCCGTGGAGTCCCGCATCCTCCGCATGTGGGAGGACGGCGGGTACTTCGGCGCCGCCGCCGAAGCGGTGGAGCAGGGTGGCGACCCCTACGTGATCGTGATTCCGCCGCCCAACGTGACGGCCGTGCTGCACATGGGACACGGCCTCAACAACACGATCCAGGACGTGCTCATCCGGTGGCGCCGCATGCAGGGTCGCGTCACGCTGTGGGTGCCGGGGACCGACCACGCGGGCATCGCCACCCAGAACGTGGTCGAGAAGCGGCTCGCGGCCGAAGGCAGGACGCGCCACGACCTGGGCAGGGAAGCCTTCGTCGAGCGGGTGTGGCAGCACGTGCGCGACACCGGAGGCCTGATCCTGGCGCAGCTCAAGGCGATCGGATGCAGCTGCGACTGGGACCGCACCCGGTTCACCCTTGATGCGGGGCTGTCGCGCGCCGTGCGCGATATCTTCGTGCGCCTCTACGAGGACGGGCTGATCTATCGCGGCAAGTACATCATCAACTGGTGTCCGCGCTGCCTGACCGCGCTCTCCAACGAGGAGGCCGAGGGCGCCGAGTCGAGCGGGTCGCTCTGGCGCCTGCGCTACCCGTTTTCGCCCGGCCATGAAAACGCCGCCGCCGAAGCTCGCGGGGCCGGCGCCGCCGCCATCGACCGGCTCCCCGATGGGCGCTGGTACCTCACCGTGTCCACCACGCGCCCCGAGACCATGCTCGGCGACACCGGCGTCGCGGTCAGCCCGTCGGACCCGCGTTACGGCTCCCTCGTCGGCGCGTCGGTCGAACTCCCGCTCACCGGCCGCACCATCCCCGTGGTCGTCGACCGGCACGTCGACGCCGAATTCGGCACGGGGATGGTCAAGGTGACGCCGGCCCACGACCCCAACGACTTCGACATCGCATCGCGCGCCGGCCTCGAGGTCCTCAACGTCATGGACGAGCGCGCCGTCATGAACGAGAACGCGCCCGGCCGCTTCCGGGGACTCACCCGCGAGGAGGCGCGCAAGGCCGTTGTAGCCGCGCTCGGAGACGAAGAACTCCTGGCCGGATGCGACGACCACCATCACGCCATCCCGCGCTGCTACCGCTGCGACACCGTGGTGGAGCCCCGCCTCAGCGAGCAGTGGTTCGTCCGCATGGAACCGCTCGCCCGCCCGGCGCTGCAGGCATCCCGCGACGGCACGATAACCTTCGTGCCCGACCGCTGGACCCGCGTCTACGAACACTGGATGGAGAACATCCGCGACTGGTGCATCTCGCGGCAGCTGTGGTGGGGACACCGCATCCCGGTGTGGTACTGCTCGCGCTGCGGGGCGGTGATGGCCTGCCGCGAGGATCCCGACGCCTGCACCGAGTGCGGAAGCGCCGCGCTGGAACAGGACGCGGACGTCCTCGACACGTGGTTCTCGTCGTGGCTCTGGCCGTTTTCGGTCTTCGGATGGCCCGATGAGACCCGCGACCTGAAGGCCTTCTACCCTGGCCATACGCTGTCGACCGCGCCCGAAATCCTCTTCTTCTGGGTCGCGCGCATGATCATGTCGGGCTACCACGCCATGGGTGCCGAGCCCTTCCGGCGGGTCTACCTGCACGGCACGGTGCGCGACATCCAGGGCCGCAAGATGTCCAAGTCGCTGGGCAACGGCATCGACCCCCTCGAGGTGGTGGAGCTCTACGGCGCCGACGCGCTGCGGTTCACCCTCATCGCCAACGCCGGGGTGGGCGCCGACATTCGGCTCGACCCCCAGGACCTCGAAGCCGCGTTTTCTCCCGGGCGCAACTTCGTCAACAAGCTCTGGAACGCCGGACGCTTCGCCCTCATGAGCCTCGGGGACGACCCGGTTCCGTCCCTCGCCGGTGTGCGGGACGACCTTGCCCTCGAGGACCGCTGGATCCTCTCGCGCCGCCAATACGCGGTCAGGCGCACGGGCGAGGAGCTCGAGGCCTTCCGGATCCACGGCGCGGCCGAGGTGCTGCGGGACTTCTTCCGCGGCGAATTCGCGGACTGGTACCTGGAGTGCGTCAAACACCGGCTGCGGCCCGGGGGTCCCGGGCGCGACGCGGCCCGTGCGGTCCTGGTGCACGTCCTGGGCACGGTCTGCCGGCTGCTGCACCCCATGGTGCCGTTCGTCACGGAGGAGCTCTGGCGACTCCTGCCCGGCTCCGGCGACCGCGACACCCCCTGCATCGTCGCGCGGTGGCCCGTGCCGTCCGGCGACCTGATGGACACGGACGCCGAGGCCCGCTTCGACTGGCTGCGTGATCTGGTTGTGAACGTGAGGGCGATGAGGAAGGAGTACGGTGTCGGCGAAGGGCGCGAAGTCGTGCTTCATGCGTCCGGCGGCGAGGGGACGGTCCTGCTCGACGGGCGCGGCGAGGTGCTGCGGCGCCTGGCCCGCATCGGACGCGTGGATACGGCCCGGCCCGCACCCGGCACCATCGGCGCGAGCGCCGTGCTGCGCGACGGCACCGAGCTCTTCATGCCTCTCGCGGACGTCATCGACCTGGAACGGGAGCGCGAGCGGCTGGCGCGCGAAGCCGCGCGACTGGAGGGCCGGTTGCGCGGACTCGAGGCCAAGCTCGCCAACGAGAACTTCGTCACTCGTGCACCCCTTGCGGTCGTGGAACGCGAGCGTGAGAAGCTCCACACATGTAAAGTGAAGTTTACAAAAATACAGGAGAAGTTGACATTCTTGGCAGGATGTGCGTCGTGACCGGGCGATGCGGCCTGATTCTCCTTGCCCTTGCGGCCGCCTGCGCCCGGCCGGAGGCTCCCCCCGGCGGCCCCGAGGACCGGGTGCCGCCCGTCGTGATCGAGACGATCCCAGACACCTTCGCCGCCGTCGAGCCCGGCGTCCGCGAGTTCTTCTTCCGCTTCAACGAACGGATCAGCGAGCGCCCCTCGGCCGGGCAGCTGAACAACGCCGTGGTGATCTCGCCGTCACTCGGGGCCGCGCGCGTCCGCCACGGCCGTGACGGCATTACCATCGAGGCCCAGGAGGGACTTGCGCCGGGGCGCCTCTACCGGGTGACGGTGCTTCCGGTGATCAACGACATGTTCAGCAACACGTTGCGCGACCCGTTCGACCTGGTGCTGTCGACGGGAGGGGAGTTCGTCCCCAACGTGGTGGCCGGAATGGTCGAGGATCGGATCACCGGGCAGGCGGTGCCCGACGCCCGTGTCGAGGCGCGGTTCGGCGGCGAGGGCGACACCCTGGCGCATTGGAACCTGAGCGGCCCCGACGGGGTCTTCTCGATGCGTTACGTGCCCGGGGAACCGTTCCAGGTGATCGCATGGGAAGACCGGGACCGCGACGGGGCAGTGGGCGAGTTCGAACCCCAGTCGGCGTTCTCCGCAGGCGCGTTCGACGGCTCGCCCGACACCACGTTCACGATCCTCACGCTGATCGAGCCTGACACGACGCCGGCGCGGCTGGCCCGCGTCGAGGTCCAGGACTCGGTCACCCTGAGCTTCGAGTTCGACGACTACCTCGAGCCGGACATGCCCGGCGTCGTCTTCAACGGGCAGCTCGTGCTGGCGCGGCTCACCGATTCGGCGACGGTAGCGGCGGCGGGCAGTGCCGGTTCGGAAGCGCCGGACGACACCACGGCGATCGCGGAGCCGGGAGACGCCGCGGCCGCGCAGGACCCGCCGTCCGCCGAAGCCCCGGAACAGCCCGGCGACAGCGGTGCCGCGGCGGGGGACTCGCTTGGCGTCGTGCCCGGTGATTCCGCCCAGGCCGCATTCGCCGACACGGTGACCGTGCCTCCGGGCAAGGACACCATCGCCATCCGTTTCTACCATGGCCACGAATACGAACGGCGAAACCGGGAGGTGGCCGACTCGATCGCCCGGGCGGAGGAGGAGGCGATGATCGATTCGCTCGCGCAGCTCGGCGAGTTGCCGCCCGCCGAGGAGGAGGATGAGCAGCCGGACACGGCTCAGGCGTCTCTCGCACCCGTCGGCCTGTCCGGAGAGTTCTTGCCCACTCAGACCCTGACCGGGGTGCTCGACGAGTCTCTGGTCAGGGGCGTACCATACGAGGCGTCGGTGTCCGGGGTAGTCAACATCGGGGGCGTGGCGGCCGGCGGGGGCACCGCGGTGGTGGTCTGGGAGCTGCCTCCGCCCGACACGACAACGGCGGACAGTACCCTGGTCGCGGGTGATTCCCTGGCGGTGGGCGACTCGCTGGCGGTGGGCGACTCGCTGCAGGCCGGAGACTCGGCTCAGGTGGGCGATTCGGTGCAGATCGACACGACGCAGGCAGGTCCCGACACCACGCAGACCGGACCTGACACGACCACTGCCGGGCCGGACACCACCCGGGCCGGACCCGACACCACGCGAGTGGGACCCGACGCGACCATGGCCCTTCCGCCCCCCTTCGTAGGCTCGTCGCGGCCGCGCGCGGTCCTGTCGCCGCCCGACCGTTCCCGACGGCGGCTGGTGGTGCGCGCCCCGGCCCGGGAGCGCTGAGCACCGGTGGGCGCGACCGACCCCCGCCGTTCGATCCCGAGCGTCGACCGCCTCCTGGAGCGCCCCTGGTGCCGCGACCTGATCGCGGCTCACGGCCAAAGCTGGATCACCGGGCGGCTGCGCGCCGTGCTCGATGAGATGCGTGCGGGACGGCGGCAGGTCCCCGATACCGACGAAGGATTCGCAGCGTCGGTTCGCACCGAAGTGGCCCACGCGTCCTCGCCGTCATTGCGCCGGGTGGTCAACGCGACGGGCGTCGTGCTGCACACGAACCTGGGCCGCGCCCCGCTCGCGGCCGAGGCGCGCCGCGCGATGGCCGCGGCCGCGGGCTACGGCAACGTCGAGTTCGACCTGCGCACCGGGGAGCGGGGGTCGCGCTACCACCACTGCGTGGAGCTGGTGCGGGAACTCACCGGCGCCGAAGACGCGGTGGTCGTCAACAACAACGCCGGCGCGGTCGCGCTCGCGCTCACGGCCTTCGCCGCGGGGCGGGGGGTGGCGGTCTCCCATGGGGAGCTGGTCGAGATCGGGGGTGGCTTCCGCATCCCGGAGGTGGTGGAGGCGGCCGGGGCGCGGCTGGTGACCGTGGGCACGACCAACCGTACCCGGCGCGCGGACTACAGGCGCGCGACCGAGCGCGGAGACGTCGCAGCGATCCTCAAGGTGCACCGCTCCAACTTCTCGATGTCGGGGTTCACGGAAGAAGCGGAGCTGGCCGAACTCGTCGAGCTGGGGGCAGCGCACGGCGTCCCCGTGATCCACGACCTGGGGTCGGGGCTGCTGGTGGACAGCGCGGCGCTCGGGCTGCCGTACGAGCCCACGCCCGCCGAGAGCATCGCGGCCGGCGTGGACCTGGTGGCCTTCTCGGGGGACAAGCTGCTCGGCGGGGCGCAGGCCGGCGTGCTGGCGGGGACGGCGGCGGGCGTGGCGCGGGCGAAATCGCACCCGCTTTGCCGGGCGCTTCGCAGCGACAAGGTCACGCTGGCCGGGCTCGAGGCGACGTTGTCGTTGTACCGGGATCCGGAACGCGCCCGGGAGCGGATCCCGGCGCTACGCATGATCGGGACGGCGGGCAGGCGACTGGAGCGCCGGGCAGATGCCGTGCTCGCCGCGGTGGGGAGAAGGGGAGCCGGGCTGAGGCGTGCGCTTCGCGCCGAGGTGGTCGCCGCGGACTCGCTCGTGGGGGGCGGCGCCTTCCCCGATGCGCGGATTCCCACCGCCGCGATCTCGCTGGGCGCGGGCGAGCGGGCGGAGGAGTGGCTGGCCCGGTTGCGCGCCCACGACCCTCCGGTGATCGCGCGGCGGCGAAGGGGTCGCCTGCTTCTCGACCTGAGGACGATCGCGCCCGAGGAGGACGCGGTGGTCGCGGCCGCGCTCGCTTCGCTCGCCGCGTCGGTACCCTGATGCCGCGCCGAGCCGTCTTCGCCGACCGCGACGGAACGATCATCGAGGACCGGCACTACGTCGCCGATCCGGCGGATGTCGCGCTGATCCCCGGAGCCCCCGCGGCGCTCCAGAAGATGCGGGAGCTGGGGTTTGCGCTCGTGGTGGTGACCAACCAGTCGGGGATCGGCCGGGGGCTCTACACGCTGGCCGACTATCGGCGCGTCGCCGCCGAGACCGAGCGCCAGCTCGCCCGTGCGGAGACGGTTGTCGACGCGACGTACTTCTGCCCGGACGGCCCAGGCGGCGATCCCCGCAGGACCTGCCGCAAGCCAAGCCCGGTCATGTACAGAAGAGCCGCCCGCGACCTGGACCTCGAACTCTCCAACTCATACTTCATCGGTGACAAGCGCAGCGACGTGCTTCCGGCGCGAGGGCTCGGCGGGACGGGGATCCTCGTGCGCACGGGACATGGGACGATGCACGCCGCCGGTCTGGACGACGAATTTCGTGTCGTGGACGATCTTGCCGCCGCCGCGGACCTGATCCGACGTCTGGAGGCATGCGCATCCACGACCTGCCGGGCGCGTTGACCCCGTTTGGCGGCTCAAATAGCTTTGGCTTTCGGCTGTTTGCACAGCTGTTGCCCAGGATATGGAAGTCCAGGATGGATTCGATGGAACTGACACTCACCCCCCAGGCTGCCAGCAAGGTCAAGGGCTTCCTCAGCGAGTTCGGTGAGAGCCCCGACGCCGGGTTGCGGGTCTCGGTCCTTCCCGGCGGATGCTCCGGTTTTCAGTACGGAGTGGATATAGACGAGGCGCCGGAAGGCGACGACGAGATCCTCGAGAGGTCCGGAATCCGGATCTTCGTGGACCCGTTCAGCGCGCAGTACCTGGAAGGGATCGAGATCGACTACGTGACCTCGATGATGGGCTCGGGGTTTTCCTTCAGGAACCCGCAGGCCACGGGTGGTTGTGGCTGCGGGAGCTCGTTTACGGTCTAGCCGCCCGTGGACAAAATCCCCCCGGCATTCGAACGGCGATGCATCCGGATCGGACGCTCGGCCTCACCTCCTCACGCTGTAAATCAGAGTTTACAAAATGTCATGTTTACTTTACGTATTGGTCCGTCAATGCCGTTCTCTGCGTTGCTCCTCGGGCCCGTAGCGCTGCTACCGGCCCTTCGTCGCGCCTTGCCGGCCCGGCGCCTCGCCGCTCTCGGTGCTCGGGCGGCTTCATCCACGGACTGCTAGCCGCGCCGGGTCGACGATCGAAATCCTCTCCTTTACCGGCGGCGCCTTCATGCAGAACACAGTGCTCGTGGCCTGCGCCGATGGCCGCGCCGCCGTCCTGATCGATCCCGGCGCCGCGACGCCCGATGCGCTTGCCGCCGCGGAGGAGCGCGGGCTCGAGATCGTTGCGATCCTGCTGACGCACGCCCACCTCGACCACGTCGAGGGGGTCGCGGCGGCGAGAAAGACCACCGGCGCACCCGTTTACCTGCACCCCGCCGACCGCGTTCTCTACGACAACATCTGGTCCCAGGCCGCGGCTTTCGGCGTTCCGTTCGAACCGCAGCCTCCCCCCGACCTGGAGTTGACGCCCGGCGAGAAGCTTACCTTCGGCGGATCCGGCTTCGAGGTCGTGTTCGCGCCCGGGCACGCGCCGGGGCACGTCATCTTCGTCTCCACCGACGAGCCGGTGGCGATCGTCGGCGACGTGATCTTCCTCGGGTCGATCGGCCGGACCGACCTTCCCGGCGGCGACTACCGGACCCTCATCGATTCGATCCACCGGACCGTGCTCAGGCTGCCGCCCGAGACGCGCCTCTACACGGGGCACGGCCCCGAGACGACCGTGGGGCACGAACAGCGCACCAACCCCTTCCTGGTCCCCGTCTACGGGGGCGATTTCGTTTGAGCGGCGCGGCGCACGGGAGGAAAGCCGCGCGATGACCGTCCCGTTCGCAGTCCTCGCCTCGGGATCGGGGACCAACATGCAGGCACTGCTCGACCACGCGGACGAGGGGGCGGCCTACCGAATCGAGGTGCTGGTTGCCGACCGGTCGTGTGCCGCCGAGGAACGGGCCCGCGGCAAGGGGCTGGCGGTGTACCGGGTCGACTTCAGCGGACCGGGCCGGGCGGTCGGCGGGGAAGTCCTGCGTCTCCTGCGGCGCCATCGAGCCGAAGGGGTGTTGCTGGCCGGCTTCCTCAAGCTACTCCCGGCCGCGGTTTGCCGGACCTACCGGGACAGGATCCTGAACATTCATCCGGCGCTGCTCCCGGCGTTCGGCGGCAGAGGGATGTACGGGCGCCATGTCCACGAGGCCGTCCTTGGTTCCGGCGCGACGCTCTCGGGACCCACGATTCACTTCGTGAACGAGCGCTATGACGAGGGTCGGATCCTCGCGCAGTGGCCCGTGCCCGTTCGCCCCGGCGACACCGCCGACACCTTGGCCGCCCGCGTGCTCGAGGCTGAGCACGCACTGTATCCGGCGGCGGCGGATGCGCTGGCGCGGGCGGTCGCCGGAGGATGGCCCGGCCGCGGGGCGCCGCCGTCTTTTGAATGGTTCGGCACCGACGACGCAGCGCGCGGAACAGAGTTGCGAGAGGCGATCACCGGGGGCTTCGGGGGTGCGCGTGGCCAGGCGTAGGGCGTTGCTGAGCGTGTCGGACAAGACGGGCGTCGTCATGCTCGGCCGGGCCCTGTCGGACCAGGGATGGGAGGTGTTGTCGACCGGGGGGACGGCGCGGGTGCTGGCCGGGGCCGGGGTCCCGGTCACGGAGATCTCAGTCGTCACCGGGCACCCCGAGATGATGGACGGACGCGTGAAGACGCTGCATCCCGCCATCCACGCCGGCCTGCTTGCGCGCCGTGGGCATCCGGCGGACACGACCGAGCTCGAGCGGCAGGGCTACGGCCCCATCGACCTGGTCGCGGTCAATCTCTATCCCTTCCGCCAGACGATTGCGGCACCGGACGTTACGCCCGCGCTGGCCATGGAGAACGTCGACATCGGCGGTCCCACCCTGATCCGCGCCGCCGCCAAGAACCACCGCGACGTGTGGGTGGTGGTGGATCCCGCCGACTACGAGGCAGTGCTGCAGGCTGTCGTGTCGACACATTCCGCGGACGCGGCATCGGCGTCGACGGCGTTGCGCCGGAGGCTCGCGGCCAAGGTGTTCCGCGAGATCTCGACATACGACCAGGCGATCGCGGAGTACCTGGAGGGTTTGGTGGAGGGCGGCGGCGCGCGTAAGGAAACGGGCGGCGGCATGGCCGAACGGGTCACGCTGGAGCTGGAGAGGCGCGCCCTTCTCCGCTACGGCGAGAACCCAGGCCAGGACGCGGCATTCTACGCGGCGGCGACACGCGGCGGCCAAGGTATAGCAGAACTTGAGCAATTACATGGCAAGTCGCTGTCGTACAATAATCTGCTCGATCTCGACGGTGCTCTGCTCAGCCTTGCGCCCTTTGCGTTTTCCGTCGATCCGGCGGTTTGTATCGTCAAGCACACCACACCTTGTGGACTCGCAATGCGCCCCACGCTGGCGGCGGCGTTCGAGCGGGCGCGGGCCACCGACCCCGTGTCGGCGTTCGGTTCGGTGATCGCAATGAATCGCCCCGTGGACCTCGAGACCGCCGAGGGGATCGGCGGAATGTTCGTGGAGTGCGTGGTCGCGCCCGGTTTCACGGACGAGGCGCTGGGGGTGTTGTGCGCGAAGAAGAACATTCGGCTGCTGCGACTTCCGGGTTCGACCGACACCCACCCGGCGGAACCCGTCGGCGACGAGCGTTGGAGTGCGCTGGACGACGCCGTTCGCTCGGCTGCCCGCTTCCTGGCGCGCGCGGCGGGTCAGGCGGGTGCGCGGTCCTTCCGTTCGGTGTACGGAGGCGTGCTGTTCCAGTCGTTGCCGGATCCGCCGTTCTACGGCATCGACACGACAAGCTGGCGGGTTGTCAGCGGGCGCCAGCCCACGGTGGCGGAGCGCAAGGATCTGTCCTTCGCGTGGGCCGCCGTCGGGGGCGTGAAGTCGAACGCGATTCTGCTGGCGCGGTGGCGCGCGACCGTCGGCATCGGCGCGGGGCAGATGAGCCGCGTCGATTCGTCCCGCCTGGCGGTGCAGAAGGCCCGCGAAGCGGGTCTGGGTTCGGAGTTGAATGGCTGCACCCTCGCTTCGGATGCCTTTTTCCCATTTCGTGACGGGGTCGACGCGGCCGCCGAGGCCGGGGTGCGGTCGATCATTCAGCCCGGTGGCTCGATCCGCGACGCGGAGGTGATCCAGGCCGCCGACGAGCACGGAATTGCGATGGTGTTCATGGGCAGGAGGCTGTTCCGGCACTAGCGGGGCACTGGCGAGAGCTTGAGACCGATCGTGCTCGACACCATCTTTTCGGCTCGGGAGGGATGGCAGAGCGGTTCAATGCACCGGTCTTGAAAACCGGCGTCCGAAAGGACACGTGGGTTCGAATCCCACTCCCTCCGTTGAGCGTC
>JAAXGQ010000102.1 GCA_012271265.1 Vicinamibacteraceae bacterium
CATCCTGCGGGTCTTCATGGGCGTCGGCATGGGCTACATCACGACCTACGCCGATGCCCTGATGGGCACCGGCACGGCGGACCCGTTCGAACTCTGGCTCTGGGCCGTCGTCCTCATGCCGCTCGTCGTCTCCGGCCTCATGGCCGGGCTCAAGGTCGGCGAACTCGCCTCGATGCTCGTGTCCGGCTCCGGCTCCGCCGGGTCCGGGTTCGTCGCCCTCGTCATGCAGGGAGCGGGCAAGGCCGCCGCTCCCGCCAAGCCCCCCGTCTGAGCACCAAGGAGATCCGATGATGAAACCAGACCGTGACGCCGGCCGCGAGTACGCGGAGATCTGGGGCGAGGCGGTGCAGGCGAACCGGAAGCTCCGGACGATCCTGATCTTCCTTTCGGCGAGCATCGTGCTCGGCGTCTTCGTGCTGCTCAGGATCGCGGGCGCGGAGCCGCCCAAGCCCATCGTCATCCGGGTGGACGAGGTGGGCCGCGCCGAGGCGCTGGCCTACGAAGCCGCGACGGCCCAAGCGGACCCGCTCGATTCGACGACGAAATACTTCCTGAACCGGTTCGTCCACGACTTCCACTCGCGGCGGCGGGCCACGGCGCAGGAGCAATGGACGCGGAGCCTCCGGTTCCTCTCGACCGACCTCGCGAACGCCGCGTTCCAGCGGGACGGCGCGGAGGTCGCGAGCGTGGCGGCCGGAACCGCCGACACCGAGACCGAGGTCGAGCAGGTGGTGCTCCGCATACACCCGGCGCCCGAGCCGCCGCACGGCGCGACCGCCGACTTCGACCTCGTGCATCTGCGGGGCGAGCAGGAGCTGCGGCGCGAGCGCTGGTCGCTCACGCTCCGGTTCGAGTTCCTCGACTCGATCCCGACCGAGTTGGTCGTCCACAACCCCATGGGGCTCCTCGTCACCTACATGCGGGCCGACCGGGCGCTCGTGACGGGAGGCGAGCGATGATCGCCCATCTCAAGGGGCGCGAGAAGGCGCTCGAAGGGTTCGGGTGGACGGGCCGCAAGGCCGAGTGGATCGCGCTGGTGTGCCTCCACAGCGGCGTGTTCACCCGCGCGCAGTGGGCGCGGTTCATGGACGCGCATCCGGAACAGGTCCGGCGCGGCGTCCATGGGCTGATCGCCGAGCGCGTCGCGAGCGAGGAGACGGAGCCCGGCGTCGCCGGCATGGGCCGGGTCGGCCGGATCTTCGCCCGCCCGGTCTACCGGGCGCTCGGAGCCGAGCACATCCGCCACCGCCGAGGCGCTTCAACGGAGGTGCTTCTGCGCCGCCTGCTCTCGCTCGACTACGTGATCGAGCACACCGACCTGCCCTGGCTTCCCACGGAGCAGGAGAAGGTGTCGGCGTTCGAGGCGCTCGGCATCGAGCGCTCGCTGCTGCCCGTGCGCGTGTACCGGGGAGCCGCCCGCACCACCCGTCGCTACTTCCCCGTGAAGTTGCCGGTCGCGCTCGACTCGGCGCGCGCCCTGTTCGTCTACGCCGATCCCGGCCACGACACCTCGACGGCTCTCCGTTCGTGGGGCAGGGCGCACCGCGGGCTCTGGCGCGCGCTCCTAGGACTCGCCCGGTCGGTCGAGGTCGTGGCCGTCGCGCGCACATCGCGGGAACTCGAACGGGCGCGGCGGGTGACGCGCGGCTGGTCCCAGCCCGGCGGTCCCGGCGATCCCGAGGCCGGGGCGGCCGAGGAACTCGCCCGGATCGAGCGGGCGATCCTCAAGGGCGCGGTCCATATCCTTGAGGAGTTCGGCGGCCTCCAGGCCGCCCTGAAGCGCAGCGTCGTGCTGGAGGAGCAGGCGCGCCGGCGGGGCGGGCGCGGATCGATCGACCGCGGGGCCGCATGGCGGACCGAGCGCCTCGCAAGGGTCCGCTACCGATGAGCGGGCGGCGTCCTATGCCGAACCGCGGCGTGAAAACGACGTGGGGGGTCGTTTCACAAATCCGGCCCCCGGCGATTCACGTGCGGCCTTCCGTCCATCCGCCTGCGCGGTGGCGTCTTGCGGCCCCGCGGCCCGCCGGCCCGACGCCGGACGGGCCACGGGGGCCGTGGCTGGAGCGACCCGCCTCGCCGAGGGCTCGGTGTGGCGTAGGGCCGAGCGTGTTTTCACACTTCGGCCCCCCGCCTCGACGGGTCGCTCCAGCGCCAGAGATCCCTCCGGGAAGGGTGTCCGCCCGATGAAGCCGTGGACGCTCGTCATCATCGGGGCGGCCGTTGCGGCGGTCGTCGCGCGCGCGTTCCTCGCGCCGTTTCCGCCCATCGGCGGCAACCAGTTTCTCGACCTGATCGCCCAGAACGATCCGGGCATCCATGCGGCGATCCGCACGTGGTACTACGTGGCGCCCGGCGCGGCCGTTCTGCTCGCGGGCAGCGTGATGCGCTCGGTCGCGCGGGTCTGGCTGGAGCCGCTCGCGATGCGGCGGAACCGGGGCAGGCTGCCCGCATGGCCCAACTCGCCCAGGGACGACGCGCCGTCGCTCGTCGTCGGGGAACTGCACCACCCGACCGTTGCCCGGGAGAGCGACCGGCCCTCCTGGCTCGTCGTCCCCGAGAGGGGACTCTACACCGGCGTGCTCGTCGTCGGGGCCGTCGGCACCGGCAAGACGACGGCCTGCATGTACCCGTTCGCGCGGCAACTGCTCTCGTGGCAGGCCGACGATGCGGATCGCCGCGCGGGCGCACTCGTGCTGGAAGTGAAGGGGGATTTCTGCCACCAGGTCCGGAGCATCCTTGGCGAGGCCGGTAGGGAGGGCGACTACCTCGAAATCGGGCTCGGGGGGGCCTGGCAGTGGAACCCGCTCGACGATCCGCTGCTGGACTCCTACTCGATGGCGTACAGCGTGGCGTCGCTCATCAACCAGCTCTTCGGCAAGTCCCGCGAACCGTTCTGGCAGCAGGCGTACACGAACCTC
>JAAXGQ010000103.1 GCA_012271265.1 Vicinamibacteraceae bacterium
AGGCGGTCGGCCTGTATCTCGCGTTGGCACTCGACCGAACTGCGGACAGAGGTTCCACCATCTGCTCCTGGGACAGCAGTCCGAAGATGGAAGCCCTGCGCAACACGTTCGGACGCCAGGCGATTCCGATGGTCTGGGACTTCGCAGAGGGCAATCCGTTCTCGGCATCGAGCGGGAACTGGCTCAAGAACACTGAGTGGTGCGCGCGCGTCGTAGGAAGACTGCCGTGCGGTGGCCCGGCCCTCTCAAGCCAGTTGGACGCCACAGGCCAAAGTTCTGCGCATGGGGCGGTCGTTTCCACCGATCCGCCCTACTACGACAACGTGGGCTATGCCGATCTCTCCGACTTCTTCTACGTCTGGCTGCGACGCTCGCTGAAGTCCGTCTTCCCCGATCTCTTCGCCACCCTGGCAGTTCCGAAGGCCGAGGAACTCGTCGCCACCCCGTACCGGCACGGCGGAAAGGCGGAGGCAGAAGCGTTCTTCCTGAAGGGCATGACCCAAGCGATGGGCCGGCTGGCCGAACAGACCCACCCGGCGTTTCCGACCACCGTCTACTACGCCTACAAGCAGGCCCGCTCCACCCGCACCGGCGCCGCGAGCACCGGCTGGGAGACTTTCCTGGGCGCCGTGATGCGCTCCGGCTTCCAGATCACCGGCACGATGCCGATGCGGACCGAGCTGAAGAACCGGATGGTGGGGATGGGCACGAATGCGCTGGCTTCGTCCATCGTTCTCGTCTGCCGCCGCCGCGACCCCGCCTCCCCGCTCGCGTCGCGGCCGGAATTCGTCGCCGCGCTCCGCACCGAACTCCCCCCCGCCCTCCGCCTGCTGCAGTCCGGGAACATCGCCCCGGTGGACCTCGCCCAGGCCGCCATCGGCCCGGGAATGCGGGTTTACAGCCGCTACGCCCGTGTGGTTCGCGCTTCGGGAGAGTCTGTCCCGGTCCGGGAGGCGCTGGAACTCATCAACGAAGTCCTCGACGAGGTGCTGCGGGAGCAGGAGGGGGAGCTCGACGCCGCCACCCGCTGGGCGCTCGCCTGGTTCGAGCAGCACGGCCTCGACTCTGCCCCCTACGGCGAAGCGGACATCCTCTCCAAGGCCAAGAACACCACCCTCGAAGGCCTCGCCCGGGCCGGCATCGTGCACTCGGTCCGCGGCGAGGTCCGGCTCTGCCTTCCCGAGGAACTGGAGGCAACCTGGGACCCCGCCGCCGGGTCGCGCCTGAGCGCCTGGGCGGCCCTCCACCATCTGAGCCGGCGGCTCGATGAGGGCGAAGACAGGGCCGCCGGCCTCCTCCGCCGTCTCGGGACGACCGCGGACCCGATCCGCGAGCTGGCCTACCGGCTCTACATCCTCTCGGAGCGGAAGAGGTGGCCGGCCCACGCCCGCCGCTACAACGACCTGGTTCAGGCGTGGCCGCGCCTCCGGAGGCTGGCGCGAGACCCCACGGTGGGGATGGAGCAGCAGACCTTCGAGAAGCCGCGCTGAGCTTCCGCCCGAGCGTGCCGCACCCGAAACAGGAGACCCCGAAACACCGAGCCCCCAGGGAGAGGGAAAGACCATGGCGCTGACGAACCGGGACCAGGTGGGCCGCGCGCTCGACCTGCTCGCTGCGGGGCTCGCCCCCTTCATCGGCCGGGAGGTGAAGAGCGGCATCAAGGACCGGCGCCTCGGCCCCGACGTTCTCTCTGCGTTCGCGCAACACGAGAGCCAGCGGAAGCGCTTTCCCGAAGGCTGGGACGCAGCGGCGCTCCTGAACGTGATCAAGGGGCTTTGGCGCGAGGTGTTCGAGTTCCCGCTCGGGCCGGCCGAGCGCAGCCTGGTGTTCGATCTCGCCACAGCCCGGAACCGTTGGGCCCACCAGCAGCCCTTTTCCGGCGACGAGGCCTTCCGGGCGCTGGACCAGGCCGAGCTCCTGCTCCGCGCCGTCTCCGCAAGACAGGCTGGCCAGCTGGTCGAGATGAAGGACGAGCTCCTGCGCCAGCGCTACGAAGAGCGCTCCCGCGACCGGGAACGCCGCCGCCGGAAGCGGATCAAGGACAACCCGGCCGGACCGGTCGAGGGACTCGTCCCCTGGCGGGAGGTGATCACCCCTCACGAGGACGTCTTCGGGGGCCGCTACCAGCAGGCCGAGTTCGCGGCCGATCTCCACGCCGTCCATCAGGAGCCGGAGCGGACCGCCCAGGAATACCGCGACCCCCGGCAGTTCTTCCAGCGCACCCACCTGACGGCCGGCCTCAAGGCGCTCCTGACCGATGCCGCGCGGCGGCTTTCCGGCGAGGGCGGCGACCCGGTGGTGGACCTCCAGACGAACTTCGGCGGCGGGAAGACCCACTCGATGCTGGCGCTCTACCACCTCTTCTCGGGGACGCCCGTCTCGGAGCTCCCCGGAGTCGAGGACCTGCTTCACGAGGCGGGGATCGGGAGCCTTCCCGCCGGCGTCCGTTCCGTGGTCCTGGTCGGGAACCGGATTTCGCCGGGGAGCCCGGTCCGCAAACCGGACGGCGTCCACGTCCGGACCCTGTGGGGAGAGATCGCCTGGCAGCTGGGCGGGAAGGCCGCCTACCGCCGCGTCCAGAACGACGACAAGCGCGGAACGAACCCGGGAGCCGCGCTCGGCACGCTGCTCCGCGACTACGGCCCCTGCCTGATCCTGGTGGACGAATGGGTGGCCTATGCCCGCCAGCTGCACGACCGATCGGACCTTCCCGCCGGTTCCTTCGAGACCCAGTTTTCCTTCGCCCAGAACCTCACCGAGTCGGTGAAGGCGGCGGGGAACTGCCTGCTGGTCATCTCCCTGCCGGCCTCGAGCGAGGGCTCTGCCGAGCCGAGCGACGAGGAAGTCGGCGGCCTCCGGGGGCGGCAGGCGCTGAACCGGCTCCGCAACGTGCTCGGTCGAGTGGCCTCCTCGTGGAAGCCGGCCTCGGCCGAAGAGGGTTTCGAGATCGTGCGCCGGCGGCTGTTCCAACCGATCCCGGGGCATCTCTACAAGCACCGGGACCAGACGGCGCGCCGCTTCGTGGCGTTCTACCGGAAGGGGCGCGGCCTCTTCCCCGCCGAATGCGGCGAGACCGCCTACCGGCGGCGCATCGAAGCCGCCTATCCGATCCACCCGGAGGTCTTCGACCGCCTCCACGAGGACTGGGCCACTCTCCACCGCTTCCAGCGGACCCGGGGGGTGCTGCGGCTCATGGCGGCGGTGATCCACGAGCTTTGGCAGGGTGGAGACCGCAGCCCGCTGATCCTGCCCTCGATGGTCCCGCTCGACCCCGGCCCGGTGCGCTCCGAGCTCACCCGCTACCTCGGGGACCCCTGGGGTCCGATCCTCGACGGCGACGTGGAGGGGAGCGGATCTCTCCCGGAGCGGCTGGATCAGCGAAACGCCGCCTTCGGGAGAGTGCGGGCCGCGAGCCGGGTGGCCCGCTCGATCTTTCTCGGATCGGCCCCGAAGCAGACGGCGGCCCAGCGCGGCATCGAAGCGCGCCGGGTGCGGCTCGCCTCCGCGCTTCCGGGAGAGAAGCCGGCGGTGTACGGCGATGCCCTGCGGCGGCTCACCGAAGACGCGACCTACCTCTACCGGGACGGGTCCCGCTACTGGTATGGAACTCAGCCCACGGTTGCCAAGCTGGCCCGCGACCGCGCCGAGGATCTTCGCCGGGAGCCCGACAAGGCCCATCTGGAGATCGAGCGGCGGCTTCGCGAGGCGGCTCGTCAGCGAGGGTCGTTCGCCGGCGTTCATCCGGCGCCCCAGAGCTCCGGCGAAGTTCCGGACCAGCGCCGGGTCCGGCTGGTGATCCTCTCCGGCGAACACCTCCACGCACGAGGACGCCAGCCCAGCCCGGCGGTGGCGGCGGCCGAAGAGATCCTGACCCGGCGCGGAAAGCAGCCCCGGGAGTTCCAGAACGCGCTGCTCTTCCTCGCCGCCGACCAGACCCGCTGGCAGGACCTTGAAGAAGCCGCGCGGCTGTTTCTGGCGTGGGATTCCATTCTCCGGGAACGCACCCGGCTGAACCTTGCCCCTTCGCAGGAAAAGCAGGCGGGGGATCAGAGGTCGGACGCCAAAAGGGAAGTGCTCTCCCGGCTGCCCGAGGCGTATCAGTGGCTGCTCGTCCCCCGGAAGAGCGCCCCCGGAGCGGCCATCACCTGGGACGAGTTTGGACTCCGCGGCGCCGCCGCGCTCGTCGAGCGCGCCGCCGCCCGCGCGGTGCGCGAGGACGTGCTGATCCCGAAGTACGCGGCGACCCTGCTGCGGCGGAGGATGGACGAGGTCCCGCTCTGGAAGGGAGACCACGTCGCCGTGCGGGACCTCGTGGACCACTTCGCGAAGCTGCTCGAACTGCCCCGGCTGGCCGGCCCGGAGGTGCTCGCCAACGCGATCAGCGCCGGAATCGCGAGCATGGCGTGGAAGACCGAGACGTTCGCCTACGCGGACAGGTACGACGCCAAGACCAAGCGGTATCTCGGTCTGGTTACGGCGACCGCCGTTTCGATCCGCCCGGACGACCCGGGGCTGATCG
>JAAXGQ010000104.1:0-47257 GCA_012271265.1 Vicinamibacteraceae bacterium
GACAAAGCCTACCGAGCTCGTGCAGGGGGGGGGGGCCAAGTTGCGGAACACTGCCGCGGCAGCGTGCCGGGAAGCCATGGAGCCGCAGTGCGTCGCGCCCCGCCGGCCCTGAACTAGCGGGTGAGGACGGTGGCCCGCACGGTGGCGCCGTCGAGGAGCAGCGCCTGGCCGACGCCCTTCCGGTTCCGGACGTGGCGCTCCTCGCCGAGGCCGAGTCCCGGCTCCACCCGGCAGACGGCGTGGGTGATGCCGGAAAGCGCCCGCAGGACGTAGTCCGTTGAGGGCCGACCCCGCGCCGTGGGCGGCTCCATGAGATAGGAACGGATCAGCGCCGACCAGTGGGCCCGGAGCAGCTCCGGCGCGCCAAAGATCTCGGTGGCCACGACCCGGGGTCCGTGCGTGACCACGAATCCGCATTGACCTGGAAGCGGACCGAGCCCGCTCAGCTCCTCCACCGCATCGCCGCGCCGGCGGTCCCGCTCAAACACCGCTTCGGCGGCGGCCATCGCGGACGTGGGGGCGGCGGCCGCGACTCCCATGGCGTCGAGGCGCTCCTCCACCCGCGCCCAGACGGCGCCCTGATCGCTCCTCCGGTCCCGGGGCGACCGGCCCGGCGCCATGACTCTTCTCGCGACCGACTCCTCGACGGTGCGGCGCGCCTGCCGGGGGCTGAACGTCTTCGCGTGGGTGAAGTCCCTCCTCCGACCCCAGCGTCCCGCCTCGAGGCAACTGACCGGGATCCGGAGTCTGGCGGCGGCCGGAATCAGGACGTTGACGTTGATCACCCGGTTCTGCTTGCCGCCGACAAACTGCTGACCCTCGAGCAGCAGGATGGGGATCTCCTTGCGGTTCAGGACCTGGAGCGCGCTCACCTCGGCGTGGTCGAGCTCGTCGACCTCCCACGCGGCTTCACCTCCGGTCGCGATGGGCGGAAGCTCGTTGCCGGGCAGGTAGATGGGGAAGAACGAGATCCCAAGTCGGGTGATCGGCCTCCCCACCGGAGCGTGCTCGAGGTTCACGAAGCCGGTGCGCTCTCCCCCTGACGCTTCCCCGCCGTCCGTGTGTTCGCTGTGATTGGTGGTTCTGTCTGTCATGTTGCTGCCCCTCCGTGCCGGGCCTGGAGCAATCGTGGCGCAGACATGTCACAGAAAATGTCACTATGACGGCCAGCGCACGAAAGAGTCCTCCCCACGCCTAGAATCGCCCCGCATGTCCGAGACCGGCCCGGCCACCCCGCCGAAAGCGACCGTCGCCCGAGGCGAACGCCGCCGGCTGCTCTCCGGGATGCGGCCCACCGGCAGTTCCCACCTCGGCCACCTGGTGGGCGCCTACCGCAACTGGGTCGCCATGCAGGACGAGTTCGACGCGTTCTACTGCATCGTGGACTGGCACGCACTCACCACCGACTATCGCGACACGAGCGGCCTGCCCGCCAGCACGCTGGAGATCGCCACCGACTGGCTCGCGGTCGGGCTCGACCCCGATCGCTGCACGCTTTTCGTCCAGTCGGAAGTCAAGGAGCACGCCGAGCTCCACCTGCTGCTCTCGATGGTGGTTCCGATCCCCTGGCTCGAGCGGGTTCCGACCTACAAGGAGATCATCAGGCAGCTCGTCGAGCGGGATCTCCACACCTACGGCTTCCTCGGCTACCCGGTGCTGCAGGCTGCGGACATCCTCATTTATGACGCCGCGGTCGTCCCGGTCGGGGAGGACCAGGAGCCGCACATCGAGCTCACCCGGGAAATCGCCCGGCGCTTCAACGCCATCTTCGGCGATGTGCTCACCGAGCCGGAGGTCCGCCTCACCCCCTCGCCCCGGCTTCCCGGCACGGACGGACGGAAAATGTCCAAGAGCTACCGGAACGTGATCGGTCTCGCCGAGGAGGAGAAAGTGATCCGCTCCCGGCTGCGGACGATGATGACCGACCCGGCCCGGAAACGGCTCAAGGATCCGGGCGATCCCGCCAAGTGCCCGGTCTTCGATCTGCACCGCATCTTTTCCGACGAGGCGACCCGAAGCTGGGCCTCGGCAGGCTGCCGCTCGGCGGGAATCGGCTGCATCCAGTGCAAGGGCGCCCTCGCCGACCACCTGGTGGAAGAGCTCGCCCCGATCGCCGAGCGGCGGAAGGAGTTCGCCGCGCGGCCCGACGATGTGCGGGACGTGCTCGCGGCCGGCCGCGCGCAGGCCGCCGAAGCCGCCGCGGCGACGATGGAGCGGGTGCGCGAGGCGGTCCGGCTGCCCTCCGGATGAGGGCCCGGCTCTACCTCTCCGAAACGGCCGGCACGGCCGCAGACTTCCACCTCCGTTTCGGCGACCGCGGCGCCGATCCCCGGCGCGCCTTCGACGGGCCGCTGGAGGCGCTGCTCCGCCGGGTCCGCCGCGGAAGCGCCGACCCGCTGGAACTCGAGGTCTCGGCGATCACCGGGCAGTTCCTCGACCTGCTGGAGGCGATCGGGGAGGCCGACCTGCGGGCGGAGTCGGAGTTCGTCAAGCTGGCGACCGCCCTCCTGCGGCTCAAGGCGCGGCGGATGCTGCCGGAACTCGCCCCCAGCGAGGCCGCTGCCCTCGACGAATCGCTGGCTCAACTGGAGGCGCGGCTCGCGGAAATCGCGCTCTACCGGGGAGCGGTGGGCGCGCTGCGGAAGCGGCTGGAGGAACGGCGTGACGTCTGGGTGCGCCCGCTCCCGACCCCGCCGATCAGCACGGACGACGCCGCGCCGGCGGCGGCACGCCCCTTCGCGGGCGTGGACCTCGTGGACGTGGTGGAGGCGTTCCGCCGGGTGGTGGAGCGCGCCCGCTCCCGGCCCCCGGTCCCGGTCCCCGAGCGGCGGGTTTCCCTGCGGCGGCTGATCCAGCGGATGGACCGCGCCCTGGCGCCGGGAAGGCGCTGCCTCCTGGAGGACCTCGTCGCCGAGCTGCTCGACGGCGCGGCGGAGCGCGCGGAGCTGGTCGCAGCCTTCCTGGCGGTGCTCGAACTGGTCCGACGGGGGCGGATCGCGGTCTTCCAGGAGCAGATCTTCGCCCCCATCGAGGTGGAGGGGAAGCCGGCTGGCGCGGCCGGCCTGGCCAGCTGAGTCCGTGCCCTCCGAGGACGCGCCGGCGCCGGCGCTCCGGATCTGGACGCCGGACGGCGCAAAAGCGGGACCTGACGGCCGGGCCGGTTCCGACGCCGACCGGCTGGCCGCCGGGGTGGAAGCGCTCCTCTTTTCCTCCGGCGTTCCGGTTTCGCTGCAGCGGCTCGCGGCCGCGCTCGAGGTCGAGCCGGCCGGAATCCGTCAGGCGATCCGGCGACTGGAGCAGCGGCGGGGCCGGGACGCCTCGGGCCTCCGCCTCGCCCGCATCGCCGGCGGCTTCCAGCTCACCACGGCGCCGGCGTTTCGCGGCGCCATCGAGCGGCTGCTGTCCCCGAAGGGCGATCGGCGCCTCTCCGAGGCCGCGCTGGAGGCCTTGTCGGTGATCGCCTACCGCCAGCCGATCACCGTGCCGGAGCTGAACGCGCTCCGCGGCGTGCGCTCGCAGGGGGTGGTCGCCACCCTGCTGCAACGCCGCCTCATCCGGATCCGCGGCCGGAAGCGCGTCGTCGGCCGACCTCTCCTCTACGGCACCACCCCCGCCTTCCTGGACCGGTTCGGGCTCTCCGCCCTCGACGATCTGCCCGAGCTCTCCGAGGTCGAAGGTCCGGACGCAGCGGCGCAGGTCATCCCGGGTCTCGAAGCGTCCGCCGCGGGGGGAACCGAGCGGGACGCGGCGCCGCAGCCGGGGGAGGACGCCTGAACATGGCAGCCGAGCGACTTCAGAAGGTCATCGCCGCCGCCGGCATCGCGTCCCGCCGCGCTGCGGAGCGGCTGATCGCGGAGGGCCGGGTGAAGATCGACGGCCAGGTCGTGCGTCGGCCGGGAGTCAAGGCCGATCCGCAGGTCAGCGAGATCCGGGTGGACGGCCAGCGGCTGCGCCCCCGGCAGCGGCCCCGGCGCTACGTCATCCTCAACAAACCGATCGGCTGCCTCACGACCCGGTCCGATCCGAAGCGGCGCCCGACGGTGATGGATCTGGTGCCGGCCGGCTTCCGCTCGCTCGTCCCGGTGGGCCGCCTCGACGGCAACAGCTCGGGACTGATCCTGCTCACCGACGACGGCGAGCTCGCCTACCGCGTCACCCACCCCCGCTTCCGGCTGCCCAAGGTGTACCTGGCGACGGTGCGGGGCCTACCGGAGGAGAAGGTGCTGGACCGCGCCTGCCGCGGCATCCGGGTGGACGGGCAGCACCTCCGCCTTGACCGGGCCGAGGTCCTGACCCGCTTCCCCCACCGCTCGGAGGCGAAGCGGCGCTCCCGGCTCATGGTCACCCTGCGCGGGGGCAGGAACCGGGAGATCCGCCGGGTGCTGAGCGTCCTGGGGCATCCGGTGCTGGAGCTTCACCGCACCCGGATCGGGAGCCTGGTGGACACCGGGCTGGCCCCGGGCCGCTGGCGCAGGCTGGCGCCGGCGGAGGTGGAACGGCTGCGCGAGGCGATCCGTCTGGCGACCGGACGGAAGAAGGCGACGGCGGCGATTCGGGATGGCGGACCGGTCGTTCCGGCGACAACCACGGAGCCGGGGGCGCGGGGGCGCGGGACGGCTTCCGGGGTGACGCCGGCGTTCGTGGTGGCGGTGGACGGCCCGGCGGGATCGGGCAAATCCTCGGTCGCCAGGGGGTTGGCGGAGCGCTTCGGTCTCCCCTGGTTCAACACCGGGGCGTCGGTGCGGGCGGTGGCCCTCGCGGGGATGCGGGCGGGGGTGAACCTCGACGACGGGCCCGAGGTGCGGGGGCTGGCCTACCGGGTGGTGCTGGACCCGGCAGGAGGGGTCTACCTCGACGGCGAGGAAGTGTCGCGGGCGGTGCGGGCGCCGGAGGTTTCCCGGGGCGCCTCCCGCGTGGCCGTCCATCCCGAACTGCGCGAGGTCCTCGTCGGGCAGTGGCGTCGGGCCGGCTCAGGCGGCGGCGTCATGGAGGGACGGGACATCGGCACCGTGGTGTTCCCCGACGCCCCGGTCAAGATTTTCCTCGACGCCCGACCCGAGGTGCGGGCGGCGCGGCGCTCGGTGGACGAGGGGGACCGGGATGTCGGCGCGGTCGCCGCCGAGATGCGCCGCCGCGACCGGACGGATTCCGGCCGCGCCGCCGCCCCGCTGCGGCGCGCCGCCGACGCCCATCACCTCGACACCAGCGACTGGACCCTCGAGGAGACCATCCACCGCGCCGCCGCCCTTGTCGCCGCCGCCCCCGGGGCGCCCCCGCCCAAGGGATCGCGCGAGATCTCCCGGTAGGGGGACCTGTCCTCACCGACCTGCGCTCCGAGCCGGCGAGGGAGGCGCACGGCGAGAGCGCCGCGTGGGCGCTCTCCGACGGGTCGCCCTTCTGCCGAGGCGCCGGCGGTGCGGCGCAGGCCGGCGAGGACGCCGGCGCTCCATGGGGCCGGCGCTCCATGCGGCCGGCGCTCCATGCGGCCGGCGCTCCATGGGGCCGGCGCTCCATGGGGGTTCGAGAACGGATCGCGGCAGTGCGCGCCTACAGGCGCGCGGCCGCCTGTTCGTTGGTCAGGAACAGGTTCTGGACGAGTCCTTCCGGCGAGTGCTGCGGTGTGCGGCCGTTACGGCGCGGCTCTACCGGGCGGAGCGGAAGGCGTCCACGCAGCCTCGATAGTTGTCGGCGATCTGACGGATGGCGGCGGCGTCCTCGATGCGGCCCGCAAGCCAGTCGGCAAGGGCGGCGCTGAAGTTCGTGCGCCCCACCGCGAAGCCGATGAACCCGTCCACCGGCGCCGCGACCCGCAGCCATGCGTGGACCTGGACCGCGTCCGAACCACGCCCAAGCACGATCGCGCCCACCCGCGCCCGCTCCGGACGCCGACGAATCACCGCCGCAATCCGGGCGGCGTCCTCCCGACGGTCCACGCCCTCGATCTTCCAGATGTCCGGCTCCACGCCGAAGTCCTGGATCTGGCGGATGGCCCGCACCATGTGTCCGGGCCGGATCTCGCTGTCGTAAGCGGCTCCCGCCTCCCGATCCGCATCCGTCGTGGCCGGCACCAGCAGCTCGAACATGAAGAGCCGCCGCTCCGGGCCGTGCAGGTAGTCGGAGACGAGCTTCAGCCGCGTGAGCTGTTCGACGTTCGTCGCGACGTCGTCGTCAGGATGGAGTCGCACCAGCACCTTGACGATGTCCGGCCGGGCAAAGCGAATGTGGTTCACCCACCCGGGCCCGTACTCGAAGTCGAAGGTCGGCTGCCCCGACCGCTCGATGCAGACCGCGCGGGGGATGCCCCGGCCGGCGGCGTCGGTGAGCACCTGGCTCCCGAACTGGCTGTCGACCAGAATGCCGACCTGGCGGCGGTCCAGTCCGTCCTCGATCGCCTGGAGCAGGCCCCGGTAGATAAGGGATTTCGCCTCGGAGATCGAAGCGAAGGCATCGTCGCCGGGGCTGATCTTCGGATCTCCGGAGAACCCGAAGAACTTCTTCGTGAAGCTCCCCCGGTGGTCGAACGGCTGGATGAAGAGGGGCCGGTCGTAGCCGAGAGCGGAGTCGCTGTGCATGGGTGGTTCGCCGCCTTTCGCCCCTGAATTCTACGGAGAACCGGCCGCCCGCAACCGGTGCGGCCCGAGCCGCGACACAACCGGATCGCCTCCGCCGCCCCCACCTGAGGCTCGCCTAGACTTCCAGCGTCCGATGGAGCCCGACCACATCGTGGTGCGGGGCGCCCGGCAACACAATCTCAAGAACATCACGGTTCGGATTCCGAAGAAGCGCCTCGTCGTCCTGAGCGGGGTCTCGGGGTCGGGGAAGTCGTCGCTGGCGCTCGACACCCTCTACGCCGAAGGACAGCGACGCTACGTGGAGTCGCTCTCCAGCTACGCCCGACAGTTCCTCGGGCAGATGGACAAGCCTCTTTACGACACCATTCAGGGGCTCTCGCCGACGATCTCGGTCGACCAGAAGTCCTCGAGCCACAACCCCCGCTCCACGGTGGGGACGATCACCGAGATCAGCGACTATCTGCGGGTGCTCTTCGCCCGGGCAGGCGAGGCCCACTGCCCCCGGTGCGAACGGCCGGTCCGCCCGCAGAGCGCGCAGGAAATCGTGGACGAACTGGCCGCCCTCCCGGCGGGCGCCCGCTTCGTGCTGCTCGCGCCGGTCCTCCAGAACCGGAAGGGCGAGTTCCGGGGGGTGCTGGAGTCCATCCTCCGCCGGGGCTTCTCGCGGGCGCGGATCGACGGGAGCATCCGGCTGGTCGAGGAGGTGGAGGCGCTCGACAAGCGGAAGAAGCACACGATCGAGATCGTGGTGGACCGGCTGATGCGGCGGGACCCGGTGGACGAGGATTGGCGGGAGCGGGCCACCGACTCGGTGGAAACGGCGCTCCGGGAGGGGGACGGGATCCTTCTGGCCAGCGTGGAAACCCGCCCGGAGGACGGAGGGACGCCGACCTGGGAGGACCGGGTCTTCTCGGAAAAGAACGGATGCCCCGCGTGCGGGATCGGGTTCCCGGACCTCATCCCGCAACTGTTTTCCTTCAACAGCCCCCAGGGCATGTGCGAGAAATGCAACGGCCTCGGCGGCCGCGCCGAAGTGGACGAGGACCTCGTCGTGCCGGACCCCTGGCTGAGCGTGAACGGCGGCGCCGTGGCCCCCTGGGGCGCGATCGCGGAGAAGGACTCCTGGGAGTCCGCGGTCGTGCGGGCCGCCGGCGAGCACTTCCGGATCGATCTGAACCGGCCCTTCCGGAAGCTGACCCCGGCGAAGCAGCGGATCCTGCTCTGGGGAGAGGGGCGCGACCGGAAGCCGAAGTGGGTTCGGGTGCCCTGGCAGCGGGGCGTCCGCCATGCCGCCTGGGAAGGCGTGATGAACCAGCTCCGCCGGCGGATGCGGGACACCCACTCCGGGCGGGCGCGCCGCTACTACGGCCGCTTCTTCTCGACCCGCACCTGCCGCGCCTGCGGGGGCAGCCGCCTTCGGCCGGAGGCGCTCGCGGTGCGCGTGGGCGGGCGGACGATCGCCGAGCTCTCGGCGCTGGCGATCGACGAGGCCCTGGCCTTCGTCGAAAGCCTGCGCCTGGAGGGAGCGGCGTTCGTGATCGGCGCCGAGCTGCTCAAGGAGATCGGCAACCGCCTCCGCTTCCTGACCGACGTGGGGCTCGGCTACCTCTCGCTCGCGCGCCTGGCTCCGAGCCTTTCCGGCGGGGAGTCGCAGCGGATCCGCCTGGCGAGCCAGATCGGCTCCGAGCTCACCGGGGTGATCTACATCCTCGACGAACCGTCCATCGGACTCCACCCCCGCGACGGCGGCCGGCTGCTCGCGGCGCTGCGGCGGCTGCGGGACGTGGGCAACACCGTCGTCGTGGTGGAACACGATCGGGAGACGATCGAAGCCGCCGACCACGTCGTGGACTTCGGACCCGGCGCCGGCATCTACGGGGGCGAAGTGGTGGCCGAGGGGTCCCCGGAGGCGATCCGAGGCTGCCGGGAGTCGCTGACCGGGCGCTACCTCGCCGGGGAACTGGAAATCCCGGTCCCGGAGGAACGCCGCCGGAGTGCGAAGCGCCTCTGGATCCGCGGCGCCCGCGCCAACAACCTGAAAAATGTGGATGCGGCGATTCCGCTGGGAACCTTCATCGCCGTGACCGGCGTGTCCGGGGCCGGGAAGAGCACGCTGGTCTACGAGGTGCTCTACCGGGCGGTGGCCCGGGCGCTCCACCGTTCGGAGAAGCCGGTGGGCGCCCACCGCCGCATCGAAGGGCTCGATCAGGTCAACCGCGTCGTGGATATCGACCAGTCCCCCATCGGACGGACCCCCCGTTCGAACCCGGCGACCTACACCAAGGTGTTCGACGGCATTCGCCAGCTCTTCGCGGCGCTCCCGGCGTCGCGGGCCGCCGGCTACAAGCCGGGGCGGTTCTCCTTCAACGTCGCCGGCGGCCGCTGCGAGCACTGCTCCGGCGACGGGGTGATCCGGGTCGAGATGCACTTTCTCGCCGATGTCTTCGTCGCCTGCGAGGTGTGCGGCGGCCGCCGGTTCAACGACCAGACGCTGACCGTTCGCTATCAGGGGCTCTCCATCGCCGAGGTCCTCGACCTCAGCGTGCGGGAAGCGGTGGAGGTGTTCCGCGCCCAGCCGGGGATCGCGCGGATCCTCCACACGCTGCTCGACGTCGGGCTCGGATACATCCGTCTCGGGCAACCCTCACCGACCCTTTCCGGGGGCGAGGCGCAGCGGGTGAAGCTGTCGCGGGAGCTGGCGAAGCGCGCCACCGGCGACACGCTCTACATTCTCGACGAGCCGACCACCGGACTTCATTTCGACGACATTTCCCGGCTGCTGCAGGTCCTCCACCGGCTGGTCCGCGCGGGCAACACCGTGGTCGTGATCGAACACAACCTCGACGTCATCAAGACCGCCGACCACGTGCTCGATCTCGGTCCCGAAGGGGGGGGCGCGGGAGGCCGGGTCGTGGCCGCCGGAACCCCCGAAGAAGTCGCCGAGGTCCCTGAGTCCCAGACCGGGCGCTACCTCCGGGACATCGTCCTGCCGGCGGCGCGCCGGGTCTCCTGATGATTTTCCAGCGAGGGGCCGCGCCCGCATTCGGGGGCGCCCTGACCCCCGCCACGAAGCGCCTCATCTACATCACCGGCGGGGTCTACCTGCTCCAGGCGCTGGCGCCCACGGTGACGTCCATCTTCGGGCTGATTCCCCCGGCCGTCTTCCGCTTCGAGGTATGGCGCCTCTTCACCTACATGTTCCTCCACGGGGGCCTCTGGCACCTGCTGCTGAACATGCTGGTGCTCTACCTGTTCGGGTCCCAGCTCGAGGCGCTCTGGGGCGCCCGGCGGTTCACCCGCTACTACCTGCTCTCGGGCGTGGGAGCGGGGCTCTTCACCCTGATTCCGCTGGAAG
Source organism: Vicinamibacteraceae bacterium (assembly GCA_012271265.1). Classification (GTDB taxonomy): domain Bacteria; phylum Acidobacteriota; class Vicinamibacteria; order Marinacidobacterales; family Marinacidobacteraceae; genus JAAXGQ01. The sequence continues at coordinate 9,928 of JAAXGQ010000104.1, forward strand.
CGTTCTTCCACGCGAACCACATCGGCGCCTCCGGAGCCATCTACGGTCTGCTGCTGGCCTTCGGCATGCTGTTCCCCGAAGCCCGGGTCTACGTCTTCCTGGTGCTGCCGATGAAGGCCCGCCATCTGGTGGTGGTGCTGGGCTTCATCGCCCTCGCGAGTTCCATTTCGGCAACGGGCGACGGCATCTCCCACATCGCCCACCTGGGGGGGCTGGCCGCGGGGTACGTGCTGCTGCGCCGGGAGCGGCTGCTTCCGCCCGGAGGCTTCCGCTTCGGATTCCGCCGGCTTTGGGCGGACCTCCGCCGGCGGCAGCAGCGCCGGCGGTTCGAGCGCTTCTACGAAGAAGAGCGGCGGCGCCGGCGCGAAACGCTGCACTGACCGGGGATCAGGACCCCGGTCGAAGCGGAATCAGGAACGTGCGTCCACGCTGCACTTTCCGGCGCCGGTCATCGCGATGAAGAGGAACAGGAAGCAGTAGACCACCGCGAGTTCGCCCCGGTTCTCGATCGGCCACCAGCCCAGCATGGCGCCGGCCTCGTCGGTCCGGAACTGGTGCGCCATGAAGTAGGCCACCGCCATCTGGCCGCTGCTGATAAGGGCGGCGAGGCCGGTCATGAAGCCGACCATGATCAGGAGGCCGCCGACGGTTTCGACGATGCCGGCGAGTCCCATCAGGGAGAAGAGCTCGCGCTGCGTGCCGCCCATCACGCCGAACAGCTTCTGGAAGCCGTGGCAGGCGAACAGGAAACCGGCGACGATCCGGAGCGCCGCGTACGCGGTGTCCTTGTGCTGGGAAAGCAGGGTCTGCATTTCGTGGTTTCTCCTTTCCCGTCGGCGACGGGAGTCGAAGTCAGAAGTCCACCAGGATGGTGTACTTGGCAATCAGGGCCCGGTCGTTCGGTCCGCCCATCACGTGCCGCCGGTCGTTCAGCACGATGAAGAAGTCCGACAGCGGCCGGTGGATGAGATTGAACCGGATGTTCGTGTCCCACTCCTCGGTGATGCTGTTGAACTGGATGAGCGCCGCAAGGAACATCCGGGTGGTGAAGGTGTGGGTGAACCGCAGGGTCAGCAAGTCCGACACGAAGGCTCCGCCGGGGAGCACGATGTCGTTGCGCGTCCACGCAGCGAAGGCGGTGAACCTCGGCGCGACCCGAACCACCGCGCCCAGATTCACCCCCTTCCGGTCGCCGCCGTAAAACGGCCCCTGGTCGTAGCGCGCGTTGATGGACAGCGGGCGGCTCGGGTCCGAGAACAGCATCGCGAACCACGCCTCGTGCTCGTAGTCCCCCGCCAGAATCCGTGTCGTGGGGTGGATGTCGAAGGGCGCCGAGGTGTTCTCGAGGCTGTGGTCGTAGCCGAGCTCGAGCATCGCTCCGTTCTGGTGGCGGAACAGCAGGTGGACGTTCGTGTAACGGCTCACCGGATTCCCCGCGGCGTCCACGTAGTCGTTGAACTCGACGTGGGGATTGAACTCGCGCAGGAAGTGGCTGAAGCGCTCCGGACGGTGGTGGTAGCCGACGTAACCGCGCATCCGGCGGACGCCGAGCCGGGGGGCGAACCCCATCTCGGGGTTGAAGTCCTCGCCGAGACGGGACCACGCCGCGCGCAACTGCCAGAGCCGGCCGTCGTAGTTCGCGGCGAAGCGGCCCGCGTTCTGATCGCCGGTGCGGCCCGGGCTCGAAGTCCGCGCCCAGTACGAGTTCAGCTCGAGCTCGGGAGTGAGTCGAAGGTTCGCGTCGGCGCCCACCGAGCGGTTGAAGTGGTCGCTCCCTGACCCGGATTCCCGGTTCAGGAAAATCGCGCCCACGTCCGAGTTCGCTCCGACGTTCCGGCGGACCCGCACCGCGGAAAAGTTCTCCCCCGGTCCGGTCTCGTGTGCCCCGGTCTGGAGGTTCATCACGCCGAGCTCGTAGGCGCCGGCGCGTCCGGTGAGCCGGCCGCCGCCGAGGACCGGGATCGGGAGGCCGTCCTCCGAGAGCCCGATCCGGCGGCTGAAGAAGAGGTAGAGATCGTCGCCGCGGCTCTGGGTCGCGCGCAGGATGGCAGGGTTGAACGCCTGCCCGAAGTCGGCGCGGAACTGGTTCTCGACCGGGTCGGGCGCAACCCCGAACCGGAAGATCCCCGAGTTCTCGATGAAGAAGTCCCGCTTTTCGGGGAAGAAGAGACTGAACCGGGTCAGGTTCGTCTGCTGGACGTCGGCCTCGACCTGCGAGAAGTCCGTGTTCGCAGTGAGATCGAGGTTCAGCCCGGTGCCGACGAGGACCTTGGCGTCGAGGCCCCCGGTCACGTAGTCGAGGGCGCCGGCGGCGTCTCCCTCGCCGGGCTTCGACGTGGCCGAGGCGTAGGGAGTCACCTTGTAGCGGCCGCCGGGGCGCAGTCCACGGAGCCCCTCGAGGGTCCCGGAGTAGGAAATCCGGGCAAAGTTGAAGAACCGGGGGATCGGCGCCCAGAACGAGTCCTCGTTCAGCCGGCGGATCCGGCGGAGAAAGTTGATCCCCCACACCTGCTCCGGGCTTTCGCGGAAGCGCAGCGTCCGGAACGGGATCTCCATCTCGATCTCCCAACCCTCGGCGGTCGTGCGGGTCTCGACGAACCACACGCCGTCCCAGTCACGGTTGAACTCGCGGCTGTCGTTGAAGACCTGCCCGTCGAACTTCGCCCCCGCCTGGTTCGTCTCGAACATGTAGCCGTTCCGGCGGTCGTGGAAGGTGTCCACCACAACGCCGAAGATGTCTCCCGCCCGGGTCGAGAAGTCGCGAGACATGTCATTCACGATGAACGCCCCGGGGTCGTCGTCGAAGGCCTTCGCCCCGATATAGAGCGACTCGTCGTCGTAGAGGACGCGGACCTCGGTCACGAAGGTCGCCGGCATCCCCTCGAACGGGTTCCCCTGGGTGAACGAGGTGGCGACCGGAGCTCCGGCCCATTCGGCATCGTCCACGACCCCGTCCACGACGATCGGTCCCGAGGCCCGCACCGCGGGGAGACGTCGGTCGAAGCGGGCTGTCTCGAAGTCCACCGGCCGGGGCGGCGGCGGCTGTTCCTGCGCCGCGCCCGGCGCCGCCAGAACCGCGACGATCCATGCGGTCGCGATTCGCTTCACAACGGGAGGCGTCGCGCGCCGGCGACGGCGGTGCCGCCGGCTCAACACGCGCGGGGAAGAGCCGCAGGCATTCCGAAACGGAAAAGGTACCACCGCCTCCCTTCCCCGCGCCTTCAGGCGCTGAGCTCCGGCCTGCCGAGAGGCAGCGCCGGCCCAGCCAGCCCTACTGGCCCCGCGGAGCCCTTCTTCGCACCCTCGGCAGGTGGGTCAGGAGAGGAGTTGCTCCGCCGGACCAACTTCATGGACCGGGGCTTCGGCGACGTGGACGAGCGGCATGCAGAACCTGTTGGGATGACCTGTTGGCCGGCATGGACCTCGGGATCGAACCGGCCTCGGAGGACGGGAGCCGGGAGGCGGTGCTCCCGGGGACGCCTCGCCCCTCAGTTCCCGATGAGATCCGTCAGGAACCTCACAGCATCGGGCGTGTTCCAGTCCACCGCGCCCACGTGGCGGAACACGATCCGGCCCTCCCGGTCCACGATGAAGGTCGTCGGGATGCTCGGGGCGGCGTAGGGCGCCGGGGCGTCGCTCAGCGCCACGTAGAGCGGCAGTTCCCACGCCTGCTCGCGGGCGAACTCCACCACCGTCGGCAACGGCTCGTCCGAGATGGGCAGCCAGGCCACGTCCTCATCGGGGACCCACCGGGTGAGTTCCTCGATTCCCGGCATCTCGAGGACGCACGGCGCGCACCAGGTCGCCCAGCGATTCACGAAGAGCACCTTGCCGCGCAGATCGGACGCCGGGACCTCGCGGCCGTCCAGCCCCACGAGCTCCCAGTCGAAGTCCCCCACCGACTCGAGGGAGGGAACCGGCGCCGGACGAAGCCCGCTGGCCTCCGAAGGCTGCGGCGGGGGTGTCCGGGACCAGGCGAAGTGGAACTGCAGGAACGCGGCGAGGGGCACGAGAAGGATCATCCCGAAAGCGGCGCCCAGGACGAACGTCCGGATCTTTTCGGGAATGACGCGGATCCGAAGGGGCGGATCCACTTCGCCACCGGCCTCCGCCGGTTCGGGACCGGTCGGACTCTCGCCGCGCAGCTCGCGCATCCGGACCGCGCCCAGCCAGCCTCGTTTCTTCAGCGCCTCCGCGACGGTGGCCTCCCAGACGGACGAGAGAGTCGCCGCGAGCGGGAGCGCGAGCAGGGAGACGACCGGACCGGAGACCTGGAAGAGAACCGCGCCGCCCAGCGCGCCCACACCGGCCTCGGCAAGCGGCTGCCCGCGGACCCGCAACACGCACATCAGCCCGCCCAGCAGCATCGCCGCGGGGAGGACCCAGAGCCCCGGTTCGATCCAGAGCAAACCGGACAGCCCGGCAATGAGGGCCACCTTCCCCATCCTGCTCTTCGGGAACATCGGTCCCGCCAGGCTGCCGCCGCGGCCGCCGATGCGCCCGCCCCCGGAATCCATCCTGCGTTCGATACTAATCGCTGCCGATCCGCCGCACCGCGTCACGCCTCTCCGTCGCGAACGGCGGGACCCCGGGCACTTCGCGGCCCGCCTCTCGCGGCCTCCCCGCCCGTGGAATCTCCTGCCGGCCCCTCCTACCGGGCGGCGCCCGACCGAAGCAGCCGGGCGACGGCGCGTCGGTAGGCGCGAAGACCGCGGAGCGTGATCGGCCCGGGCCGGCCGCTTCCGACCGGCCGCCTTCGGAGCGGGGCGCCGCCCGCCGAGGCTGCCTTCGACGTCCAGGTGACCGGCAGGACCTCCCGCGACGAGCTGGTGATGAACGCCTCGTCGGCCGACTCCAGGTCCGCCGGAACGAGCGGCGCCTCCTCGCAGCGAACCCCCAGCTCGCCGTACACCTGGAAGACCAGCCGGCGCGTGATGCCCGGCAACAGCCCGCTCTCCAGCGGCGGGGTCAGCACCCGCTCCCCGCGCACCGCGAACAGGTTCGAGGTCGCGCCCTCCGACAGCTCGCCCGACTCGTTGGTGAGGAGCCCCTCGTGAGCGCCCACGGCCTGCGCCTCCCGCGTGGCGAGCCGCGCGATGAGCAGGTTGTTCGTCTTCACCTCGGGGGGAAGCCCGCCGGGAGCCGCCCGGCGCCAGCCGGTGAACCGCACCCCCACGCCTTCCCGCTCGGGATCCACCGGCAGCGGAGGAAGCGGACGCACGATGACCAGCAGCGACGGCGGCCCACCCTCCGGTCCGGCAGTCAGGATGACGCGGAGCGAGTGCTCCGAGCCGAGGCCCACCGTGCGCCGCGCCGCCTCGAGCCGCGCGGTGATTTCGGCGTCGGAAACAGGCACCGGGATCCCGAGGAAGGCGGCGGAGCGCCGCAGCCGCTCCAGATGCTGGTCGAACAGCAGCGGCTCCCCGCCGTAGGTCCGCAGGTTCTCGTACACCGCCTCCCCGAACAGGAACCCCCGGTCCAGCGGCGAGATCAGCCCCGACTCCGCCGGCAGCACCCGCCCGTCGCAGTTCACGACCGCGCCCCCGCCGCCGCGTTCTCTTCGCATCACGTGCTCCCCCCGGCCATGGTTCCGGGAAGTCTCCCTCCCCGCCACTGCGCGGGCTGCTCGCCGGGCTCGATGCCAAGCCTCCCCGAAGTCCGCCGAAGAGGCGCGATTGAGGACGCCGCCGATGGAGGTTCGGGCACGCTCCCGGTGGAGTTCAGCCCGTCTGCCGGCCGAGGCGAGCGAATCCGGCGCGCCAGCGGTGACCGTACCCCGCGATGTATCTTGACGCTGACGCCCTCCTTCATGGTGCGGCTCGCGGACCAGCCAATTGCGGCGTGACGGTTCCTTCCTGATGCGCCGTACCGTTCCTCGACCTGTGACCCGCCAAAGCGACGCGAACATGGACTCGACCGGCGAGGACCTCGCGGACTTCGCCACCCGGACCTGACAGCGCCCGGCCAGCGTGCCCCGAGAACCAGCGGCAGCCGCCAGCCCGCCGCGCCCCGCCGCCGCGCGGATCCACTCGCTGGATGCGCTGCGCGCGGTGATGATGCTGCTCGGGCTCGTCCTCCACACCGCCCTCGGCTACGTCCCGTCCCTGCCCCTCGCCGAGTGGCCCTACCAGGACCCGCAGGCGCACCTGGGGTTCGGGTGGCTGGTCAGCCTCATCCACACGTTCCGGATGCCGGCGTTCTTCGCGGTGGCCGGATTCTTCGCGTCGTACCTGGTCGCACGGCGCGGAACCGGCGCGTTCCTGCGGCACCGCCTGCACCGGATCGGCATTCCGCTGGTCGTTGGCTGGATCCTCCTCTACCCGCTGGGCGCGGGCGTCTGGGCCTTCGCGCGGTCCCGTTCCGTCGTTCCGCCAGCGCTGCCGTCCGGATTCGAATTCGACTGGATGCACCTCTGGTTCCTGTACCACCTGCTGATCCTTTCGGCCATCGCCGCGCTGTTCCGGTCCGGACGGTTCCGGTCGACGGGAGCGGGCCGGCGGTGGCTGGTTCCGGTGCTGGCGGGTGTCACCGCGCTGACGCTGCTTCCCATGGACGACTGGCATCTGGAAACCGACACCTCGCTGTTCCCGCCGGTCCGGCTGCTGGCGTTCCACGGGGTGTTCTTCGTCTTCGGCTGGCTGGAGCACGGCCGCGGCGGCAGCTTCGGCCATCTGCGCGACCGCTGCCTCGCGCTCCTCGGCAGCGGCCTCCTCTTCCACACCCTCTACCTGGCGGTGGTCGTGCCGCACCAACGGATGGCGCCCGCGGAGGCGCCCTTGGCGCACGGTGGAGGCATGGTCCTCCTCGCCGTCTCGATGTGGCTCTTCGTCCTCGGATTCCTCGGTCTGTTCCGCCGCTGGCTGGACGCTCCAAGCCCCGGCTGGCGCTATCTCTCCGACGCCTCCTACTGGATGTACCTGGTCCACTTGCCGCCCGCCGTCGCGCTGCCCCCGCTCCTGGCCGGCTGGGACGTGCCCGGCTTCATCAGGTTCGCTCTGGCCCTCGGCGCGGTCGTCGCCATCACCCTGGTCTCCTACCACTACGGGGTGCGCTCCACCTGGGTGGGGAAGCGCCTCAACGGCCGCCGCTATCCCCGGGTCTTCCCCTGGCGGACGCCTCGCGGGGAACGGGCCGAGCGCTCCGCGAGCCGCGCCGGGAGCGGCTGACTGCTGACGCTAACGGAGGACGGTGAAGGCGATCTGGCGCCGGGGGTCGTAGCGAAACACGGCGAAGCCGCGGTCGAACGACACCACTCTGGAAATGCCGAGGCGGTCGCGCGTCTGGGCCGCCGCAAACCAGGCGGAGGTGTGGATGAAGACGCTCACCGCTTGGCGTAGCCGTCACCGGACGCGCCCGACGCGGCCACGGCTTCGGCGATCAGGCGATCCTTGTCCGCCGATATGTCCGTTGGGGCGCCACCTCCGAGATCGAAGACGACGGAACGATCCACCGTCCGGGGCGGCCGCGCGACATCCTGCTCCACCAGGCGCCGCATGTACTCGGCAAGCGAAACGCCGAGATCCGCCGCGCGCGCCCGCGCCTGGGCGTGACGCTCCGGATCGAGCGGAGTCTGCGTTCGAATCGTCATTCCATGACACCAGAGTGAAGTCAACTGTAGTTCGCTCTCCTCGGATCGCAGTACCGGGGGCGAGGGGCGCGCGGCGGGCGCCACTGTTACAGTGGCCAACCGGATGATGCAGCGGCAATCCCTCTCCGGCTTCCTCCTCGGCGCGGCCCTCGCCGGGGCCGGCTGTACCGCTCCCGAACAGCCCGGGCTGATCGCGATCACCGGCGGCCTGGTCTACCCCGTCACCAGCGAGCCGATTCCGGGCGGGACCGTGCTGATCCGGGACGGCAAGATCGAGGCGGTGGGCGGGGACGTCGCCGTTCCCCGGGGCGCGCGGGTCGTCGACGCGTCCGGGATGAGCGTCATCCCCGGCATCATCGAGACCCACTCCCACATGGGCTTCAAGGTCCTGAACCTGCCGGCCACGGGCACGAACAACAACGAGCTGGCCAGCCCGATCAACGCCCACGTACGGGCGCTCGACGGGCTGGATTCGAACGATCCGGCATTCGCCATCGCCCTCGCCGGAGGGGTCACCACCCAGAACGTCACCACCGGCAGCCGGAGCCCCAACAGCGGGCAGGCGGCGCTGGTGAAGATGCGCGGGGGGACGATCGGGGACATGCTGTTCGGCCATGCCGGAATGAAGATGGCGATCCGCGCCACGACGCCGTATCCCGGCTTTCCCGAGACCGAGGACGAGGTCTTCGAGCTGCTGCGCGGAGCCCTTGAAGCTGCGCAGGACTACCTCGAACAGCTCGCCGCCCACCACGCCGATCCGGCGGCGAACCCGCGCCCGCCCCGCAACCTGACCCACGAAGCGCTCGGCAAGGTGCTGACCCGCGAATGGGTCCTCGGCATCCATTCCCACAGCGAAGCCCAGATGCGCCACGCGATGCAGCTGAAGCGCCTGTTCGACCTCGATGCCTACATCCACCACGGCAGCGCCACGAACATCCTGGCGGAGGAACTGGCCGAGCTGGAGATGCCGGTCAGCTACGGACCGATCCTTCCGTTCGACGGCCGCGAGAACGAGGAGCTCGAGGGCCCGGTGCGGCTGGCCGAACTCGGCGGCCTGGTCGCCTTCCACCAGGACCATCCCGACGGCCACCAGTACTTCCTCCGCCACACCGCCTCGATGTTCGTGCGTCGGGGCATGCCGCCGGAGGAGGCGCTCAAGGCACTGACCTGGAACGGAGCGCGGATCTTCCACATCGAGGACCGGGTGGGCAGCCTCGAGCCGGGTAAGGACGCCGACGTGGTGCTGCTCCGGGGAGACGACCCGCTCGCCTACGAGGCGCTCGTCGAGCGGGTGTTCGTGGACGGCGTGGAGGTGCTGCACCGCGCCGCCGGCTACAACGTGTTCGGCGATCGGGTCGCGGAGGGCTGGTGATGGATTCGATGCTGTTCCGCAAACGGGCCCGCCCCGTCACCGGGCTTGCCGTCGCGGCCCTCCTCACCCTCGCCACAGCTCCTGCGCCTGCCCAGACCATCGCCATCGTCGGCGGCCGGGTGCACACCGGCGACGGCCAGGTCCACCCCGGCGGCACGGTGGTCATCGAGGACGGCCGGATCACGGCGGTCGGAGTGGACGCGGCGACGCCCGGGAACGCCCAGATCATCGACGCCGCCGGCATGGTGGTGACCCCCGGGCTGATCGACGCGCTCACCCTCGTCGGCCCCGGCGGCGCGCCGACGCACATGCACGGCGAGGTCGAACCGGACATCCAGCCCACGGCGCGGGCCCGGGAGCGGTTCCGGGAAGGGATGGCCCCCGGCTGGCTGCACGACGGCGTCACTGCGGTCTACATGGCCCCGGACCCCAGCCGGCTCATCGGCGGCATCGGCGCGGTGGTGAAGCTCGCCGGCGGCGCCGAAACAGCGGTCGTCGCGGAAACGGCGGCGATGGCGGCGTCGTTCGGGGAATCCGTCGTGGGCGACCAACCGCCCGGCGCCGAGGCCCCGACGCAGCAGACGACCCGGCAGGGGATGATCTACCGGCTCCGCCAGACGCTGGTGCGGGCCCAGGAAGACGCTTTCACCGGAGAGATGGCGCGCGTCTTCGGCGAGCTGCTCTCCGGCGAGCTGCCGCTGAGGATGCTGGCCAACAACCCGGACGACATCGAAACCGCGCTGCGCCTCGCCGGAGAGTTCGAGCTGCGCCTCGTCGTCGATCAGGGCGCGGGCGCGGCGCTGGTCGCCACCCGCCTCGCGGAAGCCGGGGTCCCGGTCGTGATCGGGCCGGCCATCCTGGGGATCGGCGACGGGGGCCCGATGGAGCTCTATGCCCACACTCCGGCGACACCGGCCCGGCTTCATGAAGCCGGCGTGCGCCTGGCGCTCTCGACATTCTCCCAGGGCGGCCGGTCGGTCACGATGGAGGCGGCGATCGCCTGGGCCCACGGCCTGCCGCGCGAGGCCGCCCTCCTCGCGGTCACCGGCCACGCCGCGGCCATTCTGGGCGTGGAGGACCGGATCGGCACTCTGGCGCCGGGTCGGGACGCCGATGTGGTCATCTGGGACCAGCACCCGATCAGCACCTATGGCAAGGCCATGCGGGTGCTGGTCGACGGAAGGACGGTGTTCGAACGATGAACAGCTGGAACAGCTTCCCCCGCGCGCCGCTGGCGCTCACGGCTCTCGCGGCCCTGGGCCTTCTCCTGACGGCAGCCCCTGTCCCGGCGGTGGAGGAGGACGCGGACAACCCCGAACTCCGCGCCGGGCTCACCCTGCTCGACGAATGGATCCAGGCTCGCGTCGAGTACAGCGGGCTCCCCGGCCTGGTGATCGGCATCGTCCACGACCAGGAGGTCGTCTGGACGAAGGCCTACGGCCTCGCCTCGCTCGATCCGCCGGTCCCGATGACCGAGGACTCGATCTTCCGCATTGCCTCCCACTCGAAGCTGTTCACCTCGATCGCGGTGCTGCGGGCGCGCGACGCCGGCAAGGTCCGGCTCGACGATCCGATCACCGGGCTCCTGCCCTGGTTCGACATCGAGAACCGGCACCCCGAAGCGCGCGCGGTGACGGTCCGCCACCTGCTGACCCACACCGCCGGTCTGCCCCGGGAGTCCATCCACCCGGCCTGGACCGACTTCGAGTTCCCGGAAGCCGGGGCGCTCCGCGACACCGTCTCCGACCAGGAAACGACCTACGCCACCGAGACGAAGTGGAAGTACTCGAACCTCGGCTTCACCCTGGCGGGGATGGTGGCGGAGGCGGCTTCGGGAAGGTCCTTCGCCGAGCTCGTCGAAGAGGAGATTCTGGGGCCGATCGGCATGGATTCGACCAGCGTCGGCCCGGTTCCGGCCGACCAGAAGGTCCGTCTGGCCACCGGCTATGGGCGCCGGATGCCCGATGGCAGCCGCTTGGCGATGCCCTTCGTCGACGCCCACTCCTTCGATCCGGCGACCGGGCTCTCCAGCACGGTGCCCGACATGCTCCGCTTCCTCAAGTGGCAGATGCGGGTCCGGGACCGCCGCAGCGAGGAGGTGCTGGCGACGAACACGCTGCTCGAGATGCAGCGGGTGCATTGGCTCCAGCCCTCCTGGACGAGCGGCTGGGGGCTCGGCTTTTCGATCCGGCATACCGACGACCGCGACCTGATCGGCCACGGCGGCTCCTACCCCGGCTACCGGACGCAGACGCAACTGAGTCCGGAAGAGAAGGTCGGGGTGGTCGTGTTCACGAACGGGGGCGACGGCAACCCCGGCCAGTACCTGGAGAAGGCCTTCGAGTGGGTCGCGCCGCACCTGCCGACGCCGGAGAAGGAGCCGGCGGTCTGGACGACGGACTGGGAGCGCTACCTGGGCAAGTACCGGAACCGCTGGGGCGACACGAGCGTTCTGCGGCTGGGGAATGAACTGGTGGTCCTCTCACCGCTCTCGGAGAACCCGGACAGCTCGAAGGGCATCCTGCGGCCGACGGACAAGGAGCACGAATTCCGCATGGAGAGCGACGGTTTCGGCGCCCACGGCGAGATCGTCCGCTTCGACATGGACGCCTCGGGCCAGCCGACGAGGATCTACGTAGGGGTCAACTACTCCGAGAGAGTGCGCTGAGGTGAGGGGCGGACCGCTGGGCGGACGGCGCTTCGTCCTGCACTGGATCGTCGCCAGCGGCGTCGGCATGGCGGTCGCGGCGACCTTCGCGCGGCCGCTCTCCTACGCCGCCGGCGCGGTCGCCGGAATGGGCGGCCCGGCGCTGGTGGAGGCGGTCATCGGCCTCGTGGCCGGGGGCGGAGCGCTGGGCGGGATGGCGCTCGCGCAGTGGTTCGTCCTGCGCCGTCGGGTGGCGTGGGCCGCCCGCTGGCCGATCGCGCTCGCGGCAGCCGGGGCGGCGGGCGCGGCGACGGGCTTCGTAGCCGACGAGCTCCTGCTCCCCGGGGCGCCGCCGCCGCTGCCGCTCGCGGTGGGCGCCTCGGCCTTCGTCCTGGTGCTCTGGCGCGTCCTGCGTCCGGTAGCCGCCCGGCCGGCCCTGCTCGCGTTGGCCACCGCCGGCAGCTTCCTGCTCGCCGCCACGCTGAGCGCCGGCACGGCGGCGCTGGGCGACTTCACCGGCGCCAGCCCGCTCTTCGCCGCCCTGTTTGGCGCGCTCTTCGGCGCCGCCACCGCTTTTTCTCTCCAGCGAACCCAGTCCTCCTCCGCTTCCTCGACCTGATCCGAAGGTCGGAGGCGGCATGGAGTCCGCAGCCATGGAGCCCCCTGACGCATGGAGCAGTGGCCCCATGGAGCGCCGGCGTCCTCGCCGGCCTGCGCCGCACCTCCACTCCCCCAAGCAGGCTCCTGCCGACCGCGACGACCTGCCGACCGACCGTGCGCCGGCACCCCCACGGTCCATGCCCGCCTGCGGCGGTGGCCGGCGTGGACGCCGGCGCTCCCGGTGGGCGGTGCCCGGTGAGAGCGCCGGCCCTATGGAGCGCCGGCCCTATGGAGCGCCGGCGTCCTCGCCGGCCTGCGCCGCACCGCCAGTCCCCCAAGCAGTCTCCTGCCGGCCGCGACGACGGGCCGACCGACCGTGCGCCGGCACCCCCACGGTCCATGCCCGACTGCGGCGGTGGCCGGCGAAGACGCCGGCGCTCCCGGTGGGCGGTGCCCGGTGAGAGCGCCGGCCCCATGGAGCGCCGGCGTCCTCGCCGGCCTGCGCCCCACCGCCAGTCCCCCAAGCAGTCTCCTGCCGGCCGCGACGACGGGCCGACCGACCGTGCGCCGGCACCCCCACGGTCCATGCCCGACTGCGGCGGTGGCCGGCGAAGACGCCGGCGCTCCCGGTGGGCGGTGCCCGGTGAGAGCGCCGGCCCTATGGAGCGCCGGCCCTATGGAGCGCCGGCGTCCTCGCCGGCCTGCGCCCCACCGCCAGTCCCCCAAGCATCTCCTGCCGGCCGCGCCGCTACGCGTCCCGGCAGGGTCATGGAGCGTCGGCTATGCCGGATGACTGCGCGTGGCGCGCGGCCCGCGCTCTCGTGGCGCTCGTCACGTTCCAGATCGCGCTCGGCCTTACCGCGTACCTGGTCACCCTCGACGGCGCCGGCATGCTGCAACCGGGTACGGGCCAGGTGATCGTGAACACCACCCACGCCGTCATGGGCGCCGTCCTGACCGCCGCCACGGTCGCCGCCGTCCTCACCATCCCCCGGCCAGCCCGGCCGGAGGCGCCTGGAGACGCCTCCTGACCTCCGCCGAAGGCGGCGCCCGACGCCCCAGCCACGCACCCCTCTTGCCCCCGGCGGACCGCGTTCTACACTGATCCCATGAAGGAGAGCTTCGGAATCGACCTGGACCAGGCCCGGCGGTTCCAGGCGGCAAGGGAGCGGCGGCGGCAGGCCCGGATCGAGGCGCGCTTCGAGCAGGCCACCCGGGACGCGGCCGCGATCATCGCCGCCATCGTCCGCGAGGTGAACCCGCGCCGCATCTACCAGTGGGGTTCGCTGCTCGACCGGTCGCGCTTCAGCGAGATCTCGGACATCGATGTGGCCGTGGAGGGGCTTTCGGGACCGGAGGAGTTCTTCCGCGCGCTGGGGATCGCGATGGACGGAACGACCCTGCCGGTGGACCTGATCGAGCTGGAGAAGGTTCCCGAAGAAATCGCCGAACGCATCCGGACGCGGGGCGCGCTGGTTCATGAACGCCCGAATTCATGAACGCCCGGATCCCTGAACTGGCGGCCGCCGTGGCCCTGCATCGCCGGCGGCTGGACGCCGTTCGGGACACGCTGGAAAAGACGCTCGTCGAAGAGATTCCCCGGCTCGGCAGAACTCCGGTCTCGGCTCTCATCGTCGTCGGCCTGCTGGAGAACTGGTACACCTGCCTGGAGACCATTCTGCTGCGGATTTCCCAGCATTTCGAGAACCGCCTCGCCCCCAGCCGCTGGCATCGGGATCTGCTGGAAAGGATGGCGCTGGACATCGAGGGCGTCCGGCCGGCGGCGGTCTCCGAGGCGGCCTTCCCTCCGCTGATGGAACTGCTTCGGTTCCGCCACTTCAAGCGCTATTACTTCGAACTGGATTACGACTGGGACCGCCTGGACTTCCTGGTGGCCAAGCTGCGCCAGGCCCACCCACTGGCAGCTCGCGACCTCGAGCGCTTCGAGCGTTTCCTGAGCACGCTGGATTCGCCCTGACCCTTGGGGACCGTGGGCCGGGAGGCCCACGGTCCAAGCCCGCCTGCGGCGGTGGCCGGTGAGAGCGGCGGCCCCATGGAGCGCCGGCGTCCTCGCCGGCCTGCGCCGCACCGCCGCTCCCTCAGTCGCGCCCCTTGACCGGATCGCGAGAGATCAGGTCCTGGAGAGACGAGTGCGGGGGAGGAAGCGGGCGAGAAACTCGGCCGGGTGGTGGGGTCTGCGGCCCACGGCGTCCCCCAGCTGATGGCGGCAGGAGGTTCCTGCGGCAACCAGGGCGTCCTCCGGGGGAAGGGCGCGGGCGGCGGGGAAGAGGCGCCGCTCGCCGACGGCCCAGGAGATGTCGTAGTGGTCCTTCGTGTAGCCGAAGCTCCCGGCCATCCCGCAGCAACCCGAGTCCGCCACCTCGATCGCCGCGCCCGCCGCCTCCAGAGCCGTCTGGAGCGGGCCAACACCGCAGAAGGCCTTCTGGTGGCAGTGCCCGTGCGCCAGGGCGCGGGTTCCCCGGCCCCGACCGCCGAGCAGTGACCGCAGCCGCTCGGCCCGGGCTTGAAGGAACTCGTCGAAGAGGACCGCCCGACCCGCTACGCCCTCCGCGGCGCTCCGCTCGCTCTCGGGGACCAGTTCGGGGATTTCGTCGCGGAAACTGAAGAGGCACGACGGCTCCAATCCCACGATCGGAGCGGTGCCGCCGCCTGCCCCGGAGAGGGCGCGAACGCTGCCCTCGGCGAGCTTCCGGGCGCGGTCGAGACGTCCCCGCGAAATGGCCGGCCGGCCGCAGCACGCCGGCGGCGAGAGCGTCACTCGATAACCGAGCGCCCACAGCACGCGGCAGGCGGCAACCCCGATGCCCGGCTCGAACCAGTTCGTGAAGGTGTCCGGGAAGACGACGACCTCTCCGCGCGGCTCCAGGGGCTGACCCGCTTCGCCGCGCCGGGCGAACCAGCGCCGGAACGGCTCGCGGGCCAGGGCCGGCAGGCTCCGCCTCGGGTCGAAGCCGGCGAACCGGGTCATCAGCGCCTTCGTGATCCCCGCACGGTCGAGAAGGCGGCCCACCGGTCCGAGGCGGCTGCCCCAGCGGGCGAGGAGGTCCGGCGCCGCGAAGACGAAGTCAGCGAGCGGACGTCGGCGATTGCGGTAGGCGTAGTGGAGGAAGTCGGACTTCAGCCGGGCCATGTCCACGCCCGACGGGCACTCGGCCTTGCACGCCTTGCAGCCGAGGCAGAGGTCGAGCGCGGCAAGCACCCGGTCCTCGGCCTCCTGCCCGGGTTCGAGCCGTCCATCGAGGAGCGCCCGCAGCAGGTTCGCCCGGCCCCGGGTGGAGTGCTCCTCCTCGTGGGTGACCATGAACGACGGGCACATCGTCCCCGCGAGTTCCTTCCGGCAGACCCCGGCGCCGTTACAGAGCTCGACCGCCCGGGCAAAGCCGTTCTCGCGCGGATAAGGGAAGACGACCGGCAGCTCGGCGGGGGCGTAACCCGGCCCGTAGCGGAGGTTCTCGGTCATCGCCGGAGCGTCCACGACCTTGCCCGGATTCATGATCCCGGCGGGATCGAAGGCCGCCTTGAGCCGGCGGAAAGCCTGGTAGATGCTCGGGCCGAAGATCTTCTCGTTGAAGTGGCTGCGGGCGAGTCCGTCGCCGTGCTCCCCGCTCATGGCGCCGCCGAAGTCGAGCACCAGTTCGCAGACCTCGGCGGCGAGAGCCTCCATCTTGCGGACCTCCGCCGGGTCCTTGAGGTTGATCAGCGGGCGGATGTGGAGGCAGCCGGCGCCGGCGTGGGCGTAGAAGCAGCTCTCGGTATCGCGCTTCGCCAGGATCTCCTCGAACCGCCGAATGAACTCCGGAAGCCGGTCCGGTTCGACCGCGGTGTCCTCCACGAAGGCAATCGGCTTGTGGTCTCCGGGGATGCTCAGGAGGAGTGGCAGCGCGGACTTCCGCACCTGCCAGACATTCAACTGCTCCGCCGGGTCGAAGATCCGGAGCATGGGCCGGCCGCGGCCGCGAAGGAGCCGCTCCAGCCGGTCGAACTTCGCATCCACCGCGGCCCGGCTCTCCCCGGTGAACTCGACCAGGATCAGGGCCTCCGGCTGGCCCTCGACGAACCCCAGCCGGCGGGAGTACTCGAGGGACTCGCGGGCGAGCCGCAACACCATGCTGTCCGCGAGCTCGACCGCCGACGGCCCGAGTTCGAGCGCCTCCACGCCCGTCTCGAGGGCGAGGAGCAGGTCGTCGAAGTGGAGGACGGCAAGACCGGCCGCCGGGGGCAGAGGGTGGAGGTGCAGCCGGGCCTCGACCACCGTCGCCAGCGTGCCTTCCGACCCCACCACGAGGTGGGCGAGGTTCACGCCCGCCGGGTCCAACAGCTCGTCCAGGTTGTAACCGGAGACCCGGCGCGGGATCCGCGGGAACTGCTTCCGGATGTCCGCGGCGTACTCGGCGCGGATCGCCAGCACTTCGCGGAGAAGCCGGCCCAACGCGCCTCCGGCAGGCGCCTTCCGCCGCATCTCCTCCCAGCTCATCCAGCCCAGCCGGGCGGTGCTGCCGTCGGGGAACACGACGTCCAGGTCGAGCACGTTCTCGGCTGTCTTGCCGTAGATCAGCGAGCGCGAGCCGGCGGAGTTGTTGCCGATCATCCCCCCCAGGTTGGCCCGGTTCGAGGTGGAGGTCTCCGGCCCGAATCGCAGGCCCAGCGGCGCCAGCTGCGCGGCCAGCGCCGCCTGGACCACCCCCGGCTGCACCCGGGCCCACATCTCCTCGCGATTGATTTCGAGGACCGAGCGGAAATGGGCGGAGAGGTCGAGCACCACCGCCTCGCCCACCGCCTGCCCCGCGAGCGAGGTGCCCCCGCCCCGGGGCAGCACCGGAGCACCGGCGGCGGCGGCCGTGCGGACGGCCTCCTCCACGTCGCCGGCGTGGCGCGGGATGACGACCCCCAACGGCTCGATCTGGTACATGCTGGCGTCCGTCGAGTAGAGGATCCGGGACGCCCGGTCAAAGCGGACATCCCCCTCGATCCGGGACGCCAGGTCCCGCGCCAACTCCGCCATCGGGGCGCGAGAATAGCCGCGCTTGTCCACCCCGGGCGGCGGCGTCCGCCCGATCCGCGAGACCGCCACCCGTTCGGCGCCGACCGCTACGTGGCGGCGCAGCCCCGAGAGAAGCTACGCGGCGGCGCGGTGGCGGTCCACCAGGCCGAGAGCGGTGGCGATGAGGATGATGATCAGCGGAAACGTCCCGCCGGCGAGGCCGTGGGTCACCCCGAGGAAGGGAATTCGCAGCAGGACCACCCCGGCGTTCACCAGGCTCGCCGCCACGATCCACCCGAAGGCCCGGCGCTCCTTCCGGTAGGCGAGCACCGCTCCGAGCAGCAGGATCCCGTAGCCGAGTCCGAACGCGGCAGCGGTGCCGCGCCGGGCCGACAGCGCTGCGGCGACGGCTTCGTCACCGTTCGCGACTTCCGCCGGGGTGAACCGGCCGGCGATGAGATCCCCGGAGGGATTCACGTAGGAGTGGACGACGGAGAGCAGGGACAGCGCGATATAGATGACGGCGAGCAGCCCGAAGAGGATCCAGCTGATCCGGTGTGCGTGCTTCATGTTGGCTCCTCCGGGGTGGTCGGCTTCGAGGGCAGTGGCGAAGAGCCGGGGCCGCGCCTGGGTCCGGCCGGCGCCGCTTTATTGCGTCCAGCCGGCGCTGAGCCCCTCGCGGTCCACCCTGTCACCGCGCAGGTAGACCGACTCGATCTGGCGGGTGTTCGTGATGTCGTCGAGCGGGTTCGCGGTCAGAACGACGAAGTCGGCGCTCTTCCCGGCAGCGATCGTGCCGAGGTCGTCCCGCTCCAGGAATTCCGCCGCCGCCCCGGTGGCGGAGACGAGCACATCGTGCGGGGACACCCCCGCCGCCACCATGTCGGCCATCTCGATGTGGGGCCGGAAGGCGCCGTTGCCGTCGGTCCCCATGGCGATCTTCATCCCCGCGTCGCTGAGACGCTTCAGGTTGCGCGCCTCGATTCCGAAGGGCTCGTCGCGGGCCGGGTTGTCCTGGTAGCCGGCCTGAAGCGCTTCGATCTCCTCCGGGGTCCGGGTTCCGGAAAGCCAGGAAAGATCCACCGCCGCGCCCCGGCTGCCCATGTTGGGCACGAGCCACACATTCGGCCGCTCGGCGACGAGCTCCATCAACTCGTCGTCCACGTCCATCTCGCGGACGCCGTGGGCGAAGGCGTCGATTCCGGCCCGCAGCAGCCCCTTCGCGTCCTCCAGGTCGTAGATGTGCGCGGTGACCCGCAGGCCATGCTGGTGCGCTTCTTCGATGACCGGGCCGTACAGCTCGGGCGTCATCTTTTCGTACTGGCCGTTCCGGTCATCGACCCAGATCTTGACCAAATCGACCTCCTGCGCCGCCAGCTCCCGGACCGCCGCCCGGCCCTCTTCCTCGGTGTCGATCCAGTACGGGACCTCGGAGCGCCCCGGTTCGTGGCGCGTGATGCCGCGGCCTGCCGTCATGGACCGTGCCGCGCCGGCGATCTCCTCGTCGCGCAGGGCGAACGTGGCGTCCCCTTCGTCGTGCCCCAGGCTGACGGCCATGGAGACGCCGTACCATGCCCGCCGCTGCAGGTCCTCGATGCGGGCTTCGCGCTCCACCGAGAGGTGGACGTGGGTGTCGAGGAGCGCGGGGATCACCGTGCGGCCGGAGAGATCCACCCGGCTCGCCCCTTCCGGCGCTTCCACCTCGCCGGAGGCGCCGACCGCAACGAAGGCGCCGCCATCCACCACGAACGCCGCGTCTTCGATCGGATCGCTGCCGTCACCGACGATCACCGTGGCCCCTTCGTAGACCACCGCGGTGCTCAGCGCCACGTCCGCCGTCCCCCCGCATCGGACAAGGATTGCGGCGGCAAGCAGCGACCCGACAATGACGGTGGGGCGCCTCATCGCGGCCGGCGCCAGCCCGAACGGATTCTGCTTCTCGCTGCTGCGGAACATTTTCGGCTCCCTCCACGCGTCGAGGCAGCCACCCCGTCCGCCCCGCGCGAACTGCCGAAAATATCAGCCCCTTCCCGAATCCGGATCGACACCCATCCCCAGCGACGGAAGGCACGGAACAGGCCAGTCAAGGAACCCAGGATGCGGCGCAGGCCGGCGAGGACGCCGGCGCTCCATGCAGCCGACGCTCCATGCGTCGGGGCGCGCCAGGCCTGGAGCGCCGGTGTCCTCACCGGCCACGGTCCATCGGGACGGCGGCGCGGTCGGCAGGAGACTGCCTGAGGGGCCGACGGTGCGGCGCAGGCCGGCGAGGACGCCGGCGCTCCATAGGGCCGGCGCTCCATAGGGCCGGCGCTCCATGGGCCCCGCGCTTCATACGTCGGGGTGCGCCAGGCCTGGAGCGCCGGTGTCCTCACCGGCCACTGCCTGTCGGCACGGCGACGCGGTCGGCAGGAGACTGCCTGAGGGGCCGACGGTGCGGCGCAGGCCGGCGAGGACGCCGGCGCTCCATAGGGCCGGCGCTCCATGGGCCCCGCGCTTCATACGTCGGGGCGCGCCAGGCCTGGAGCGCCGGTGTCCTCACCGGCCACGGTCCATCGGCACGGCGGCGCGGTCGGCAGGAGACTGCCTGAGGGGCCGACGGTGCGGCGCAGGCCGGCGAGGACGCCGGCGCTCCATAGGGCCGGCGCTTCATGGGGCCGGCGCTTCATGGGGCCGGCGCCGCTTCATACGTCGGGGCGCGCCAGGCCTGGAGCGCCGGTGTCCTCACCGGCCACGGTTCATCGGCACAGCGGCGCGGTCGGCAGGAGACTGCCTGAGGGGCCGACGTGCGGCGCAGGCCGGCGAGGACGCCGGCGCTCCATGGGGCCGGCGCTCCATGGCGGCGGAGAGGGGGATGCGGCGGAAGCGGGGGTGGGGCCCCTAGACTTCCTGCGGCTGCGATGACGGACGACCGCTACTCCCGGCAGGCGCTGTTTTCGGGGATCGGTGCGGACGGACAGGCGCGGATCGGGCAGCGGCGGGTCCTCGTGGTCGGCGCCGGGGCGCTCGGCTCGGCGGCTCTGGACATGCTGGCGCGGGCCGGGGTGGGTCGGATCCGGTTCGTGGACCGGGACACGGTCGAACTCTCGAACCTCCAGCGGCAGTGCCTCTACGACGAGGCCGACGCCCTCGAAGGCGCGCCGAAGGCCGAGTGCGCCCGGCGGCGGCTCGCCGCGGTGAACCGCGACGTGGGGCTCGAACCCCTCGCCCTCGACCTCCACGCCGGGAACGTCCGCGCCGTGACCGAGGGCGTGGATCTGATCCTCGACGCCACGGACAACTTCGAGACGCGCTACCTCCTCAACGACGCCTCGGTCGCTTTCGGCATCCCCTGGATCTACGCCGCCGTCGTGGGCAGCTACGGCATGACCTTCACCATCCTGCCCGGCCGGACGGGCTGCCTTCGCTGCGTCATTCCCGACCTCCCGCCGCCGGGCTCCTCGCCGACCTGCGACACCGCCGGAGTCATCGCGCCGGCGGTCGCCGCCGTCTCCGCGTACGCGGTGGCCGAGGCGCTCAAGATCCTCGCCGGCAAGGAGGACGCCCTGCAGCCGGGCATCTGGCATCTCGACGTCTGGGAACGGAGCGGCTACCGGATGGAAGTGGGCAGTCCCGACCCGGGTTGTCCCGCCTGCGCCCGCCAGGAGTTTCCGTTCCTCGCCGGTGATGGCGCCGGCGCCGCGCTCACGCTCTGCGGCCGGAACGCCGTGCAGGTGCGGCCGGCGCCGTCGAGGAACGGGTCGGAAGCGCCGGAGGCGCTGCTGCCGTCCCTCGCGGCGCGCCTCAGGCGGCTTCCCGAAATCCGGGGGTCGCTGCGGGTCACCCCCCACATCCTCCAGTTCGAGACCGGGGACCGGCGGCTCGTCGTCTTTCCCGACGGCCGCACGATCGTCCACGGCGGGAGCGACCCGGCGGAGGCGCGCAGCCTAGTCGCCCGCTACATCGGCGCCTGACCGATCGCGAGGCGCAAGGTGACGGAAACCGACTCCATCCTCCGGGCGCCCCCCGGAGCCGTCACGCTGCGGGGGGACGAAGTGCGCCGCCGCCGCCGCGTCGAGGCCGGCGCCGCCGAGGTCTTCGCCGGCTGGGGCTACGAGGAGATCCTGCTGCCGCTGTTCGACCACGCCTATGTCTTCGCCCGCGGGGGAGGACGGTGGTCGGAACGGTCGAGCTACCGCTTCACCGAGGGCGGAGACCTCCTCGCTCTCCGCGCCGACTTCACCGCGCTGGCGGCGCGGGCGGCGTCGGTCCTGCTGCCGGCGGGCCTGGACCGCCTCTCCTACCGGGGAGAGGTCGTCCGCCGCCCGGCGCGGAGCCTCGGCCCCGCGGCGTCGCGCGAGGTGGGGCTGGAACACTTCCGCGCCGGGGTCGGGGCCGACCTGGAGGTCCTGCTCGTCGCGCTGGAAGTGCTCGAACGGCTGGACATCGGCGGCTTCGTCTTCACGCTCGGGCACGCCGGATTCCCGTTGGGCCTCCTCGACGACGCCCTCGCCGGAAATCCCGAAGGCGGCGACTGTGAGCGGCGGCGGGCCGAGACCCTGCGGGGGCTCTGGCGGCGGGACCGGGGCCGGATTCGGGCCGCCCTCGGGGACGCCGCCCCCGCGGTGACCGCCGCCCTCGACTTGACCGGAGGACCGGAGGCGCTCGAAGCGGCCGCGGCGCTCGAGCTGCCGGCGCGGGCCCGACAGGCCGTCGAACGGCTCCAGGAACTCGCCGCGCTCCTCGACGGGCTGGGGCTCGCCGACCGCTTCCGCTTCGACCTCGCCGAGCTGCGCGGCTTCGACTACTACACCGGGCTCATCTTCGAGATCCATGCGCCCGGCGCCGGCTCCGAGATCGGCGGCGGAGGCCGCTACGACGACCTTCTCGCCCGGTTCGGGGACGCTCGCCCGGCCGTGGGCTTTTCACTCTCGGTCGACCGCATCGCTCCCCTGCTCCCCGCCGCCCCGCACCCGCCAGCAAGCGCCAGCCTGTCGGCAGGAGACGGCCCGAGGGACCGAAGGCGCCGCCGAGGCCGGCGAGGAGCCCCCACCGGGAGAACTGGCCGGCGCTCCATGGGGCTTCTCGCCGAGCGTTTTCGGGCCATGCGCCTCGACTGACGCGCCATGCCGCACCCGCCCCTGGTCGCCGTCCTGCCCACCGGACGCCTCCTCCGCGCGGCGGCGGGGGTGCTGCGCCGAGCCGGGCTGCCCCTTCCCGAGCCCGGGGAGGCCGATCGTCGGCTCCGCATCCGGGGCGGGCCGGTGGACCTCCTGTTCGCCAAGGACCGTGATGTTCCGATCTACGTCGAGCACGGCGTCGCCGATTTGGGCGTCGTCGGGCGGGACGTGCTCGAAGAGCAGCCCGCCCACATCTACTGGCCGGTCGACCTCGGGGTGGCCCGCTGCCGGATGGCGGTCGCGCGTCCCGCCGACCGGCCGCTTCCCGAGCCGCCGTTCCGGATCGCGACGAAATACACCCGCGCGGCCGCCCGGCACTTCCGCTCGCGAGGCATCCCGGTGGAACTCATCCCCCTCCACGGCGCGATCGAGCTCGCTCCCGCCCTCGACCTCGCCGACGCGATCGTGGACATCGTGGAGACCGGAAGCACCCTTCGGGACAACGGCCTCGTCGAGGAGGAGACGCTCTTCGAGAGCAGCGCCCGGGTCGTGGTGAACCGGGCCTCCTTCCGGCTTCGGGCGGACGTTCTCGGCCCGATGCTCGAGCGGCTCGAAGCCGCCGCGAAGGCGAAGGCAGCGCCGCGCCCGTGACCCCGGCGACCACCGGCGACGTCCGGATTCCCGTCTTCGCCAGCGTCGCGGCCTGGCGAGCCGATCCGCGCCGCGCCGAGGACGGCGCCGGGACCGCCCGTCCCTCGGTGCGCGAGGCGACCCGGGCGATCATCGAGCGGGTCCGGCGCGAGGGCGATCGAGCGCTGGTGGACCTCGCCGCCCGCTTGGACAGGGTCCAGCTGGATCCACCCAGCCTGCGGGTCACCCCCGACGAACTCGCGGCCGCCGCCTCCGGCGCGTCTCCCGACGCCCGCGCCCTCCTCGCCCGCACCCGGGACCGCATCGCCGCCTACCACGAGCGGCAGCGGGAAGCGTCGTTCGAGATGGAGATCGGGCCCGGCGCGACCCTTGGCTGGCGGGTGCTGCCGGTCGTATCCGTGGGCGTCTACGTGCCCGGCGGCAGGGCCGTCTATCCCTCGACGGTGCTCATGAACACGGTCCCGGCGGCGATCGCCGGGGTCCCGCGCATCGCGCTGACCACCCCGCCGGGCGCCCTGGAGCGAAGCCCCATCCTTGCCGCGGCGGTCGAAATCGCCGGCGTGACCGAGGTCTACCGGGTGGGCGGCGCCCAGGCGGTCGCGGCCTTCGCCTTCGGGACGGGCGTCGTGCGGCGCGTCGACAAGGTCGTGGGTCCCGGCAACGCGTTCGTGGCCGAGGCGAAGCGGCAGCTCGGGGACGTGATCGGAACGGACGCCGTCGCCGGACCCTCGGAGGTCGTGGTGCTGGCCGACGGGACGGCATCGCCGGCGTGGGTGGCGGCGGACCTCCTCGCCCAGGCCGAGCACGGCTCCGGAGAGGAGAGGGCCATCCTGGTGACGACCTCGCCGGAGGTGGGGCGGGCGGTCGCCGCCGAGATCACCCGCCAGGCGGCCGACCAGCCGAACCGGGCCACGATCGCCGCCGCGCTCGACCGCCACGGCGCCGTCATCGTCACCCGCGATCTGAACGAAGCCGTCGCCGTCTGCGAGGAGCTCGCCCCGGAGCACCTCGAGGTGATGACCCGGGACCCGGACGCGCTGGCCGCGCGCCTTCCCGCCGCCGGCGCGCTGCTGCTCGGCCCGTGGTCCGCAGTGGCTGCCGGCGACTACGGGGTCGGGCCGAACCACGTCCTCCCCACCGGGGGCACGGCGCGCTTTTCCTCTCCACTCTCGGTCGCCGATTTCCAGAAGCGGCAGAGCGTGGCCCGGCTGAGCCGGGCTGCTCTCGCAGCCCGCCGCGCCGATTTCGAGGCCTTCGCCCGGATCGAGGGCTTCGAGGCCCACCGGCGCTCGATCAGCATCCGCTTTCACGGCTCTCCCGGCGACCCGGACCGACCGGATCCCGGTCCGTCGCCCTCCGCCGCCAACCACGAGACTCCCTGAACGCCCGCCCCCGGGGCGGCGTCGCTACCATCCGGCGCTTCCGACCGGGCCTCGCCCGACCACCACCTGACCCGCCATGCGAACTCCCATCCCCCGCGCCGCGCTCCGGCCGGCGCTTCAGGAACTGTCCCCGGACATCGGATCCCGTCCGGACGTCCCGATCTACCTCGACTGGAACGAGAGCCGCTGGCCGCTCCCCGAGTCGCTCACGCGGAAGATGACCGAAGCGGTCACGTCGGTGGATCCGAGGCCCTACCCGGACCGCTCCTATCCGGCGGTGCGGGAAGCGCTCGGCCGCCTGGCCGGCTGGGACCCCGAGGGCATCGCCTTCGGAAACGGCGGCGACGACATGTTGGCGCTGATCGGCGTCGCCGCCACCGGCCCCGGGCGCACCGGCATCTACCCCTCCCCCGGCTTTTCGATGTACCCGTGGGCAATCCGCCGCGCCGGAGCGCGCCCGGCGCCGGTCCCCCTGGGCGAGGACCTTGCCTACGACGTGGACGGGCTGATCGCGCGCATCGGGGAAGAGCAGCCTTCGCTCGTCTTTCTCACGAGCCCCCACAACCCCACCGGACAGCAGTTGCCGCTGGACGAGATTCGACGCATTGCCGAGGCGGCGCCGGGGTTCCTGCTGGTGGATGAGGCGTATCACGAGTTCAGCGAGTTCACCGCCCGCCCGCTGCTCGACGAGTTCGGGAACGTGATCCTGCTGCGGACCTTCTCGAAGGCGATGGCCCTGGCGGGCGGGCGGCTCGGCTATCTCCTCGGAGCGCCGGAGGCGATCCTGAGCATCCGCCGGGCGCAGCCGCCGTTCCCGGTGGGGATCTACACCTGCCGGGCGGGAGCCGCCGCGATGAACGAGCGGGCGGCGCTGTTCGAGCTCACCGCACGCATCGTGGCGGAACGGGACTCGCTCAGAAAGCGCCTCGCGGACATTCCCGGCATCCGCGTCTGGCCGTCGCAGACGAACTTCCTGCTGTTCCACACTCCGGCCGACAGCACCGTCCTGGCCCGGCGGCTCCTCGCCCGGGGGGTTGCTCTCAGGGACTTCTCCCGCCACCCGATGCTGGCCGGCACGCTTCGGGTGACGGTCGGGACGCCGGAAGAGAACGAGGTCTTCCTCGGCGCGCTCCGCGACTCGCTCGCGGCGCCGATCCTGCCGGAAGAGCTCGCCGGGGTCGGAGCCGCGGCGTCACCCGTCGCCTGAGTCTTCCGGAAACCGACATGAGCGAGACAACCTCGACAACCCTCGCCCGCCCCCGGCGGTCTTCGCGGCGCGAGCGGAACACCAGGGAGACCCGGATCCGGGTGGCGCTGGATCTCGACCCGGCCGCGCCCGAGGCGGCCATCGCCACCGGTGTCGGCTTCTTCGACCACATGCTGGAGTCCTTCGCGAAACACGCGGCGATTTCGCTGAGCGTCGAGGCGGAGGGGGATCTCCACGTGGACGCCCACCACACCGTGGAGGACGTCGGCCTCACCATCGGCGCCTGCCTTCTCGAGGCGCTCGGCGATCTGAAGGGCGTGCGCCGCTTCGGGAGCGC
The DNA here is from genome assembly GCA_012271265.1 of Vicinamibacteraceae bacterium. GTDB lineage: Bacteria > Acidobacteriota > Vicinamibacteria > Marinacidobacterales > Marinacidobacteraceae > JAAXGQ01. The sequence goes on from JAAXGQ010000104.1 coordinate 35,810, forward strand.
CCACATCCCGCTTGACGAAGCCCTCTCCCGGGTCGTGGTGGACCTCTGCGGGCGGCCGTTCCTCGCCTGGCGGGTGCGCTTCCCCGCCGAACGGGTCGGTGCCATGCCGACCGAGCTGTTCGAGGACTTCTTTCGCGCGCTGACGGATCGGGCGCGGATGACCGTCCACGTGGACAACCTGATCGGCACGAACAGCCACCACATCGCCGAGACGATCTTCAAGGCCTTCGCCCGCGCCTTCTTCGAAGCGCGGGAACGGGTCGGGGAGGCGGTTCCTTCGACGAAGGGCACGCTCTCCGAGTGAGCGGCGGGCGAGAGGCGGAGACCGGCCCGCTCGCGGAGTTCCCCCCGGCACCCGCTCCGAGCGAGCGGGAACCGGTGGCAGCCGGGCGCGTCCGGGGGGATTCTCCCGTCGTCACCGTCGTCGATCACGGCGCCGGAAACCTCGCGAGCGTCGTCCGGGCGCTCGGGCGCGAAGGCGCGGCCGCGCGGCTCTCCCGCGACCCGGAGGAGGTCGCGGCGGCCACGCGGCTCGTGCTCCCCGGCGACGGGCACTTCGGGGAAGCCATGCGGGGTCTGCGGCGGCGCAACCTCGAAGCGCCGCTCTCGCGGGCGATCGAAAGGGGCGCCAGCCTTCTCGGGATCTGCGTCGGGCTCCAGATGCTCTTTCCGGAGAGCGAGGAAGCCCCGGAGGTTCCAGGCCTCGGCCTCCTGCCCGGGCGTGTGCGCCGTTTCGGCCCGGGGCTGGTCGTCCCGCACATCGGCTGGAACCAGCTCGAGGCAATTGCGCCCGGCCTCCTCTTCGAGGGCATTCCGGAAGGCGGTTACGCCTACTTCCTCCACTCGTTCTTCGTGGCGCCGGCGCGGACGAGGGACTGGCTGACGCGCACGGACTACGGGATCCCGTTCGCTTCGGCGGCCGGCGCCGGGAGGATCGCCGGGATCCAGTTCCACCCGGAGAAGAGCGGACGACTCGGCGCGCGGGTGCTGCGGAACTACCTGAGCTGGGCGGGAGGCAACGGGAGATGAACGACGCGGCCCGAGCGCCCATCCTGCCGATTCCGGCGATCGATCTCTCCGGAGGCCGCGTGGTGCGGCTCTTCCGCGGCGAGCGGGATCGGGAGACGGCGTACCCGGTTCGTCCGGTCGCGATGGCCGAGGAATTCGCTGCCGCCGGGGCTGCCTGGCTCCACGTGGTGGACCTCGACGGGGCGTTCGGCGACGGCGGCAACCGGGACACCGTCGGGGAGCTCCTGGCTGCGGCGCCGCTGGCGGTGCAGGTGGCCGGAGGGGTGCGCACGGTGCGGGAATACGCCCGGCTGCGCGAGGCCGGCGCCGCCCGGGTGGTCTTCGGCACGATCGCCGTCGAGGCGCCCGAAGTCGTGGAGGAAGCCATCCGCCTCGACCCGGACGGCGTCGCGGTGGCGCTCGACGTGAAGGGCGGCCGGCTGGCCACGCGAGGGTGGGTCGAGACCGCCGCCGGCCCGGCGTGGGCTTCGTCCGCCCCCGCCGCGGCGCGCCGGTGGGGCAGGCGCGGCGCCGCGGCAGTGATCTACACCCGCGTCGAGAAGGACGGCACCCTCGAAGGCCCGGACGAAGCCGGAGCTCTCAAAGTGGCGAGAGCCGCCGGAGTCCCCACCATCCTCGCCGGGGGGGTGGGGTCCCTCGACCACCTCCGCGCGCTCGCCGCCTCGGAGGCCGTTCCGCGCCTGAGCGGCGTCATCCTTGGCCGCTCGCTCTACGACCGGCGGTTCACCTTCGCCGAAGCCCTCGCCACCCTTGCGGGGCAGGCCGGCGGGGACGCCGGCGCTTCAAGGGGCCGGCGCGCCATGGGTTCTGGTTGTCGGCGTGGGCCACGTGGATCGCGCCGTTGATCGTGCGCTTCACCCCTCCCGGTTCAGGTTCAGGGCCATAGCCGGGGCTCCCGCAACCCGACCGTCAGGTCGGGAAGCGGCGGGCCAGCTCGGCGGCGACCTCGGTCGCATCCACTTCCCGACTCTCGAGCAGGACCAGCAGGTGGTAGAGAAGGTCCGCCGCCTCACTGACCAGTTCCCGGTCGTCTCCGGCCGCGCCGGCAAGCGCGGTCTCGACCCCCTCCTCGCCGACCTTCTGGGCGATCCGCCGAGGACCGGCGAAGAGCAGCTTCGCGGTGTAGGAACCTTCCGGCCGCGCCGCGGCGCGCGACTTCACGATCCCCGCCAGCCGCTCCAGCACCCGGTCCAGATCAGGATCGTCCGGCTGGTCCGCCTCCCCCCCGGCGATCCTCCGGAAGAAGCACGAGACCTCCCCGCTGTGGCACGTGGGTCCTACCGGCGCCGCCCGGACCAGAAGCGCGTCCCGGTCGCAATCCGCCGCGAGCGAAACGAGCCGCAATTCGTTCCCCGAGGTCTCCCCCTTGCGCCAGAGCGTCTGGCGGCTCCGGGAGAAGAAGTGCACCCGGCGCGTCTTCAGCGTCAGGTCGAGCGCCTCGCGGTTCATCCACCCCAGCATGCGCACGCGCCCGCCGGCCGCATCCTGCACAATCGCCGGAATCAGCCCGGCGTCGTTCCAGGCGAGCCGGGACGACCCCTCCGGACCGGCGGCGACGGCGCTCACGCCCGGACCTCCGCTCCATTCATCGGGCCGAACAGGTCGGCTTCCGGGGTGCGCACCGGAATCCCCCGCTCTGCGAGATAGTGCTTCGCCTCGGCCACGGTGTGGATCCGGCGGTGGAAGATCGTTGCCGCGAGCGCGGCGCTGGCCCGGGTCTTCTCGAAGACTTCCGCCACGTGCTCCAGCCCGCCGGCCCCGCCCGACGCGATGATCGGGATCGAGACCGCCTCGGCCGCCTGCCCCACCTGGTCGAGGTCGTAGCCGAGGTTCGTGCCGTCGCGGTCCATGCTGGTGAGGAGGACTTCCCCGGCTCCCAGCTCCTCACCGCGCCGGATCCACTCCAGCGCGTCGAGCCCGGTGGCGATCCGGCCCCCGGCCACGACCACCTCGAATCCCCCGCCCTCCCGGCGGCGGGCGTCGACCGCGAGCACCAGGCATTGCGACCCGAACTGGCGGCTCGCCTCCCGGAGAAGGTCCGGCCGACGCACCGCGGCGCTGTTCATCGAGACCTTGTCCGCCCCGGCCCGCAACAGTTGATCGATGTCCTCCACCGTGCGCACCCCGCCGCCCACCGTGAACGGAATCGTGAGTTCTTCCGCCACCCGCCGCACCGTCCGGAACGCCGTGCCGCGTTCCTCCCAGGTGGCGGTGATGTCGAACAGGCAAAGCTCGTCCGCCTCGCCAGCGTTGTACGCGAGGGCGCATTCCACCGGGTCCCCCTCGTCCGTGAGGTTGACGAAGTTCACCCCCTTGACCACCCGCCCGTTCTTCACGTCGAGACAGGGGATGATCCGCCGCGCCAGCACGCGCGGAGTCTACGCAGCCCCACGCCGGCCATGGAGCGCCGGTGTCCTCACCGGCCCGCATGGAGCGCCGGTGTCCTCACCGGCCCGCATGGAGCGCCGGAGGGACCGAAGGTGACGCGTAGGCCGGCGAGGACGCCGGCGCTCCATGGGGGCGGCGCTCCAGAAGACTTGGACGGCGGCGCGCTCGGCGCGAAACTGACTGAGGGGCCGAAGGTGAGGCGTAGGCCGGAGAGGACGCCGGCGCTCCATGGGGGCGGCGCTCCAGAAGGCTTGGACGGCGGCGCGCGCGGCGCAAGACTGCCGGAGGGACCGAAGGTGAGGCGTAGGCCGGCGAGGACGCCGGCGCTCCATGGGGGCGGCGCTCCAGAAGGCTTGGACGGCGGCGCGCGCGGCGCGAAACTGACTGAGGGGCCGAAGGTGAGGCGTGGGCCGGCGAGGACGCCGGCGCTCCATGGGGGCGGCGCTCCAGAGACTTGGACGGCGGCGCGCTCGGCGCGAGACTGCCTGAGGGACCAACGGCGGCGCGTAGGCCGGAGAGGACGCCGGCGCTCCATGGGGGCGGCGCTCCAGAGACTTGGACGGCGGCGCGCTCGGCGCGAAACTGCCTGAGGGGCCGAAGGTGAGGCGTGGGCCGGCGAGGACGCCGGCGCTCCATGGGGGCGGCGCTCCGTGGGGGCGGCGCTCCATGGGGGCGGTGCTCCTGGAGACTTAGACTGCCCCGATGCCGAAGGACCTGCCCCTTCACCCCGCCGCCGCGGCCCCTCCGGCAGGCCCCGGGCAGGAGCTCCGGGCGCGGCGGGACGCAATCCGGGGCCGCATCGGTCCGGTGGCGTGGGTCGGCGGGAGCCGCGCGCTGCTCGTGGACGCCGCCCGGGCCACGTTGGAACTCACCGGGTCGTCACCATCTCCCGAGGAAATGGAGGCCGCCCGGAGAGACGGAGCGCGCGGCGCCCCTGCCTTTGCCGGAACGCTCGGCGCGCTGGGCCTCATCGAACGGGCCGTCGCCGAACGCGACCCGACCGCCCCGCTGCTCGGCCAGATCCATCAGGTCTCCACCGGGTCGGCGGAGGAATCGGGATTCCGGTCGGTGCAGATCGAGCCCCAGTTCCCCGGCGCGAGCCTGTCGCCGCCGCAGACGATTCCCCTGCGGCTCGGCGACCTGCTGGGGTGGATTTCGGGCGAGAGCGGCCGCGACCTGGAGACGGCCCCGCGAGCGGCGCTCTTCTTCGCCCGCTTCCTTGAGATCTCGCCGTTCGCCAAAGCGAATTTCCGGGTCGCCCACCTCATGCTGAGCTTCTTCACCCTCGCGGACGGGCAGCCGCCGATCTGGTTCGAGCTCGACGACGCCGCCGGAATCCGGGAGGACGTGTCGCGGGCGTTCCGGTTCGATACCGCCCCGCTCACCGGGCGGATCGAGGCGGCCATCGCGGCCTCGCACGAGAGGATCGACCGGGAGGCCGGGAACCCGGAGCGCCGCTAGCGCCAGCCGGCGCGCGACGCCCCCCCGCCGCCGTTCTACAATCGGGGGTCCCCCCCGCCGGCGCGGGCTCTTCCACTCCCAGCCCCTCCGGATCCATGCTCGCTTCGCTTCAACTCCTCCCGGCCAGCCTGGCCTCGGCTCTCCTCCAGCAGCGGCAGGTCGTCGAGTTCATCACCCTGCCGAACCCCGAGCCGGAACGCGGCATCCTGGCGGTGATCCTCGATTCCTTCGTGATGGTCGGGGTGTTTCTCGGCGCCACGGTCGTCGTGGGGATCGGGATCGGGGTGCTTCGCCTGTGGCTGCTGCGGAGGTATCCCGACAACCGGTTCAACGGCCGGGGCAAGGACCTTTCCCGCCTCGACCTGAGCTGGCGCCGGTAGCCGGGGGACCCACGCTCATCTACGACGGCGGCTGCGGGGTCTGCAGCCGGCTGGCGACGTACGCGGCGCGCTTCGCCGAGGACCGGGTGGAGCGCTTCGCCGCCTTCCAGGAGCTGACGCCGGCGGAACTCCGGACGCTGGGGCTTTCCCGCGAGGACTGCGCCCGGAGCCTGCGCTTCCGCGACGCGGGGGGCCGGGTCCACGGGGGCGCCTTCGCGGTGAACCGGTTTGTGCTCGCGGCCGCCCCGGGGAACTGGCGCGGCGCGCTGATCCGCATCGCGGTGGCGATGTTCTACGTCCTGCCGCCGCTGCTGCTTGTCGAGATCGCGGCCTACGAAGCCTTCGCGCGAAACCGCAACCGGATCAGCGCCTGGGTCGGGATGCCCTGCGCCCGTCCCTGATTCCGTTTCCCGACCGGGACCTCAGGATCGGATTGGTACTCTCGCCGGTCCCACGGAGGCTGCCCGATGACCCGATCCCGTTCCCTTTCCTTCCCCGGTTTCCCGCTCCTCGCCGCCGTCGCCCCGGCCCTCGCACTTGCGATCGGCTGCGACCGTGGAGCCGGCGGCGCCGCGGCGCCCGAGGGGCCGATGCCGGTGGCGGCGTCTGACCAGCAGCCCGCCGGGGAATACGTCCGCTTCGCCGGAATGGACGGCGCGGCCCACTGGGGGCGGATCGAAGGCGAGGAGATCGTCGCGCTCCACGCCGCCCCCTGGGACGGCGGGGCGCCGACCGGGGAGCGGATGGCGCGGGACGGCGCCACGCTGCTCGCCCCGGCGGACCCGGGGAAGGTCATCGCCATCGGCCTGAACTACGCCTCGCACCTCGGCGGCAACGAGCCGGCGCCGTATCCGGGCGTCTTCGCGAAGCTCCCGACGAGCATCGTGGGCCCCGGCGACGCGATCGAGATGACCGAAGACGCCGGCAACGTCCACTACGAGGGCGAACTCGTGCTGGTCGTGGGCAAGGAAGCCCGCGATGTTGGGGTGGAGGACGCGCAGGACTACATCTTCGGGGTCACCGCCGGGAACGACGTGAGCGAGCGCGACTGGCAGAGCGCCGATCTGCAGTGGTTCCGCGCCAAGGCGTCGGACACCTACGGTCCCATCGGACCGGTGATCTCACGAGGGGTGAACTACGACGACCTGGAGCTCACCACCCGGCTGAACGGCGAGATCGTCCAGCAGCAGCGCACCAGCGACCTCATCTTCGACACCAGCGACATCATCAGCTACGTCAGCCGCTACGTGACCCTGATGCCCGGTGACGTCATCTTCACCGGCACCCCCGGCACGACGCAGGCCATGAACGCGGGAGACACGGTCTCCGTCGAGGTCGAAACCGTCGGCCTCCTCGAGAACCCCGTCGCCACCCGCTGACCGGACGGGCCCCGCCCGCCCGGCCCGCGCCTCGGGTCAGGCGGTTGCGGCGGCCTTCCGGAGTCGCCGGTCGAGGTGCTCTTCGATCGCGGAGCAGGGCACGAACATCGGCTTCGACTCGATGTCGATCCGCACGGCGCAGGCATCCGGCCCGTCGCCGGTGACTTCCCAGGTTCCGGTGAACTCTCCGAGCGGCGTGGGCAGGGCGAACTCCCCGAAGCCGGTCGCGCTCCCCGGGTCATCCCCGGTCACCTCCCCACCGAAGCGGGCGAAGTCCGAACGCAGCGCGCGGAGCAGCCGCGCGGGGGTGGTGGCGAGATGGAAGTCGAACCGACAGGCGGACATGAACGGATCTCCCCGGTCTCCTGACCTGACCTACAGCTCGAGGGCGGCTTCGGCCAGCACCAGCAGCATCGCCCTGTGGATGCCGAGGTGGCCGTCCCGGTTCGCCCACCACTCGCCGAGCGAGTGGGCGCCGAAGCCCTCGCCGCCGCTGCCGATTGTCGTCGCCGGAATTCCCAGAGCAATGGCAACGTTCGAGTCGGTGGAGCCCATGCTCAACTCCGGTTCGAAGCCCACCGCGCGCGTCGCCGCGAAGGCCCGCTGGATGAGCGGCGTCTCCACCGGGACCAGGCCCGAGGGGCGGTTGCCGATCATGTCGATCTCCACCGTCAGCTCTTCCCCGTCGCGCCGGAGCCCGTTCTGCTCGGCGAGGGCTTCCTCCATCGCCGCCTGGAAGATCTCGTCGATTTCCAGCAGGCGCTCCGGCTCCATGGATCGCATGTCCACTTCCATCCAGCTCTCGAACGGGATCGCGTTCACCGAGGTTCCGCCGCCGATGCGGCCGATGTTGTAGGTCGTCCTGGCGCCCCCGGTCACATACTCGCCGGCGCGGTCGTCGAACAGCCTGATCGCGCGGGCCATCGCGTGCGCCGGGTTGCCGAGGCCGAAGGCGCCCCATGAATGTCCGCCGGGGCCGATGAACGTCACCCGGTAGCGGTGCGAGCCGATCGCGTGGTTCAGCACCCGGGTGCTGCCGGTTCCGTCGATCGCGATGAACGCATCGATCGTCGGGCCTCCGTCGCGGAAGAGGTGCTTCACGCCGCGCAAATCGCCGAGACCTTCCTCGCCCACGGATCCCACGAACAGGATGTCGTCGCGCGTCGTCAGGCCGTGCCGGCCCATGAGCTCCATGATGGTGAGGATCGTGACCAGGCCCCGGGTGTCGTCGGCGATTCCCGGCGCCATGAGCCGGTCGCCGTCCCGGCGCACGGTGACGTCGGTGCCCTCGGGGAACACCGTGTCGAGGTGGGCCACAACGGCGACCGTCCGCTCCCCCGAAGACCCGGGAATCCGCGCCAACACGTTGCCGATGCCGTCAAGCTCGGCGTCGAGGCCGAGCCCCCGGATCATGCCCAGGTAGTGAGCTGCGCGCTTTTCCTCCTTGAACGGCGGCGCCTCGATCTCGGTGAGTTCAATCAGCCGCTGCTCGTTCTCCGGGTCCATCGCCAGAACATCGTCGAGAGCCGCCTTCACGCGGGGATCGGCGGCGATGGCGTCGAGCTCCGCCTGGTACTCGGGCAGGACGTCCAGATTCTGGGCCGAAGTCAGGCTCCACCCGAGGAGAGCGGCCGCGGTAACGAGCAAAGGGAGGGCGCGTTTCGAGAAAGACTGCGGCATGGCCGGCGGATCCTACGCGAACCCGGGGCGGCGGGGGTAGGCTCCGCACGGCATGCGACCAGGCGATCGGAAGGTTCCCGGACCCGGGCGCCGGCCGCGGCCGTTCCTTGTCCTCGCCGCCGCGTCCTTCCTCGGCGTGTTCGCGCTCGCGGCGGCGGCCGAAGTCCCGGCCGAACGCGTGGTGGTGCTGGGGTTCGACGGGGCCGATCCGGACGAGATCACCGCGATGATCGCGGAAGGGGAGCTTCCGAACCTCGCCCGGCTGGGCGCGGAGGGGACCCTGGCGCCGCTCGGCACCACCCGGCCTTCCGAGTCGCCGGTCGCCTGGGCGACGTTCGCTACCGGGATGAACCCGGGCCGCACCGGCATCTTCGACTTCCTGGAGAAGGGCGAGGCCGGCTACACGCCGCAGATCGCGCTGGTCCGGGAGGGGACCCGGCGTATCTCCCCGGCGCTTCGCTGGTCCCTCCTGTTGCTCGTCATCGCGGTCATGGGCTGGTTGACACGGGTCGCTGCCGCTCGCTGGCTCCCCGAAGTGAAGGTTGCCGGCGGGGTCCCTTCCCGTCGGGTCATCAACCCGTACTGGTTTGTGGGAACGGTGGTGGTTCTCACCGGTTTCGCGGGTCACATGGTGTTGCAATGGATTCCGGAGGAGTTGCCGCAGGCAATCCGCGCGCGGCAGGGAGATTCGTTCTGGAAGATCGCCGGCGGGGCCGGGGTCCCGACGGTGGCGCTCCAGGCGCCGATGGACTTCCCGGTGGAGGAATCCCCGGGGGCCCGCGTTCTCGCCGGCTTCGGGGTTCCGGACGTGCGGAAGTCGTTCGGCCTCTGGTCCATCTACTCGACGGACCTGATCGAGGAGGAGTCCACGGAGACCGGCGGCACCCGCTATCCGCTCCGCTTCGAGAACGGGATCGCGGCCAGCGTGGTCCGCGGGCCCCGCGACTTCACCGCGGCGACGGACGAGGCGGATCAGCCGGAAGTCGGGATTCCGGTGCTGTTCCGCAAGAGCGGCGAGCGGCTCGAAATCGAGACCGCCGGGCGGAGCTTCCATCTCGCCGTCGGCGAGTGGTCCGCCATGGTCCCCATCACCTTCACCCTGAACCCGCTGGTGCGCCTTTCCGGCTTGCTGCGCTTCCGGCTGCTGTCCCTCGAACCGAACGTCGAGGTGTTCATGGAGCCGGTGAACTTCGATCCGGAGCGGCTGCCGCCCATCGTGGACCTCTCCTGGCCGCGCGACTTCGCCGGCGATATGGCGCGGCACGCCGGCCCCTTCGAGACGATCGGCTGGAAGATCATCACCAATCCGCTGCGGGACGGGGTCGTGGACTTCGACGCCTTTCTCGAGGACGCCCGCTTCGCCCGGGAATCGAACGAGCGCCTGCTGCGGGAAGCCGTCCGGGCGGATGACTGGCGCCTGCTCGTCGCGGTCTTCCTCTTCCCGGACCGCATCCAGCACATGCTCTACCGGTTCGCCGATCCCGAACACCCGAACCACGATGCCGAACTCGCCGTTCTCTACGGCGACGAAATCCGCCAGACCTACCGCGAGATGGACCGCATCGTGGGGGAGACGGTCGCGGCCGCGCCGCCGGGGACGCGGTTCATCGTGCTCTCCGACCACGGCTTCCACTCGTTCCGCTATCAGTTCAACGTGAACACCTGGCTGGCCGAGCACGGCTATCTGCGGTCCTCCGGGGGCGGAGGCGAGCGGCGGCTGGAGGACCTGTTCGACCCCCACGCGGTGTTTTTCCCGGGCGTGGACTGGGGTCGCAGCGAAGCGTTCGCTCTCGGCCTCTCCGGGATCTACTTCAACCAGGAGGGACGGGAACCGCAGGGGATCGTGGCGCCTGGCGCCGAACGCGAGGCGCTGGCGGAACGGCTGATCGCCGACCTGCTCGCGTATCGCGATCCGGAGAACGGGCAGCAGGTCGTGCGGGTCGTCCACCGAAGGGAAGACATCTACGAAGGCGAGTTCGTGGACGAGGCGCCGGACCTCATCCTGGGTCTGGAGCCCGGCTACCGGATCGGCTGGCAGAGCACCCTCGGCGGGTTCCCCGAGGCGGCGGTCACCCCGAACCTGGACAACTGGAGCGGCGACCACTGTTCCATGGAGGACACCGACGGCGTCCTCATCGCGAACTTCGATCTCGAAGGTCCGGCGAACCTGCGGGACATGGCCCCCACGATCCTCCAACTCCTCGGTGTGGGGGTTCCGTCGGACATGGACGGGGCGTCCCTGGTGCCGGGCGCGCCCGACCCGGAGCTGGGGGAATAACGGGTCCGAGCTGGGGAAATAGCGGCGCGCGAGCTGGGGGAATAACGGCCCGAGCTGGGGGAATAACGGTCCGCGAGCTGGGGGAATGTGAGCTTGCCCCGTTTTCGTGGACGGTTCTTCGTTTGGGATCAGCGCTGATCCCGGCAGTGGCCGGTGAGGACACCGGCGCTCCAGGTGGCAGTGGCCGCGGCCCCTCGCAGTCTCGCGCCGAACCCTGGCCCCATGGAGCGCCGGCGTCCTCGCCGGCCTGTTCTTCCCCCGGCTCCGGTGAGGGCGCGCGGCGGTGGCGCCGCTCGAACCGCCATCCGCTACGGAGCCGGGGAAACAGCGGGTCCGAGCTGGGGGAATAGCGGGTCCGAGCTGGGGGAATAAGCTGGGGAAATAACGCCGGAGCTGGGGAAACAGGCTGGGGGAATAGGAGAACGCTCCCGGTCCCCGTCCTTCCCGCTGGTCGGCAACGAGCAGACGGAGCGCAGGCTGACGCACGAACGTGTGGCGCAGGCCGGCGAGGACGCCGGCGCTCCATGGTGCCTCAGGGATCGAACGTGCGGCGCAGGCCGGCGGGGACGCCGGCGCTCCATGGTGCCTCAGCGGGCGACGGTACGGCGCGGGCCGGCGAGGACGCCGGCGCTCCATAGTGCCTCAGGGGGCGACGGTACGGCGTAGGCCGGCGGGGACGCCGGCGCTCCATGGGGCCTCAGGGATCGAACGTGCGGCGCAGGCCGGCGAGGACGCCGGCGCTCCATGGGGCCTCAGCGGGCGACGGTACGGCGTAGGCCGGCGGAGACGCCGGCGCTCCATGGGGCCTCAGCGGGCGACGGTACGGCGTAGGCCGGCGGGGACGCCGGCGCTC
>JAAXGQ010000104.1:47344-52607 GCA_012271265.1 Vicinamibacteraceae bacterium
GCGGGGACGCCGGCGCTCCATGGTGCCTCAGCGGGCGGCGGTGTGGCGCAGGCCGGCGGGGACGCCGGCGCTCCATGGTGCCTCAGCGGGCGGCGGGGACGCCGGCGCTCCTTAGTGCATCGCCTCGAACAGCGCCTGGAGCCCGGCCAGGATGTGGTCGCGGGCGGCCTCGTTGGGCTCGAGGGTGGCGTCGTCGTGCAGCCCCACGGTGCCCAGGATGATCCCGTCCTCGCGGGGCTGCATCGAGATGCCGGTGACGCCGGGGGGCGCCTCGGGGGAACTGATCGAGGTCCCGTAGTGAATCTCCGGCTGGGGCACGAGCACCGTGAGCTGCCCCTTGATCGGCATGAGCTCCTCGTCGCCGAAGAGTTCCTTCGCCCCGAGCCCGGTGCAGTTCACCACCAGCGACTCGGGAAGCGCGGTGATCTCCCGGCGCTCCGTGAAGCGGCGGATCCGGATCCGGCCGCCGAACTTCAGAAAATCGGCAACCACGGCGTCGAGGTAGATCGCCGGCTCGATGCGGATGCCGCTCCGCCGGACCGCGAAGCGCGTCGGGAAGTTGTGCTCTCCCGGACCGAGCACGAAGCGCCCGGGGGTGAGCCGCTCCGGCAGCAGCGGCTCGGGTCCGCGCGCCGGGCGGCGGGGCATGCGGGGCCGGGGCGGCACGTCGGTGAGCGAGTAGCGGTCGATCCACGAGACGCCGTAGCCGCGTCCGGCGAGCCACTGGTACTCGCGCCAGGAAATCTCGGTGGCCTCGCGGAATCGGGCATCCCAGGCCGCCGTGCGCTCCGTGTGCTCGACCACCCACGATCCCGGCGTGAAGCCCGCCCAGGCCATGTTCGAGGTGGTGTCCGGCGGGACGGCCTTCGCGTAGATCGTGACGCTGAAGCCGTGGCGCTGGAGCTGGCGCGCGGCAGCGAGCCCCACCGCGCCGCAGCCGATCACCGCCGCCCGGCGGCTTCCGTGGGAGAGGGCCATCCGCGTCGCCATGAGCCCGCACCCCCAGGAGAGCGAGAGTCCCGCGCCGCCGTGGCCGTAGTTGTGGATGACGGTGGTGTTGTCGAGCCGCGCCGCCCGCAGGACGAATCCGGACGGCCGGTGCGGGCGAAGACCCACCGTGGTGCGGATCACCCGGTCCGGCGACGCCTTCACTGGCGGCAAGCGGAGCGCGGGCCGGAGGGGGAGGTCCGGGACCGCTTCGGGGCGCGCCGAGCAGGCGCCGAGGCCGAGCCCGACGAGGCCAGCGCCGCTCGCCCGCAACAGGGTGCGTCGTTGCATCACCGCGCCATTATGGAGGCAACGCGCCCTCGGTTGGTCGTCGGTGGGCCGAGGGTGGGCCGCCGCCAGCGGCCGCTCAGCCGTCAGCCGTTTCGGCGTCGTCCGTCCCGGCGTCGGGCGCCTCCGCCGCCTCGGACTCCGGCCGGACCCGGTTGGCGCCGCTCTCCGAGGCGAGCCTCGCGATCCGCCGGGCGGTCCCGGCTTCGCCGAACTCCTCGATCAGCGGCGCCAGCCCGGCGAGGCGCAACCGGAACACCGCCTCCCGGAGCGCCTTCGGGCGGATCCCAGTCACCCAGTCCCCCCAGCCGATGAGGTGGCGCGCCATGTCTTCCCTGCCTCCGGCGCGGAAGCGGACCACCACCGACCCGTCGGGCTCGGTCTCGAGCTCCTGATCGGAATGGAACTCCCACCTGTCCACCTGCGGCGCCTCTTGATGGAAACGCCACTCCACGTCGAACGGCTCCTCGGCGAACGAATCGAAGATGGTCTTCCGGTACTCCCGGAACGCGCCCTCCGGCGGTCCCTCGTAGCCCGTCTCCGGAATCTCCTCGAGGTCGGACATCCGGTCCAGCCGGAAGTGGTACGGGCGGGAGGCGGCGCCGCGGGAGCCCTCGGGCATGGCGACGAGTTGCGGCGCGCTGCCGATCAGGACGCCCCACGGAATCACGGTGTGGGTCCTGGCCGGTTTCTGATGGGGCTTATATCGGAACCGCAGCTTGTTCAGGGCGAGGATGGCATGGCGAACCTTGGCGCGCGTGTCCGGATCCACCTCGAAGCGGGGTCCGGGGCGAAAGCTGAGGCCCAGCCGATTCAGCTCGGCTTCGACATCCGTCTCGACCTTCCCGAGGCGCTTCCGCAACTCCAGCACCCGCGTGAGCCGGTCCCGAAGCTTCCGCAGCTCGTCCGTCGGCAACCGTCGTCCCTTGACAGCCTTGATGGCGACATCGAGCGCGGCCACGTCTTCCGGCCTCGGCTGCGTGAGGAGATCGAGCCACGTGGCCCGGTGCCTGAGCCGGAAAGCCTTCCTGCCTTCCTCGTTCGTCTTCTGCTCAAGGTCCTCGCCGAACTCCTCGCGAATCGCCTTGATCCAGCGATAGACGGTCCGGCGGGTCTTGCCGGACCACGCGACGAGCTCCTCGTAGGTGTGGAACCGGGCCCCGTTCAGGTGCGTGACCAACCCGGTCGCTTTTTCCAGACCCTTCATCGTTTGGGCACCCCCCGAGCCTCACCGGGCCCCCGTGTTCCCGCTTCGCCTCCCGGTGGGGAGAGACATATTCTGACATAGAAGATAGCCTTCACCCCGTGACCAAGCGCCGCCCCGCCCGCTTCCCCCTCGTCCTGCTGGGCATGGGGAACGTGCACCGGAACCTCCTCCGCATCCTCGACCGGAAGGCCGGGCTCCTCGCCGAACGCCACGGCGTCGCGCTCCCGGTGGTCGCCTGCGCCGATCGCAGCGGCTTCGTCCTCGGCCCCGAAGGCGCGGGCAGCCGTCTCGGCCGTCCGGCCATCCATGCCGCCAAGGACGGGGGGACGCCCTTGCGGGAGATTCCGGGGTCGGCGCCGCTCTCGCTCGCCGAGGCACTCGACCTCGCCGGCCCCTCGGGAATCCTGCTCGACGCCGCCTCCATGGACCTGGAGACCGGCGGGATCGGGCTCCGGGCGGCCCGCGCGGCGCTGGCCCGGGGACAGTCGGTGGTGTTCGCGAACAAGTCCGCGGTCGCCCTCGCGTTCGCCGAGCTGGAAGAGACCGCCGCGGCGACGGGGGCGGGACTCGGCTGGAGCGCCACCGTCTGCGGCGGGCTGCCGGTGGTCAATGTGGGGCGGGGCGAGCTGGTGGCCGCGCGTTTTCGCCGGGTGCGCGGCGTCTTCAATTCCACGAGCAACCTCGTGCTGGAACGCATGGCGGCCGGCCGGACCCTCGACGAGGCGATCCGGGAAGCGCAGGAGCGGGGCATCGCCGAGACCGACCCCACGAACGACCTGAACGGCACGGACACCGCCGCCAAACTGGCGATCATCGCCCGAACCATTCTGGGCGCGCCGGTGACCTTCGCCGACGTGGAGCGCCGCGGCATCGAAGCGGCGCCGACCCCCGGGCGGGACGAGGCGGTGCGGCTCTTCGGAGAAGCCGTCCCCGGACCCGACGGCGGCTTCCGGCTCCGCGTGGCGCCGCACGCCGTCCCCAAGGCCAGCTTCTTCGGCAGCATGGGAGCTCTCGACATGGCCGTGGAGTGGGAAACGGACATCTTCGGCGTACAGCGCCTCGCGGCCACCGAGGGCGACGCGATTCCGACCGCGGCCGCCGTGCTCCGCGACGCGGTCCACATCGCCCTCGGCCGGCCCGCCGCCCCGCCCCGGAGAGCGCCCGCAAGGCGAAAGAGCGCATGAGCAGGAAGGGAATGACCCGCCGCACCGCGATGGCCGCCGGTCTCGCAGGGGCTGCCGGCGCCTGGGTCGCCGGCGGCTGCGGCGGCGCGGACGGCAGGGACGGCACGGACGGAGCTGGCCCGATCCGGAGCGACGCCGGCCGCGGGCTGCGCGCCGTCGTCATCGGCGCCGGCGCCTTTGGCGGCTGGACGGCGCTGCACCTGCTGCGCCACGGAGCCGATGTCACCCTGGTGGACGCCTGGGGTCCCGGGAACTCCCGCGCCAGCTCCGGCGGGGACACCCGGGTGATCCGCGCCACCTACGGCTCCTTCCGTATCTACAGCGAAATGGTGATCCGGGCGCTGGAGCTCTGGAAGGCCCACGAAAAGGCCACCGGAGAGCGGCTCTTCTTTCCCACCGGTGCGCTCTGGATGAGCAGCGGCGGCCCGGGGCAGTACATGACGGATGCGGCGCCCGTGCTCGAAAGCCTCGGGATCGCGTTCACCGAGCTCACCGGCGGGCAGATGGCGCGGCGCTTCCCTCAGATCAGCCCGGAGGGGATCACCCACGCCCTTTATGAAGAGGGTGCCGGCTACCTGCTGGCCCGGCGCGGCTGCCAGAACGTCTGGCGGACGTTTCTCGGCGAAGGCGGCGCAACCCGTCTCGCCGAAGCAGCGGCTGGCGAGATCGCGGGGGGCCGGATGCGCGACCTGCCCCTCGCCGACGGCTCCCGCCTGGAGGCGGACGTCTACGTGTTCGCCGGAGGCCCGTGGCTCTCGCAGCTCTTCCCCGGTTTCGACCCGCCCCTCGTCACCCCGACGCGGCAGGAGATCCTGTACTTCGGCGCTCCGGGCGGACGGAGCGATCTCACCGACGCGGAGCTGCCCGTCTGGGTGGAGGACGGGGATGCGCTCTTCTACGGCATTCCGGGGAGCGAATTCCGGGGCTTCAAGGTTGCGGACGACTCCCGGGGAGCGCCGTTCGATCCCACCCGGGGCGAGCGCATCGCTTCGGCCGAGGGCATCCGGCGCGGCCGCGAGTACATGGAACATCGCTTCCCGGCGATGCGCGGGGCGCCGCTGCTGGAGGCGCGCGTCTGCCAGTACGAGCAGAGCCAGGACGGCCACCTCATCGTGGACACGCACCCCGAAGCAGCCAACGCCTGGATCGTCGGCGGCGGCTCGGGCCACGGCTACAAGCTCGGCCCCGCCCTCGGCGAAATGCTCGCCGTCCAGATCCTCGGCGAACGGGAGAAGGAACCCTTCTTCCGCCTCACCCGCTTCGCGTGATGTCCTCACCGCCCACCACCCCCATGGAGCGCCGGCGTCCTCGCCGGCCCACGGTCCATCGGTACGGCAACGCTGTCGGCACGAGACTGACCAAGGGACCCACGGTGCGCCCCAGGCCGGCGAGGACGCTGGCGCTCCATGGGGCCGACGCTCTCACCGGCCACTGCTCACATGGAGCGCCGGCGTCCTCGCCGGCCCACGGTCCATCGGTACGGCGGCGCGGTCGCCACGAGACCGCCTGAGGGACCGACCGTCGGCGCAGGCCGGCGAGGACGCCGGCGCTCCATGGGGCCGACGCTCTCGCCGGCCACCCGCACGCATGGAGCGCC
>JAAXGQ010000105.1:0-11214 GCA_012271265.1 Vicinamibacteraceae bacterium
GCCTCGGGCTCCATTTCTTCCTCTCCAGGGTCTTGCCGAGCGCGGCGGTGTTGCCGCCGGAAACGTCGAGGAAGTGGGGCGCGCCCTGCCGCGTGGGGCCCGTCAGGAGAATGGCGCTCCAGACCCCGCCACGGGCGGGGCGGCGGTCGGCACGAGCCTGCCCAGGGGACCGACAGTGCGGCGCAGGCCGGCGAGGACGCCGGCGCTCCATGGGGCCGGCGCTCCATACGTCAGGGCCTCCTTTGGCCGCGTAGAGCATCGCTCCGCCTCGGGCTCCATTTCTTCTTCTCCAGGACCTTGCCGAGCGCGGCGGTGTTGCCGCCGGAAACGTCGAGGAAGTGGGGCGCGCCCTGCCGCGCGGGGCCTGTCAGGAGAATGGCGCTCCAGACCCCGCCACGGGCGGGGCGGCGGTCGGCACGAGCCTGCCCAAGGGACCGACAGTGCGGCGCAGGCCGGCGAGGACGCCGGCGCTCCATGGGGCCGGCGCTCCATAGGTCAGGGCCTCGTTTGGCCGCGTAGAGCATCGCTCTGCCTCGGGCTCCATTTCTTCCTATCCAGGGCCTTGCCGAGCGCGGCGGTGTTGCCGCCGGAAACGTCGAGGAAGTGGGGCGCGCCCTGTCGCGTGGGGCCCGTCAGGAGAATGGCGCTCCAGACCCCGCCACGGGCGGGGCGGCGCTGTGCGGGGACGGCGTTTCGTGGGGTGGCGCCTGGGCTCGGATAAATTGGGAGGTCCGCTTCGATTCCTTCCGTGAGGTCTGCCATGGTTCATGTTCGGTCGCGCCGCGAGGCGCTGCGCGTTCTTTCCGCACTTGCCGCCGCAGCGGCGCTGCCGAAGGGGGCGTTCGCCCACTTGGCGGCGCTTCAGGACGAGGAAGTGATCCCGTTCACCGACGTGCCGGAGGACTTTTCGACCCGGCGCGGCGAGTTCGTCTTTCGCCTCGACCTGCGCGACCTGCGCACCTTCATCACCGCCAACGAGGACTTCTTCTCGGTCGCGCACTACAACCGGCCCAGCATCGACGGCGCCACCTGGTCGCTCCGCCTCGACGGCCTGGTCGAGCGGCCGGCGACCTTCACGCTGGACGAGATCCGGGCGCTTCCCAAGGTCGAGAAGACGGTCACCTTCGAGTGTTCCGGCAACCAGGGGATCCGCCATCACGGCATGGTGGGGAACGCGGTCTGGGGCGGGACGCCGCTGAAGCCGCTCCTCGAAGCCGCGGGGCCGCACCCCACCGCCATCGAGACCGTCTTCTGGGCCGCCGACGCCGGCACCGAAACGATCCGCAACAACGAATACCCCCAGAACTTCGCCCGCGCCATGTCCCTCGCCGACACCATGGGGTCCGGCGCCATCCTCGCCTGGGAGATGAACAGCGAGCCGCTCCCGGAGAAGAACGGATTCCCGCTGCGGGTCATCGTCCCCGGCTGGTACGGCATCGGCCACGTGAAGTGGCTCACCCGGATCCAGCTCTCCGACCGCCGGCTCATGAACCGGTTCATGGGACGCGACTACGTCACGATCATCGGCGAGGAGATGGACGGGCAGACGGTCTGGTTCGAGCGGTCGGTCACCCGGCAACGGATCAAGTCGGTGGTCGCCCGGGTCAGCCGCACCGCCGCCGGACGGACCCGCGTCTTCGGCGCCGCCTGGAACGACGGCACTCCCATCCGCGAAGTGGGCGTCTCTGTGGACGGTGGCGCCTGGATGAACGCCGAGCTGGAGCGGACCGGGAACCCCTACGCCTGGACGTTCTTTCAGCTCGAGACCGACGCCCTCGCCCCGGGCGAGCACACCCTGGTCTCGAACGCGATCGACGAGTTCGGCCGCGACCAGCCGGCCGATCTCAGCCTGAAGAAGACCTACTGGGAGGACAACGCGCAGTTCCCCCGGACGGTCATGGTCGCCGGCTAGGGCCGCCCCGTGCGTCGACGAACCGTTCTCATGGCCGCCGGAGGCAGCGCCCTCGCGGCGCTGTCCGGGGCCCGAGGCGTGGCCGCGGTAGAGCGGCTGCGCAGCCGGATCGGCGTGGTCGGGGCGGGGATCGTCGGGGCGTCGATCGCCTGGCACCTCGTTCGCCGCGGCGCGGAGGTGACCATCTTCGAGCGGGAAGGCCCGGCCGCCGGCGCCACCGGGAACTCGTTCGCCTGGATCAACGCGAACTTCTCGAAGCGGCCGCGCTCCTACTTCGAGCTGAACTGGCGGGGCGTCCAGGGCTGGCACCGCCTGGAGACCGAAGTCGGGCACGGATTGCAGGTGAGCTGGGGCGGCAGCCTCGAGTACCGCGACGACGCCGACCGCGCGCGCCAGCTCCACGAGCAGCTCGCGCGCTCGCAGCGCTGGGGCTATCCGGTCCACGCGGTGGGCGCCGACACGTTCCGCGAGCTCGAGCCGGGGGTCACCCCGAACACCGAGGTGCTCGGCGCCGCGTGGGCCAGCGCCGAGGGCGCCATCGAGCCGCGCTCCACCACCCGGTCGCTCCTCGCCGCAGCGGAGGCGGAAGGGGCCCGGATGGTGACGGCCGAGGTGACGAAGCTCGACATCGGCTACGGCGCCCTCCGGGGCGTGGAGACGGGCGCCGGCTCCTTCGAGCTGGACACGCTGGTGCTCGCTGCGGGTGTCCAGGCGCCAGAGCTGGCCCGGCAGGCGGGGCTCGACGTTCCGCTGGTCGAGTCTCCGGGCATCCTGGCCCACTCCGCGCCCACCGACAAGGTGCTCGGCCGGATCCTCCTCGCTCCGGAGATTCACACCAAGCAGACCCCTCAGGGGCGGGTGGTCGCCGGCGTCGGGTTCGCCGGCGCCGGCTCCACTGATGCCTCCACCGCCGTTGGCCAGGCCATTCTCGGGACCACCGCCGAAGTCCTTCCGGCGGTGAGCGGGTTGGAAGTCGAAGAGGTCACGCTCGGCTACCGCGTGCTCCCCGAGGACGGGCATCCCATCGTCGGCTTCGACCCCGCGGCGCCGGGGATCTACTTCGCCTCGATGCACAGCGGCGTCACCATGGCGCCGGTCATGGGAATGATCGCGGCGATGGAAATCCTCGACGATGTCGAGGTCTCGCTTCTCACCGACTACCGTCTGACCCGCTTCCGGTAACGGCGCGATGCCGCGTCGGTCCGATCTCGGCATGGGCGCCGGCATCACCCGGCGCGACTTCCTGAACGGCATCCCGCTCGGTCTCGGCGCGACCGCGCTTCCGGGAGCGCTCGGCTGGCTCACCGCCGCATGCTCCGACCCTGGCCCGGAGAGCGCGGTCCCGGACGGCCCCTACCCGCCGGCGCTCACCGGGATGCGCGGCGCCCACCCGGGTTCCTTCGAGGTAGCCCACGCGCTCCGCGACCGGGTGCGGCGGGGAGAAGTCTGGGACGACTCGGGCGCCTCGGATGGCGGCTCGTTCGACCTCGTTGTGGTCGGCGGCGGCATCAGCGGCCTCGCCGCGGCGTTCTTCTACCGGCAGGCCATGGGGCCGGACGCCTCCATCCTGGTGCTCGACAACCACGACGACTTCGGCGGGCACGCGAAGCGGAACGAGTTCACCCACGAAGGCCGGACGATCCTCGCCTACGGCGGGACGCAATCCATCGACTCCCCGGCCACCTTCAGTGCTGAAGCTCGCGGCCTGCTCGACGACCTCGACGTGGACCTGGAGCTCTTCTTCACCGCGTTCGACCGGGACCTGTATCGCTCCCACGGCCTCGGGCGGGCCGTCTTCTTCGGCAGCGAGGAGTTCGGCGAGGACCGCCTTGTCGGAGGCTACGGCCAAGGCGCCGCCGGAGCGTTCGCCGCGGCCGCTCCCTTCACCGATGCGGGACGGGCGGACTTCCGCCGCCTCTTCGACGACCCGGGGAATCCGTGGCCCGATCTCGACGACGCCGCCGCCAAGGAGCGGCTCGCCGCGACGAGCTACGAGGCGTTCCTCACCGAGCTGGCGATGGGCGCGGAGGTGCAGGCGTTCTTCCGCCAGCGCACCCACGGCCTCTTCGGGATGGGCCCGGACGGGGTCCCCGCCCTCGATCTCTGGGGCCTCGGCTACCCCGGGTTCGACGGGATGGGGCTCCGCGAGGGAGACCACGCGCGCCTCAGCCTGACCGCCAGGCCGAACCCGACGCCCGAGCCCTACATCTTCCATTTCCCCGACGGGAACGCCACCCTCGCCCGTCTTCTGGTCCGCGCGCTGATCCCCGATGCCGCGAGCGGGACGACGGGGGAGGACATCGTGCGGGCCCGGCTCGATTACCGCGCCCTGGACCGTCCCGGCGCCTCCTGCCGCATCCGGCTGAACGCGACGGCGGTCCGCGTGCGGGACGGCGCCCAGGACGCCTCGGTGACCTATGTCCAGGACGGCGCCCAGACCCGGGTCCGCGCCGGCGCGGTCGTTCTCGCCTGCTACAACCGGGTCATTCCCTTCCTCCTCCCCGAACTGCCCGAAGCCCAGCGGGAGGCGCTGGCGTACCCGCCCAAGGTCCCCCTGGTCTACAGCAACGTGCTGCTGCGCAACTGGACCGCGTTCGTGAACGCCGGGGCCTCGAGCATCTACTTCCCCGGCGGGTTCCACGCCTCGGCCTCGCTCGACTTCCCGGTGAGCATCGGCGGCTACGAGTTCTCCCAAGGGCCGGAGGATCTCATCGTCCTGCACACCGTCCGGACTCCATGTCTGCCCGGCCAGTCCGCGCGGATCCAGCACCGCGCCGGCCAGGCCGAGCTGCTGCGGATGCCGTTCGAGACCTTCGAGCGCGAGACCCGGGAACAACTGGCGCGGGCGCTCGGCCCCTCCGGCTTCGACCCGGCCCGCGACATCCTCGGGCTCACCGTGAACCGCTGGCCGCACGGCTACGCCTTCGAGACGAACTCGCTGTGGGATCCTCCCTACGCGCCGGGCGAGGCCCCGCACGAGATCGGGCGGCAGCCCTTCGGGCGGATCCACGTCGCCAACTCGGACGCCGGCGCCTACGCCTACACCCAGGCGGCCATCGACCAGGCGCACCGGGCGGTCCGCGAGATCCTCGCCGGCTGATTCCGGGGGGCGCGCCGCTCCACGCTCCGCCGTGCCCGAGCTGCCGGAAGTCGAACTCACCCGGGAGAAACTCGGTCGTTGGCTCGCTGGAAAGCGGGTGGACCGGGTCCGGATTCCGGACGCTCGCACCCGCCGAGGCCAGTCGGAGACCGCGATCCGGGGGGCGATCGAGGGAAGGACGCTCCGCACCATCCATCGCCGGGGCAAGTTCCTCCGGATCACCTTTGCCGGGCCGGGCCCGGCGCTGCTGAACCACCTCGGCATGACCGGCCGCTGGCGGCGCGTCGCTGACGGCGCCGGAGATCCCCCCGCCGCGCGCGCGGCCCTCGAAACGGACGCCGGGTTCCGGGCGGTTTTCCTCGACGTCCGGCGTTTCGGCCACTGCTCGCTGCTCCTCCCCGCCGACAGCGAGCGGCTCGCCCGGCTCGGACCGGAACCGCTCGGCCGGGGCTTCACCGCGAAGATGCTCGGCCGCCTGTGCGCCGGCTCGGGACGCCCGGTGAAGGTTCTGCTCATGGACCAGGACCGGATCGCCGGCATCGGGAACATCCAGGCCACCGAGTCGCTCTGGCGGGCCGGCATCCACCCCCACCGCCCTGCCAGGGACCTCGGCCCCGGGGAGGTGGTCCGCCTCCACCGCGCCGTTCGCCGGACGATCAGAACCACGCTTCGAGAGGCCCGGGGCGTGGAACTCGTCTACGTCAGCGAGGGCGCGAGGGGAAGGAAGAGCGCGGATTCCCGTTTCCGCGTCTACGGAAAGGCCGGCTCCCTCTGCCCCCGGTGCGTTCAGGAGCCGGTCGTGCGCACCGTGCAGGCCGGGCGTTCTTCGTTCCACTGCCCGCGCTGCCAGGCGGCCCTGGAGTCCCCATGTTAGGCTTCCGAAACGGGGATCGGAGTCCACGAGCGGCGTGATCCCGCGTTGCGCCCGAAACGGCGGCGTGACGCCCTTCCCGGCCCGGGCACGCGGCGGCTTTCGGACGCGTCCCCGCCGCGCCCTCGGGCCGAAAACCGACGATCCCGGCTGAGGCGCCGACCTTTTCTCCGTCGCGCGCGACGCCTTGGCTTTCATCCGAGGCGCCACCGGCGCCCCGGCCACCCCGGTCTCCCTTTCGCCAATCGCCCCGCGAGGAGAACGCCCGCCCTTGCCACCCATTCCGTCAGCCCTGAAGCGCCGCGCCTCAAGCGGCCGGAGGCTGCGGTGAAGTACCGCCGGCGCGGCGGCCGGCGGCGGCGCAAGCGGCGCGACTCGCCGGAGCGGCGCCGCTTCGAGCGCGAGATGAACGAGCGTCTCGCCGACCTCGGGAACCGCGACCAGCTCCGGACGCTCCGACTCGCCGGCGATCGGCGGGCGACCGTGGTGACACGCTGCGGCCGCTGCGGCTACCAGTGGCCGACCGCCGAGGTCGCGATCGTCGTCGGCTCGGTCTGCCCCACCTGCAGCACCCCGCTGCGTTCGTGCCGCCATTGCGCCCGCTTCGACCCGGGAGCCCGCTTCGAGTGCCGCGCGGACATTCCGGCGCGCATCGTGGACAAGTGGGCCGGGAACGAATGCCTTTCCTTCCGTCCCACGGAAGTTCTTGACGTGACCGGGCGGAAGCTGGACACCGCCCGAGACGCCAAGGCCGCCTTCAACAGCCTCTTCTCCGACAGTTGATCCTGTACGCCGGGACCTCCGGCTTCGGGTACCGCCAGTGGGTGGGCGGGTTCTATCCAAAGGGGACGAAACCGGCGGACTACCTGGCGCACTACGCCTCGGTCTTCCGCACCGTCGAGATCAACCACACCTTCCGGCGTTTCCCGACCCCGTCCCTGACCCGCAAATGGCGGGACGCCACGCCGGAGGGGTTCCGCTTCGCGGTCAAGGCGAACCTGCGCATTACCCACCGCGCCCGCCTCGCCGACGCCGGCGAGGTCACGCGCGATTTCCTCGGGGCGCTCGAACCCCTCGGCGACCGGTTGGGGCCGGTGCTCTTCCAGTGCCCGCCCTGGTTCCGTCGCGATGACGACCGGCTCGCCGGCTTTCTGGAAGCGCTTCCGGGCGGCGGGCGGTTCGCCTTCGAATTCCGCCATCCGTCCTGGCAGTGCGCCGAAGTCCGCCGCATCTGCCGCGACGGCGGCGCCGCGCTCGTGGGCGCCTTCGGGACGCTCGCCGAGGAGCTCGCGGCGCCGGCCACGGCGGCCTTCGCCTACGTGAGGCTACGCCGCGATCCCCCGTACGACGAAGCGGAGCAGGCCCGGATCGCCGCCATGCTGGACGGGCTGCGGGAGCGGGTCCGGGAGACCTGGCTCTACGTGAAGCACGACGGCCCGGGCCTCGCGCCCGCGGCCGTCAGCTGGATCCAGGGGCTGTAGGGAGATGGTCCAATCAGGTCAGAAGGGCCAGCCCATCCAGAAGTCGAACCGCCAGCCGGGGACCGTGGTCGCGAAGTCGGTGCGCTTCGACCAGGCGAAGTTGAGGGGCAGCCCCAGCACGTAGACCCGGGCGTTGAATCCGTAGGAGGCCACGAAGTCGTCGAGGCCGAAGCCCTCGGAGACGCACAGGGAGTTCCCGCGCGGGCCGCAGATCTGCCCCAGCCGGGATGGCCGGCGCTCGCTGGAATAGAGGCTCAGGTCCTCGCCGGCGTAGGCGGCGCCGCCCGCGTCCACGAAGAAGCTGCCCCGGAACGGGCCGATCAGGCCGATCGGGGTGATGGCGGCGTCGATGATCGGGAAGCGCAACTCGACGGTCGCGTGTCCGCCCCGGTTGCCGGAGAACGAGTAGAGGTCATACCCGCGCAGTTCGCCGTTCCCCCCGAACCAGACGAAGAAGGGCGCATCCCCGATGCTGTGGAACCAGCGGAGGCGCGCCGCGAGGACGCTGGCGCTGGTGAGCTGGAAGTACTTGCGGGCGTCGAGGTTCAGGGTCGTCCGGGAGAGGAACGGGCCCCCCGGTGACCACTCCACCCCCGCATAGACCGTGCTGCCCGCCTGGGGGAACACCGCCGGGCCCACCTGGCGGAAGCGGATCGTGTCCTGGACGAACGCCGCCCGAGCCGGGAGGAGGTGGCCGCTCGGGAAGATCCGCGAATAGAAGTCGTCGTAGATGTCGATGAAATCGCTCGGGAAGAGCGGATCCTCGCCGGGTTGCAGGTAGACGTTCTGGAAACCGGAGTTCTGGTAGTCGTAGCCGAAGCCCATCTCGAACCGCCGGAAACGGCTCAGCGGATAGATCGAGCTCACCGACGCCCCCGACGACCGGATCGTCCCGATGCTGTCCGCTCGGGACCAGAAATTCGTGATGTAGTAGGGAAGCTGCGGGTAGAAGAACGAGGTCGTGTCGTGCGCCTCGATCGCATATTGCAGGCGCCCGGCGAGGTTCGCGTACTGGGCGCTGTAGGTTCGGAAGGACCGCACCGAATACGCCGTGAACTGCAGGCGGTCGTCGCCGAGAACGTCGGAGAACGAAATCGCGGTCAGGCCGAGGAAGTCCCCGTCGCTGGTCACGCCGGCCTGGATCGGCGGCGGCCCGTCGAGGAAGAGCTTCTCGAAGCGGCCCTTCTTCCGCTTGTTCTCGCTGATCACCTGGTGGTTCACCGTGGGGACGAAGTCGATGACCGGCCCCGAGGGGCGGGCCAGGGTGTCGGCAAAGATCTCCTTGACCGGCTCGTCCATTTCCAGGGTGTGGAGCCCCCAATTCCCCTTGTAGTAGCTGGTGAAGAGGAGGGTGTCGCGCCCGGTTTCCGGGTCCTGCACGATGCTCGGGGAGAAGTTCCCGCCCAGCACGTCCGTGTACTGGAGGATGTCCCCGGTCTCGGTGTCCATGACCCGGATGTTGAAGATGCCGTCTTCCTCGTCCGAGGTGTAGACCAGGTCGCGTCCGTTCGGACCGAAGATCGGCGTCACGTCGTTGAAGGTGCCGAACGTCAGCTGTTCCTTCTCGCCGTCGGCGATCCGCAACCGGTAGAGCTTGTCGTAGCCGCTGATCCGGCGGCTGTAGTAGACCCATTCCCCGTCCGGGCTCACGGTGGGGAACTTGTCGTGGAAGTCGTCCGCGGTGAGGTTTTCGATCTCCTCCGTCTCGATGTTCACCCGGTAGACGTCGGCGACGCCGTTCCACAGCGCCGTGAAATAGACCCACTCGCCGTCCGGGCTGACGGAGGGGAACTTCGCCCGGTCGAGCGGCATCGGGATGCGCCGCACGATCTTCGACTCGACCACGTCGGCGAAGAGGAGCGCCCGGCGTTTCTGGTAGCGGCCGAAGAAGGCGACCTGGGACCCGTCGGGTGTCCAGCTGAGGTTGCGTCCGATGAGCTGGTCCTCGCCGGTGAGGCCCACCACGTTCACGAACTCGCCGGCGTAGCCCGGGGTCAGGTTCCGGATCACTTCGCCGTCGTGGGCGGAAAGCAGCACCACGTCGTACTCGGTCTCGCGGCGGTTCCCGGCGAGCACCGCGATCACTTCGCCGGAAGGCGAGTGGGCGGCGGAGATCGCCCCCACGTAGCGGCCCTGGCGCGGTGACAGGTCGACGCTGTAGTCCTCGGGGATCTCCTTGTCGCGGAAGGGCTTGAACCGCTCCTTGACCCAGCGCCGGTACTCCCGGAAGAAGTCCTCCGGGGTCATCCGGAAGGCCTGCTCGTAGACCTCCTCGCTCACTCCCCCGGTGATCGCCCGGCGCAGCGAGAACACGAACTGGCGCACGCCCTCCTTGCCGAACCGCGCCTCCATGAAGCGGAAGATGGACGCGCCGAAGGAGTACGGAGCGCGGGCGAAGGGGGTATTCAGCTCCTGGAGGCCGGGGACCTGGTCGGCCACCGCCGCGTCCCGCACCGTCATGAGGTCCAGCGGATCCACCTCGCCCTCCATGTAGGTCGCGAGGCCCTCGTCGATCCACAGGGGAACCGTCTGCCGGAACAGCGAGCGCGGGATGATGTCGAACTCGAAGATGTGGGTCAGCTCGTGGAGGAACAGTTCCTGGAGCTCGTCCGGGGGGTTGTCGATGGGGATGACCATCCGGTCCCGGGAGGACTCGGCGAAGGCGCCGACGCCCTCGGGAATCTCCGACGGAGACAGGTTCGTCTGGGCGAATTCGGAGAAGGTCCGGTAGAGGATCAGCGGGATGGAGAACGGGATCTCGTGCTTCAGCTCGTCGGAGATCGTCTCGTAGGCGCTCTCGGCGTAGCTGACCAGCCTCCCGAGCTCTTCCTCCATCTCCGGGTAGTAGTAGACGTCGAAGTGGGGGGAGCGGTAGACCTGCCACTCGTGCTTGTCGTACTTCACCTTGTTCTTCCCGTAGAAGGGGATGAAGTACTGGCCCGGCGCGGGACGGGCGAGGGGCAGCAGGGCAAGGGTCAGGCCCGCCAGCAGCAGCGGCCGGCCCAGCAATCTGGCTCGGTTGGCTCGGTGTGTCACAGGACTCCTTCCCCGGAACCCCGGTCCAGCGCCTCCGGAGCGGATCAACGGAGCAGGATGCGCGTGCCCCGGAACGTCTGGGGGGTGAGGATGCTCAGGAAGTTCGGCAGGACCCGGTCCATCAACTCGAAGTAGGAGGAGAGCGCGGAACTCTCCTCGTCGCGCCCGAAGATCACCTCTTCGGTGAAGCGCTCGCGGTGGATGGTGCGGCCGTCCCGGCCGTCGATGAAATAAAACTCCGCGGAGAGGGTGTAGGCGCTGCGCTCCTGGAACTGGGTGCTGCGCACGAGGCGAGGCTGGTTGAACGCCCCCCTCACGTAGCGGTCCCGGCGGGAGAAGCCGGAGCGCTCCTCGGCCGCGAAGCGCAACCGGCCGCTGACGATGAGCGGCTCCTCGAACTCTTCGCCGAGACGGCGCCAGTAATCGACGTCCTCGAGCAGCTTGTCCTGCTCCAGGTCGATCCACTCCTGGCGGGAGATGTCCCCATCACCGATGGCGACCGCGTCGGCCGCCATCTCGTCAAACATCGCGGCGAGGCCGCTGGTCTCGAGCGCCTCGTCGGAGAAATCGCCGAGCGGCTCGACCTCGGCCTCGATCACCGAGAGCCGCGAGTTGATGCGCAACTGGTTGCGCAGGAGGCGCGAGGTCTCCCGGTCGAGATCGAGATTCTCGTTGGTCTGGGTGACGAAGCTGCCGACGAGGACCCGGCCGAATCCGGAGAGATCGAGCTTGGCTTCGATCGGGATCTCGATGGGAACCTCGACGTAGGGACCGGCCGCGCACCCGGAGAGAAGGCCGGCGCCGAGAAGGAGGG
>JAAXGQ010000105.1:11244-15912 GCA_012271265.1 Vicinamibacteraceae bacterium
AGTTTGCGCTCGTAGGCCTCGCGGAACAGCTCGTAGTTCTGGCGGATCTGCTCGTTCGACGGAAGCAGCTCCAGCGCTGTCTCGTACGCCTCCATCGCCTTTTCGAACTCTCCGGCGCGCTCGTAGCCGACTCCCAGGTTGTTGTAGGCCTTGGCGTTCATCGGATCGAGCTCGACCGCCCGCTCCCAGCGGTAGGCGGCCTCCTTCCAGAGGCCTCGCGACGCCACCTCGACCCCGAAGGAGTTCTCGTTGGCGGCCCGGTCCTCGTCGGCCGCGGCCGCGGGCCGGGCGAATCCCCCGGCGACGGCGAGCGTCAGGACCCCCGCCGTGAGGACGGACGCAGCGCGCCGGCTGGCCGCGCCGTGGGGGGAACGCATCGTTCCCGGGGTGCGCAAAAGACAGGCCATGGGATCTCCTCACCCGCTGCGAGCGGGAGCGCTCCTTGGGAGCCGGTTCGCCCGCGCCACGCGGGCGGGGCGACTTCCGATAGTAGCGCGATGAGTTCGGGCGGCCTCCGGGGAGAAAGAGATTGGCAAGGATTCGCCCTTTTTCGCGTCAGGGATCGAGGAAGGAGGGACCCGGTCCGCTCGCCGCTCCGATCGTCGGGGAGGGCGGCGCCGGACCGGAACCGACGCCCATGAACGAAGAGAGTCCGATCCGCGGACGGATGCGCCGGGGAAACCGGGAGCCCTCCGCGCCGGCGGGCGAAGAAAGAGACGTAGTGGCGGCGCTCGCCATCGCGCTCGCCGCGGCGCCCTCGCCCCGCCGCCGCAGCGCTCTGTTCCGGGAGGACTCGCTTGCCGGGGCGGTCCGTGCCTTCCACGAGCGCCACGGGGCGCCCAATGCGGCGCTGGCCGAGCGGGCGCGGCGGTGGCGGGCCGACGCCGCGAAAGCGGGGCGGCGCCTGGTGTTTCTCGGCGGCCCGGGGTACCCGCCCCGCCTCGCGGAGATCGCGACCCCGCCCATCGTGCTCGACGTCGCCGGGGCGCTGGACCTCGCCGCGCCTTCGGTGGCGATCGTGGGTTCGCGGCGGGCCACTCCCTACGGCATCTCTCAGGCCGAACGACTCGGCGGCGGGCTCGCCGCGGCCGGGTTGAGCGTGGTGAGCGGTCTGGCCCGAGGGGTGGACGCCGCCGCGCATCGGGCCGCGCTCGCCGCCCCCGGCGCCACCGTGGCGGTCCTCGGCTCGGGGCACGGGCGGCTCTATCCGCCGGAACACCGGGGCCTTGCGGACCGGATCGCCGCACACGGCGCCCTGGTGAGCGAGTTCCCCCCGGACGCCCGGCCGCTCCGTCATCACTTCCCCCGGCGCAACCGCGTCATCGCCGGGCTGACGCTGGGGGTGGTGGTGGTCGAGGCGGCCGCGCGGAGCGGATCGCTGGTCACCGCCCGCCACGCCGTCGAGAGCGACCGCGAGGTGCTCGCCGTCCCCGGGCCGGTCGGGTCGCCCACGAGCGCCGGCTGCCACCAGTTGATCCGTCTCGGCGCGGTCCTTGTCGCAAGCGTGGAGCACGTGCTGGAAGAGCTGCCCCGGCTCATGCCGGCGGCGGTGGGTGATCCCGGCGAAGGCGGTCCGGCCCGGTCCGGCCCCCGCGTCCCCGCGCCCGAGGCGCCTCGGGACCCGGACGCGGCGCGGATCCTCGAGACCCTCGCCCGGTTCCCTTCCGGGACGGACGTGGACACGCTGGTGGCCCATACCGGGCTCGCCATCCCCGTCGCGCTGGCGGGTGTTTCGGCGCTGGAACGCCAGGGACGGTTGCGCCGGTTCCCCGGCGATTTCGTCCGGGTGGCCGGCTGAGACGCCCGGTTTGCCACCGTCGCCCATCGCTACACTGCCCGCGCCCGTGTCCCAGGCCCTCGTCGTCGTCGAGTCCGCCGCCAAGGCGAAGACCATCGAGAAATTCCTGGGCCCGTCCTACACGGTGATGGCCTCGGGGGGCCACGTCCGCGACTTGCCGTCCCGGGGGCTCTCGGTGGACATCGACAACGGCTTCCGGGCCCGGTTCGAGGTTGTCCCGGACCGGAAGAAGATCCTCGACGCGCTGAAACGGAAGGCGAAGAAGGCGTCGCGCATCTACCTCGCGACCGACCCGGACCGGGAGGGCGAGGCCATCAGTCAGGACCTGGAGACGGAGTTCCGGAGCGCTCTGGGGCGGCGCCGGAACGTCCCGGTCCAGCGGATCACCTTCCACGAGATCACCCGCCCCGCCGTCCGCCGCGCCATCGAAGAGGCCGGTGAGATCGACCGGACGAAGGTGAACGCGCAGCAGACGCGCCGCGTGCTCGACCGGATCGTGGGCTACAAGATTTCCCCGCTCCTGTCCCGCAAGATGGCCCCGAGGCTTTCCGCCGGCCGCGTCCAGTCCGTCGCGCTCCGGCTGATCTGCGCCCGGGAACGCGAGGTGCGCGCGTTCGACATCGAGGAGTACTGGCGGATCGAGGCCCGCCTCCGCACCGAAGCGGGGAAACCGGTCGTCGCTCTCGCCGACATCCCCAGGGCGCTTCCGAAGAAGCCGGCCGTCCGGGAAGAGAAGGTCGCGCTGGAGATCCGGAAGGTCCTCGAGGGGTGCCGCTTCGAGGTGGGGCCCGTCACCTCGAAGCGGCGGCTCGATCACGCTCCGCCGCCGTTCATCACCAGCACCATGCAGCGGCAGGCATCGTCCGCCTTCCGCTTTCCCGCGGCCCGGACGATGCGCACCGCCCAGTCGCTCTACGAGGGCGTGAATCTCGGCTCCGGCGAGCGGGTCGGGCTCATCACCTATCTGCGGACCGACTCGACCCGGATCTCGAAGGAGGCGCTCGTCGAGGTCCGCGGGCTGATCGGCGACCAGTTCGGAAAGGACTTCCTCCCCGACCGTCCCAACTTCTACCGGAAGGGCCGCCGGGCGCAGGACGCGCACGAGGCGATCCGCCCCACGTCCGTCCGCCGCCACCCCGACGCGGTGGCCCGGTTTCTGAACGAGGACCAGCGCAAGGTCTACCGAATGATCTGGGAGCGGTTCGTCGCGTCGCAGATGACCTCCGCCGAGTGGCTGGACACGAAGGCCTCCTTCACCGCGATCCCACGGGACGGCGGGGCGATGCCGGAGGTTGCCGGCTTCGGAACGGCGCCCGAACGGTTCTCCGCCAGCGGCTCGGTGCTCGACCGTCCCGGCTACCGGATCCTGTACCGGGAAGTCCGCGACAACGCCGGGAAGACAAGGCGCGCGAAGGACCGGAAGCGGCCGGTCCTGCCGCCGCTTCGGGAGGGCCAGGCGATGGACCTGGACGGGATCGACCCGGTCCGCCGCTTCACGTCGCCGCCGAGGCGCTACAGCGAAGCGGCCCTCATCCAGAAACTCGAACACAACGGCATCGGTCGTCCCAGCACCTACGTCCCGACCCTGCGCAAGATCAAGGATCGCGAGTATGTGCGGATGAAGAACCGGGTCTTCGTGCCGACCGAGGTCGGGATGCTCGTCAGTGACCTGCTGGCGATCACTTTCGACGACCTCTTCAACGTGCGCTACACGGCGGCGATGGAAGCAAACCTCGACCGCATCGAGCAGGGGGAGGCGACCTACCAGGACACCCTCTCCGCGTTCTGGCGGGACTTCTCCGCCGACCTCGAACGGGCGACGATGGAGATGCCCCGGGTGAAGGGGCTTCCGACCTCGGAGCCCTGCGGGGAATGCGAGAAGCCGATGCTGCTGCGGTGGGCGAACGGCGAGAAGTTCCTCGGCTGCAGCCAGTATCCGGAGTGCCGGGGCAGCCGTTCGCTCGCTGAGGAGGAGGTCGGGCCTCGGGAGGAGGAGGTCCCCGTATGCCCCGAGTGCGAGGCGCCCATGGCCGCGCGACGGGGGCGGTTCGGCACTTTCCTCGGGTGCACCCGGTACCCCGTCTGCTCGAAGATCATCCCGATCCGGAACGGGCGGCTGGTGGCGCCGCGTCCGCCGCCGGAGCCGGTGAACGAAGACTGCCCCACGTGCGGGAAGGGGCTGGTGAAGCGGCAGAGCCGCCGCGGCCCGTTCATCGGGTGCAGCGGTTTTCCGAAGTGCCGCTACATCAAGCCGCGTCCGCCGGGCGCGCGGGGAGCGAAGAAGAAGTGGGCGGCGCGGAAGAAGGCAGCGGCCCGCCCGGCGCGCAGAACGCGAGCGGAGGCCTGAGACACTGGCTGAGACGCGGGCTGAGACCCCGGCTGCTCCCGCCCGGACGGCGTCTGCGGTGGCGGCGGATCGGCTGAACCGGGAGGTCGCTGCGTTTCTCGATCACCTGCGGACGCAGCGCGGCGCCTCCCCCCACACGGTCCGCAGCTACCGGAGCGACCTCGGTCAGCTGGTCGCCTGGTGCGGGGAGGCGTCCTCGGGAGTGACCGCGGAGGTGCTGCGGGGGTTCCTGGCGTCGCTCTACGAGCGGGGGCTGGCCCGCTCCACCGTGGCGCGGAAGGTGGCGTCGGTCCGGGCCTTCTGCCGGCGCCAGGCCCGGACCGGGGCCTGGGAGACCGATCCGTCGCGGGGACTCAGGGCGCCGAAGCAGGCGCGGCCGCTCCCGGTGCGGATGGAGACCGAGGAAGTCGAGGCGATGCTGCGGACGCCGGACCGGAGCACCACCCTGGGCTGCCGCGACCTGGCCATCCTCGAACTGCTCTACGGGGCGGGACTCCGCGTCTCCGAGCTCGTGGGGCTGGAT
>JAAXGQ010000106.1:0-3230 GCA_012271265.1 Vicinamibacteraceae bacterium
CGGTACGGCGGCGCGGTTGGCAGGAGAGTGCGTGAGGGGTCGGCGGTGCGGCGCAGGCCGGCGAGGACGCCGGCGCTCCATGGGGCGGCGCTCCATGGGCCCGGCGGTCCATACGTCACGGGGCGCCAGTTCTGGAGCGCCGGTGTCCTCACCGGCCACCGCCGCAGGCGGGCATGGTCCTCAGGCCTACCGGGCGGTGAGCTCCTCGAGCCGATAGACCGCGCGGTAGGGAACCCCGGCCTCTTCCAGTCGGGCGGCGGCGCCCATGTCCCGGTCGACGAGCGCGAGAGCGCCGATGACCTCGAAGCCGGCGGCGCGGGCCCCTTCCACTGCGGCCCGCGTGGATCGGCCGGACGTCGCGGTGTCCTCCAGGATCACGGCGGCTCCCGACGGCGTTTCGATCCCTTCGAGCGCCCGCCCGCGGCCGTGGGCCTTCGCCTCCTTGCGCACGAAGAATCCGGCCAGCTCCCGGCCCTGCGCTGCGGCCGCCATCACCACGGCGGAGGTCAGCGGGATCGCGCCGGCCGCCAGCCCGCCGACGGCGGCCGGTTTCCACCCTGCCTCCTCCATGGTTTCGAGGAGCGCGGCCCCGACCAGCCAGGCGGCGTCCGAGCGCAGCACGGTGAGCCGGGCGTCGACGTAGACATCGGAGATGGCCCCCGAAGCCAGCCGGAACCGGCCGAACCGAACGGACTCCCGGCGGAGAATGCCGAGGAGTTCCTCGCGCGGGCGGCTCACTCGTCCGCGCGCGCCGGTTCGATCCCGACGATGAGCCAGCGGGAGGGCACCTCGCTCTCGAACTGGTTCACCAGGTCGTAGCGAAACAGGGTAAACCGGTAATCGCGGGGGCCAGCGTCGACTTCGTGCACCCGGACCATCACCTCCTTCTCCCGGACGCTTCCGGTGAGGTAATCCACCGGGGCTTCCCGCAGCAGGCCGCGCTCGGTCCGGCGCCGCTCCGCCTCGAGCGCCATCTGGGCCTCGCTGAGCGTCGTCACGAGGCGCCGGCGTTCCGCCTGGTGCGCCTCCCACGCCTCCTCGATCTCCCCCAACCGACCCCCGATCCGAGCCTCCGGATCGCGCTCCCGGCGCGCGGCGATGGCATTGATCGCCTCCGCGTTCCCCCGCCGGAACGCGTAGAGCACCTGGAACTGATCGTCGCGCCGGCGCTCCCCGGAGGTGACCTCCGCACGGAGTTCGGGGATCCGGTACGGCCCCGAGGCCTCGGCGCCGATCTCGAGGATCTCCCACGAGGCGGCGGCTCCGCCGGGGAAGTCGACCATCGAGACCCCGGAAAGCGTCATCCGGTCTTCCTGCTCGATCGAACGAAAAAACCGGGAGAGCATCTCCTCCTCCACCCCGCCCCCCGAACACGCCGCACCCGCTACGAGGAGAATGGCGAGGAGGGCCGCCGGGCGGCGCTCAGGCCGTCTCGCTGATTCCGGCGCCGTTCTCATCGGGATCTCCTTCCGCGGCGGGAACGCCAACCCGGGTCATCGCGACCACCTCGTCCCCGTCGCGCACGCGCATGACGCGTACGCCCTGCGCATAGCGTCCCATGTCCCTCAGGTTCTCGTCGATCGGAACCCGCACGGCCTTCCCGCCGGCGGTGATGACGATCACCTCCTCCCCGAACCGGACAAACGCGGCGGCGACCGCAGGTCCGTTTCGCTTGGACGTGGCGATGTTGATGAGCCCCTTTCCGGCGCGCCCCTGGGGGCGGTAGCGGTCGAGGGCGCTGACCTTGCCGTACCCGTGACGCGTGATCGTCATGAGCAGGCCGGGGTGCTCCACGGGATCCTCGACGACCACCAGGCTCACCACCTCGTCGCCGGGATCGAGCGTGATTCCCTTCACACCCATCGCCACCCGTCCCTTCGGCGGAGCACCCTCCTCGGAGAACCGGATCGCCTTGCCGTCCCGGGTGGCGAGCATCACCTCGGCCCGTCCGCTCGTGAGTTCGGCCCCCACCAGGGCATCGCCCTCCGGCACCCGGACCGCCCGGATCCCGTGCTTCCTGGCGTTGCGGTACTGATGGTAGGGGGTCCGCTTCACCTTCCCCTGCCGGGTCGCGGTGACCAGGTGGAGCTCGTCGGGGGCCTGGTCCTCTGCCGGGAGAGGAACCACGGCGACGACGCGCCGGTCGCGGGGCAGGTGCAGCAGGTTCACCACCGGGCGGCCGGTTCCGGCCTTGCCCGCCTCCGGCAGCTCGTACCCCTTGAGGCGGTAGGCCCAGCCGTCGTCGGTGATGAACAGGACGCCGCGATGGGTGTTCCCGATCAGGAGCGCCCGGATTGCATCTCCGGAACGGATGCCCACCCCCGCGTGCCCGGTCCCGCCCCGGGCCTGGGCGCGGTAGTCGCTCAGCGGGGTGCGCTTCACGTAGCCCGCCTGGGTGAGCGAGATGACGATGTCCTCGACCGGGATGAGTTCCTCGATGGTGAGATCCGAGGCCGCCTCCACGATCCCGGTCCGGCGCTCGTTTGCGTGCTGTCGGGCCGCCGCCAACGCCTCGTCACGAATGATCGCGTCGATGCGTTCCGGGTTGCCGAGGAGGTCCAGGAGATCGCCGATCCGGGCGCCGATCTCGCCCATCTCCCCTTCGATGCGATCTTGCTCCAGCCGGGTCAGCCGCTGGAGCCGCATGTCCAGGATCGCCTGGGCCTGCTTCTCCGAGAGCCGGCCGTCCCCGACCGCCCCCGAGCGCTCGAGCAGCGTCCGATCCACCCGGAATCCTGCGGGCTCCAGGCGCTCCAGGAGTCGCGCCTTTGCCGTGGCCGGATCGGGGGAGGTCCGAATCCACTCGATCACCTCGTCGAGCCGGTCCACCGCGGCCGCCAGCCCTTCGAGGATGTGCATCCGCGCCTCGGCGCCCTTCAGATCGAACTCGGCGCGGCGGCGGACGACCTCGCGGCGGAACTGCAGGAACTCCCGCAGCATCTCCGCCAGGGAGAAGAGCTTCGGGCGGGCGCGGGCGATCGCGAGCAGATTCAGCCCGAACGACTGCTGGAGCGGGGTGTGGCGATACAGGTTGTTCAGCACCACCTGCGGCTCTTCGCCGCGCTTCAGGTCGACGACGATGCGCATCCCCCGGCGATCCGATTCGTCGCGCAGATCGGCGATGCCGGTGACGCGCTTGTCTTTCACCAGGTCGGCGATCTTCTCGACCAGCCGGGCCTTGTTCACCTGGTAGGGGATCTCGGTGACGACGATGCGCTGTCGGCCCTTCC
>JAAXGQ010000106.1:3282-8050 GCA_012271265.1 Vicinamibacteraceae bacterium
AGATCTTCCTCGTCCTGGTCGGGGTGCTCGATGAGGTGCACCAGAGCCGCGGTCACCTCGTCAAGGTTGTGCGGCGGGATCTTGGTGGCCATGCCCACCGCGATGCCGTCCGAACCGTTCACCAGCAGGTTCGGGATCACCGTGGGGAGCGCCACCGGCTCCTCGGTCTTGCCGTCGAAGTTCGGGGTGTAGTCGACCGTGTCGCGGTCGATGTCCGCCATCATGGCAACCGAGAACGGCGTAAGCCGGGCCTCGGTGTAGCGGTAGGCGGCGGCGGGGTCGCCGTCAACGGAACCGAAGTTCCCCTTCCCCTGGATGAGCGGATGGCGCAGGTTGAATCCCTGGGCCAGGCGCACCAGGGTGTCGTAGACCGAAGCGTCGCCGTGCGGGTGGTACTTCTTCAGCACCTCGCCAACGATCCCGGCGCACTTGGAGTGCGACCTCGTCGGGAGCAGCTTCTCCCGGAACATGGCGTAGAGCACCCGCCGCTGGCTGGGCTTCAGGCCGTCGCGAACATCGGGAAGCGCCCTCCCGATGATGACCGACATGGCGTAGTCCATGTAGGACTGGCGCATCTCCGCCTCGATGGCGTGGGAGCGCAGGGTCCGCGCCAGCCCGCTGCCGGTCGGACCCGCCGGAAAGGACGGCTCAGCCACGGGAGGAGTCCCGGCAGATGCGCCCGGACATCAAACGTCGAGGTTGGCGACGTTCAGGGCGTTCTGTTCGATAAAGGCCCGCCTGGGCTCGACCTGATCGCCCATCAGGGTGCTGAAGAGATCGCTGGCGTCGAGATCATCGTCCACCCGGACCCGTTTCAGACTGCGGACCTCCGGGTTCATCGTCGTGTCCCAGAGCTCCTCGGCGTCCATTTCACCCAGGCCCTTGTAGCGCTGGATCTTGAGCCGTTGCCGGCTGGGGTCCAGGAAATGGTCGAGGAGCGCGGCCTCCGAAGTGACCGTGGCCTCCGGCTCCACGCGCTCGCCCCGGTAGACCTGGACCGTCCCTTCGTCGAAGGCGCGCACCGAGTCGTACAGCTCGCGAAGGCGCTGGAACTCGGGCCGATCGAAGAATCCGGCGCCGATGCGGCGGCTGAATCCGGCGCCATCCGCCGACGCCGCCGGCGCGATGAGCAGCTTGCCGCTGCCCGGCGGATCCTCTTCCACCTGCGCAGCGATTCCGACCGCGCCGAGCCGGTCCACGAGGAGATCCATGCCGGCCCGCGAGCGGGTCACCTCGGGCCCGAAGCGCTCTCGAAGCGCCCAGCGGACGAGATCCCGCGGAACACCGCGCCGCCCCAGCCGGTCGAGGCGGTCACGCACGGCAGCGATCCTCTTCAGCGCCTCGTGGAGCGTGTCGTCGGAGAGCTCGGCATCCCCCACCACGACCCGGGTGGCTCGCACGGCCCGCTCCATCAGGTAGGCGTTCAGGGCCCGGTCATCGGCAAGGAAGACGTCCCGCGCCTTCCCGGAACGTTCCACCCGATACAGCGGAGGCTCGGCGATGAAGAGATGCCCCTCGTCCACCAGGCTCTTCATCCGCCGGTAGAAAAAGGTGAGGAGCAGGGTGCGGATGTGAGATCCGTCCACGTCGGCGTCGGTCATGATGATCACCGAGTGGTAGCGAAGGGCCTCGAGGTCGAGATCCTGGTCGATCCCGGCGCCGAGGGCGGAGATCAGGACCTTGATCTCCTCGTTCTCCAGCATCCGGTCGAGGCGGGTCTTCTCGACGTTCAGGATCTTGCCCCGCAGGGGAAGGATCGCCTGGAACTGCCGGTCGCGCCCCTGCTTGGCGGAGCCGCCGGCGGATTCCCCCTCCACGATGAAGATTTCGCTGCGCGCCGGATCGCGCTCCTGGCAGTCGGCGAGCTTTCCCGGAAGCGAGGTGGAGGAGAGGGCCCCCTTGCGCCGGGCCATGTCGCGGGCCTTCCGCGCCGCCTCCCGCGCCTGGAAGGAGTCCACGACCTTCGAGACGATCCGCTTCGCGTCAACCGGGTTTTCGTCGAAGGTACGGCTCAGCTCCTCGTAGACCATGGAATCCACGAATCCCTGGACGGCGCTGTTGCCGAGCTTCGTCTTGGTCTGGCCCTCGAACTGCGGCTCCGGCACCCGGACGCTCACCACGGCCGTGAGACCCACGCGCGCGTCTTCGCCCTGGATCCGGCTCTTGAGGTTCTTCCCCGCCGGACTGTTCTGGGCGTAGGTGTTGAGGGCCCGGGTGAGCGCGGCCCGCATCCCGCTGAGATGGGTGCCGCCCTCGAGGGTGCTCACGTTGTTCGCGAAGGTGTGGACCTGCTCCTTGTAGCCGAGGGTCCACTGCAGGGCCACTTCGGCGGCATGCACTCCGGCGTTGTCCGCGTTGTCGCGCGTCTCCGCCTCGAAGCGGATCACTTCGGAGTGCACCGGCGTCTCGGCGTGGTTCAGGTGCTCCACGTATTCGGCAATTCCTCCCTCGTGGTGGAAGGTCGCCCGCTGGCCGTCGCGTTCATCGGTGAGGGCGATCCGCACCCCCCGGACGAGGTAGGAAAGCTCCCGGGCGCGCTTCGCAATGGGTTCGAAGACGAACTCGGTCGTTTCCTCGAAGATGGTCGGGTCAGGAAGGAAGTGGACAAGGGTTCCCGTCTGTCCTCCGGCTGCCCCGAAATCCTGGAGAGGCCCGGTGGGTTCGCCTCGGACGTAGGACTGCCGGTAGACGCGCCCGTTCCGCCGGACTTCCACCCGAAGCCAGGTCGAGAGCGCGTTCACGACGGACACACCCACCCCGTGCAGACCGGCGGAGTACCTGTAGGCGTCCGCGTCGAACTTGCCGCCGGCGTGCAGCCGGGTCATGACAACCTCGACGGCCGGCAATCCGGTGCTGGGCTCCGGATCCACCGGAATGCCCCGCCCGTCGTCGCGGACCGAGAGGCTCCCGTCCTCGTGGATCGTGACCTCGATCTCGCCGCAGTGCCCGCCCATGGCCTCGTCGATGCTGTTGTCGAGCACCTCCCGGAACAGGTGGTGGAGGCCGCCCTCGCCGGTCGAACCGATGTACATCGCCGGGCGCACCCGGACTGCCTCGAGCCCCTCGAGAATCCGGATGTCGCCGCCGGAGTAGTCGTTCCCCCCGGTGGATCCGAGGGCGGAGGCCGAAGCCTCCGCGAGCAGGTCGGGAGTGGCGGCGGACGCGTCAGGCGGCGGCAAGAGGCATCCCGACGCAGAAGTGGCGCACGGCGGAGTCGCCGTCAACCGGTGACAGGAGGAAGGCGGTGTCCGGCGAGTCGCACCCGAGCGTCACTTCTTCGGCGTCCACCACTTTCCCGAAGTCGCGGAGGTGGACCAGGTTGATGTGGAGGGCCAGCGGCGTTCCCGCGGACTCGACGACTTCCACACTGCCCTGGGCTTCCCCGCGCACCGAGAGGACGTGGATGTTCATGGCGTCGTCCCCGATGTCGAGCCGCGCCCGGCTGAAATCCCCGGTCGCAAACGGCATCGCAGCCTGCACCGCCGCGAG
The DNA here is from genome assembly GCA_012271265.1 of Vicinamibacteraceae bacterium. GTDB lineage: Bacteria > Acidobacteriota > Vicinamibacteria > Marinacidobacterales > Marinacidobacteraceae > JAAXGQ01. The sequence goes on from JAAXGQ010000106.1 coordinate 6,772, forward strand.
AAGGGCGGAGCGATTCACCTTGACCCGCACCGCGCAATCCCGGGGAATGACGTGCTCGTAGTCGGGGAGGCGGTCGGCGAGCTTCGAACAGACGAGCAGACGCTCCCCGAACTCGAAGAAGAGGTGGTTCCCGCCCTCGAAGAACCGCATCGCCGGCCGCTCGCCGCCGGCGCGCGCCAGTTGCCCGAGCTGCATGAGGGTCTTCCGGTTCAGCCCGAATGCCTGCTTCGCCGGGGGCTCCGCGACCTCTTCGGCATCCGCTCCCTCGTCGGCCCCCTCTCGCCAGTCCGCGCTGGCCCACGCGAGCCGTGAGTGGTCCGAAGAAACGATCCGCACCGACGATCCCTGCACCTCGATCTGGGCGCCGGCGGTGGACACCGTGGCGTCCGCCGCGCCGGGCATCCCGTAGGAGCCGGTGCGGATCAGCGTCGCCAGGATTTCCCCGGTCACGGAGCACGCCGGCTCCCCGGGAGGGCTCTCCAGCCGCGGCGGCTCGCCGACGCGAACGGGGATCCGGGTCTTGTTCCCTCCGCAGCGAACCCGCACCCAGGTGTCCTCCGTCTGGGTGAAGGACACGTTCTCGTGCCGGCCTTCCTTGAGCCAGGCGGCGAGCAGTCCGACCGGAGCGTTGAGGAGTCCCTGCCCCTTGACCTGGGCGGCGATCCGGGAACGAAGCCCGATCTCGCCGCTGGAAGCCGTGAGCTCGCAGCCGTCCCCTTCCGGACGGAAGGAAATGTTCGCGAACTCCGACATCGGATCGGTAGGCCGGACCTCCACCACACCGGAGAAGAGGCCAAGTTCCGCCAGCAGCGGTTCGCGTTGGGTGATGAAGTCCATGGTTCAGTGGCCGAGCCGCAAGACGCCCGGCGGGAGGGGATGCCCTGGAGACCCTGACGACCCCCCGATGAGGGGCCGCATCATCAGGCGTTGAAGAACGGGAACGGGCAGTGAGTCATTTGTCCAAACCCTCAATTATAGTGGAAATTATGGCGGAAGGGAAACCTGGAAAAACTAACGCAACTCATTGATTTCAATATCTTTCCATCGTTCAGAAAAACGGGATTCGACGGGGGATTGGCGGGGGTGGGGAGGGAAGACCCGCTCCCCGTTCGCGCTCCCCGGGGCCCACGGTCCTCGAGGGGGCGTTCTTCCCGGGGTTCTGCGCCCGTTTTCCCTGCGTTTTCCTCCGGTTTTCCCCGGCCCGCGTCCTCGCCGGCCACCACCCCCTGGAGCGCCGGTGTCCTCACCGGCCACCGCCGCAGGCGGGCATGGTCCGTGG
>JAAXGQ010000107.1 GCA_012271265.1 Vicinamibacteraceae bacterium
CGGCGCTCCCGGTGCGGTGGCCGTTGAGGACACCGGCGCTCCAGGCGGGCGGGAAGGTGGCGCTCCGGGACTGGTAGGGTGAAATCCATGGTCCGCCCCATCCGCTGGGATCCGCAAACACGGATGCTGCGCCTCCTCGACCAGCGTCTCCTCCCCGGGCGGCTGGTGTGGCGGGACTGCCCGGACGCCGCCGCCGCCGCGGCGGCGATCCGCTCCATGGTGGTCCGGGGCGCCCCGGCCATCGGCATCACCGCCGCCTTCGGCCTGGCAGCCGAGTTCGCCCGCGCGCCGGCGAGCGGCGACGCGGCGGTCACCTGCTTCGAGGCGGCGGCGGGACGCCTCCACGACACCCGGCCCACGGCCGCGAATGTCCGCTACGCCGTCGAGCGCATGCGCGCCCGGCTCGACGGACTGCTCGACCTCGGCGCGTCGCCGGCGGAGGTCGCCTCCGGGCTCGAAGCGGAGGCGGAGGCCATCTTCGCGGAGGACCTGGCGGCAAACCACCGGATCGGGGCGTTCGGCGCCGGGCTTCTTCCCCGGACGGCCGGCCGGAAGGCGCGCATCCTGACCCACTGCAACGCCGGCGCCCTCGCCACCGCCGGCTATGGCACCGCGCTCGGCGTCGTTCGGGCGGTGGCCGAATCCGGCCGCGAGGTCGAGGTCTTTGCCCCGGAGACCCGCCCCTACCTCCAGGGCGCGCGGCTGACCGCGTGGGAACTGCTTGAAGACCGCATCCCGGTGACCCTGATCACCGACGGGATGGTCGGGTCGCTCTTCGCCGTGCGCGGACTCGACCTGGTGGTGGTCGGCGCCGACCGGATCGCCGCGAACGGCGACGCCGCGAACAAGATCGGGACCTACCAGTCGGCGCTGATCGCGAAGGCCTGGGACGTCCCGTTCCTCGTCGCGGCGCCGTTTTCCACCGTGGACCTCCGCGCCCCCAGCGGCGCCGCAATCCCCATCGAGGAGCGCGCCCCGGAGGAGATCACCGAGTTCGCCGGCGCCCCGGTCGCGCCCGACGGAGTCGGCGTCTGGAACCCCGCCTTCGACGTCACCCCCGCCCGCCTCATCACCGCCATCGTCACCGATCGGGGAGTCGCCCGCCCCCCCTACGAGCAAACCCTGCGCTCCCTCTCCCCTGCGTAGACCTGAACGCGAACCGCCCAGCCGTCCGCGGCGCGACGCGACTGGCGGATAATGCCGGTGAAATGTTGATCCTGGGAATCGAGACCTCCTGCGACGAAACCTCGGCGGCGATCGTCGCCGACGGCAGGCGCGTCCTCTCGAACGTCATCTCCTCCCAGTGCGAACTCCACGCTCCCTTCGGCGGCGTGGTCCCCGAGATCGCCTCGCGCCAGCATCTGCTGAACCTGCGCCCCGTCGTCCGCCAGGCGTTCTCGGACGCTGGCGTCACCTTCGGGGACGTGGACGCGGTGGCGGTCACCCGGGGACCCGGCCTGATCGGCGCTCTCCTGGCCGGGGTCTCCTTCGCCAAGGCGTTCGCCTTCGCGCGCGGCCTCCCGGTCATCGGCGTGGACCACATCGAGGGTCACATCCGCGCCTGCTACCTCGACGGCCCCGAGCCGCCGCACCCGGCGCTGGCCCTGGTCGTTTCCGGCGGCCACACGAATCTCTTTCTGCTCGCCGACGAGGGCCGCTACCGCCTCCTCGGCAAGACCCGGGACGACGCCGCCGGCGAGGCCTACGACAAGCTGGCCAAGCGGCTGGGGCTGGGCTATCCCGGCGGCCCGGTCCTTGACCGGCTGGCGAGTCGGGGCGATCCCCGCCGTCACCTGCTCTCGCTGCCCCACTTCTCGGACGGCGCCCGCTACGACTTCAGCTTTTCCGGCCTCAAGACCCAGGTCCTGCGCCGGATCGAGAACCTCGGAATCGAGCCGCTCGCTCCCGGCGAAGCCCCCGAAGAGCGGGAGGACATCCGTGATCTGGCGGCGGGATTCCAGTCCGCGGTGGTCCGCGCGCTCTCCCGCGCCGTCCTCCGCGCCCTGGAGGAGGTCGAGGTGCAGGCTCTCCTTCTCTCCGGAGGCGTGGCCGCGAACTCCGCCCTCCGCGCCCGCTTCCGCGAGATCGGCGCGGAGCGGGGGCTCCCCGTCTTCCTGCCCACGATCGCCCTTTCCACCGACAACGCCGCCATGATCGCCGCCGCCGGCCACCTCGCCTTCCTTCGGGGCGAAATCGCCGGCCCCGACCTCACCGCGGACACCTCGCTGCGGCTCGGGGAGACCGGCGCCCGGCGCTCCCTCCGCCACCGCTAGCGCTGCCCGGACGTGGCCGACGCCGACACGCGCGCTGCCGGCCCCGAGACGCTGGAGGAGGCGCGCCGGCGCATTGATGCGATCGACCGGGAGATCCGCGACCTCCTGAACCGGCGCGCCGCCTGCGCCGTCCGGATCAGCCGGATCAAGAGCCGCGAGCCTGGGGCAGGGGCCCACTACCGCCCGGAGCGCGAAGCCCGGATCCTCCGGCGCGTCCGCCGGAGCAGCGGCGGGGCCATGCCGCCGGAGATGATGGCGCGCCTCTTCCGCGAGATCATGTCCTCCTGCCTGTTCCTTGAGCAGCCCCTCACGGTGGCCTGCCTCGGCCCGGAAGGGACGTTCTCCGAGGAAGCCGCGGTGCGGCAGTTTGGCCACTTCGCCTCGCTGAAGCTATGCGCCGTGATCGAGCGGGTGTTCCGCGAAGTCGAGGCCGACCGCTGCCACTACGGCATCGTGCCGGTCGAAAACACCACCGAGGGGATGGTGAACCGCACCCTCGACTGTCTTGCCGTCTCCCCGCTCGGCATCTGCGGCGAGCTGGAGCTGCCGGTCCACCACGTCCTCGCCGGCCATCCCGACGCGGAGGCAGAGGCGGCCACCGAACTCCTCGCCCACCCCCAGTCGTTCGCCCAGACCCGGATCTGGGTGGACGCCCGGTTCCCCGACCTCCCGCACCGCCGGGTGGCGAGCAACGGCGAGGCGGCTCGGCTCGCGGCGGAGGATCCGACCCGGCTCGCCATCGCCAACGTGCGCGCGGCGGAGCGCTGCGGCCTCCGGGTGCTGAAGCGGAACATCGAGGACTACCCGGGGAACCGCACCCGTTTCCTGGTGATCGGCAAGTCTGCACCCGGCCCGAGCGGCCGCGACAAGACGTCGATCCTGGTGACCGGCAGGGACGCCCCCGGTTCGCTTTACCGCATCCTCGCGCCGTTCGAGGAAAACGGCCTGAACATGACCCGCCTCGAGACCCGCCCGCTCAAGGGCAGCCAGTGGGCCTACCAGTTCTTCATCGACTTCGAAGGCCACCAGGAAGACCCCCCCGTCTCCCGCACCCTGACCTCCCTCACCACCCAGTCCATCAACCTCAGAATCCTGGGCTCGTATCCCCAGGCCCCCATCTGACGGTTCGGAGCCCCCGGCCAGTCCTGGAGCGTCGCTGTCCTCCCCGGCCACCACCCGTATGGAGCGCCGGTGTCCTCACCGGCCCACGGTCCTTCGGCACGGCGGCGCGTTCGGCAGGAGACTGCGTGAGGGACGGAGGGTGCGGCGCCGGCCGGCGAGGACGGCGGCGCTCC
>JAAXGQ010000108.1:0-3541 GCA_012271265.1 Vicinamibacteraceae bacterium
CAGCCGGTTCGTGAGCACCTCCCGGGAGATGGCGACGATCTCGTTCCGCACGACGCCGACATCCCGGTTCGCGTCGAGCCCGGTCTCGGGATCGATGACCCGGCCGCCGGTGATGACCAGGTCGAGATCGCGTTCCTGGGCCGCGATCGGCGCCGCGAAGAACGCGCCGAGGAGCAGGGGAGCGACGTGGAGAAGCGGACGGGGGCGGGGTCGCATCGGGGGGATCTCCTTCAGGGCCTCGTCGTGACGGAGGAAGCGGGGGTCAGCGGGGAATGACCGGCAGGATGAGCCGGGAGGGGGTGTCGGCGGCGTGGTGGATCGTGTTGCGGGCCACGACGCCGGGCCGGTCCTCGAGCATCTCCTTCCCGGTGTTTCCGTTGGGGTACCACTTGGGGAAGCTGGAACTGGTCACCGCGAGCCGGATGCGCTGCCCCGGCTGGAGGAGGACGGAGGTCGGATACAGCTCGATCGTGTAGGGGACGACCGCCCCCGGTTCGAGGAACTCCGGCGCTTCGTCGCCGTTCCGGAAGCGCGCCCGCTGGATCATCTGGCGCACCAGCTGGGAGTAGCCGGAATCGTGCACCACGCTCAGGGTGACCACCCAGTCCGTGTCCACCGCCGAGGACGCCGCGAAGAACTCCACGCGGGGGAAGCCGGTCACCTCCAGCGGCGCCGCGAGCGGCGGTGAGGTGTAGGTCAGGCTGAGGCGGTCGGCGGGGCGGTGGTCGGCGGCGCCGCGCGGGGCGACGAACAGGTCCCCGCCGATGGTGGGCGCCGGGTGGGCCGGGTCGTAGTCGTAGGAATCGGGCGCCTCACTCCCGGGCGGCTCGCGGGAGAGGAGGCCGTCGTTCAGCGAGTCGATCGTGCCGCTGGGGCCGGAGCGCAGGTACCAGCTCTCCTCCTGCTGCCGGGCCAGCGGGAACTTGTGCTCCTCGCGCCAGACCCCTTCGCCCATGACGTAGATCAGGACCGGCGCCTCGTCCATGATGCCGGTGTCGTGGCCCTTCAGGTGGTGGTCGAACCAGCGGAGGCGGAGCGCCAGGTGGTCCAGGTTCGAGCCGGGAAAGCTCATGTCGCCGACGCGCTCGTCGGCGAGGGGAGGCCAGCCGTGAATCCACGGCCCCACGATGAGCTTCTGCCGACCCCGCGCGCGCGGGCCGCCGACGGTTCCGATCTGGCTGAAGTGGCGAACCGTCCCGTGGATGTGCCGGTCGTACCAGCCGCCGAGGTGGTAGACGGGCACATCGAAGTCGGCGTACCGCTCGTCCACCGCGAGCGCGCGCCAGTAGTCGTTGTAGTAGGGGTTGCCGATCAGGTCGTTGTACATGTCCGAGAACATGCTGGCGGTGAAGTCGTCCCCCACCTCGGTGTGCTCGTCGTACCAGTCGAACCACGAGTCGGCCGTGCCCAGGTAGCCGCGGTGGCCAGGGGCATTCCGGCGCAGCGGCTTCACCATTTCCCGCTGGGTGAGCAGCCACGTCGGGAGCACCATGTGGAGCGCCCCGCCCTGCCAGAAGATGTCGCGGTAACTGTTCGCCGCGTACTGCGCGCAGAACATCGCCTCCAGGTGCGGCGGCCGGGTGGGCGCGGTGAGGAGCTGGTTGGCGCACGTGAACGAGAGCCCGTGGGCGCCGACCTTGCCGTTGGACCCGGGATGGGCCGCGGCCCACTCGATCGTGTCGTAGCCGTCCTGGCGCTCGCCCCAGGCCTCGTCCCGCAGCCAGTAGTACTCACCCTCGGACTCGTAGCGGCCGCGCTCGTCCTGCACCATGGCGAGATAGCCGCGGGCGGCGAAGTACTCGGCGGTGCGGTTGGCGCACGCGCCCTTGTTGTAGGGCGTGCGCTCGATCAGCACCGGGAACGGGCCGGGGCCCTGCCCTCGCGGCGTGTAGACATCCGTGGCGAGCCGGGTCCCGTCGCGCATCGGCGCCATGACCTGCTCGCAGGTCCAGCTTTGCGCCGCCGCGGGGGTCGCCGCGAGCGCCGCAACGGCGACCATCACGACGCGCGCGCCTCCACGCCGAATCAGCTCCCGGGCGCCCCGCATCGTCAGCCTCCCCTCCGGCCGAAACCGAACACCCCGATCTTCTCACGCCCCACCCGAACGGCCCGTGACACCGCCGTTCTCACCGGCCCGAGGGGGGGACGCGGTGGGGATGGCGCGCCCTGAGGGATTCGAACCCCCGACCTACAGGTTCGTAGCCTGTTGCTCTGTCCACTGAGCCAAGGGCGCGGGCAACCGGAGGCGCGGAAAACTACCACGGCCCTCAGGCCGCTCCGTAGAGCCCCCGCGAGCCGGCGAAAGCCCATCCGCGCGCCATGCGCGGCGTGGTCCAGGCCGCCGTCACCCGCGCGTCGGGCGTCACGATGAGCATCCCGGCGGCGCCTCGCGTCCGCTCCCGAAGCCTGCCCAGCAGGCCCCTCGCGACGCTCTCGGGAGCCTTCCCGCCCTCGATGCGAACCACGGCGGCGCGGGCGAGAGCCATGCGGAGGATTCCCTCGCCCCAGCCGGTGCAGGCCACGGCCGCCACCCGGGAATCGGCGTAGAACCCCGCGCCCACGACCGGTGTGTCGCCAACCCGGCCAGGGAGCTTCCCGAGGGTGCCTCCGGTGGAGGCCGCGGCCGCGAGACGGCCGCTCCGGTCGAGCGCCGCGGCGCCCACGGTGTCCGCCGGGACGGTCGTGACGGATGATGCGACTTGACGGCGCGCCTCCCAGGCAGCCAGCCGGCGGCGTTCGCGTTCGACCACGAGCGCCTGAGGCGGGACCGGCGGAAATCCCTGCTCCACGGCGAACGCCGCGGCCCCGGAGCCGGCCAGCATCACGTGGGGGCTGGCCTCGAGGACCCGCCGCGCCACCCGCACCGGGTTGGGCGCCGTCGTGACCGCGGCGACTGCGCCCGCCCGGAGGTATTCACCGTCCATGATCCCGGCGTCCAGGACCGCCGCCCCCTCCCGGTTCAGCACCGAACCGGTCCCGGCGTTCAGCGCTGGATCATCCTCCATCACCACGACGGCCGCTTCGACCGCATCGAGCGCGGAACCGCCGCCGGACAGGACATCGAGTCCGCGGCGGGCCGCCGCCAGCACACCGAGGCGGTGCGCCTCCCGTTCCTCGGGCGGAATGTCCCACGCTCCGCCGTGGACGACAACCACGGGCGCGATGGCGGCAGCCGTCTCGCACTTGACGCGCAAAACCCCGTCAAAGGGCCGCCCGGCCCACGGTCTGGCGGCAGTCGACTGCGGTGCAGCGCAGGCCGGCGAGGACGCCGGCGCTCCAGGGCGCCGCCCGGACCACCGTCTGGCGGCAGCCGACTGCGGTCCGGCGCAGGCCGGTGAGGACACCGGCGCTCCATACGACGCCGGTGAGAGTGTCGGCCCCATGGAGCGCCGGCGTCCTCGCCGGCCTGTACCGCACCCTCGGCTCCTCAGGCGGTCTTCGTGCCGGCAGCGCCGCCGTACCGCCGCAGCGTGGCCGGTGAGGACACCGGCGCTCCATACGCCGCCGGTGAGAGCGTCGGCCCCCTGGAGCGCCGGCGTCC
>JAAXGQ010000108.1:3645-5988 GCA_012271265.1 Vicinamibacteraceae bacterium
ACCCTCGGCTCCTCAGGCGGTCTTTGTGCCGACAACGCCGCCGTACCGCCCGACCGTGGGCCGGCGAGGACGCCGGCGCTCCATGCGGCCGACCGGCCAACGGTCGGGCGGCAGGCGACTGCGGGGCAGCGCAGGCCGGCGAGGACGCCGGCCCTCCATGCGGCCGACCGGCCAACGGTCGGTCGGCACGGCGGCACGGTCGGCAGGCGACTGCGGTGCGGCGCAGGCCGGCGAGGACGCCGGCGCTCCATGGGTACCGCTACGGGGACTCGAACCCCGGTTTGATGGCTGAGAACCACCCGTCCTAACCCCTAGACGATAGCGGCAACCCGGAAAGAACCCGGCATCATACCAACGGCGGCGGCAGCTTCAGTTGCGACCGGGTGGAGAAGTGCCAGGCGTCGGTCCGGGGGATCGGCTCGTCGCGCGAAGCCGGCCGCATCAGGATGCGCGCCCGGGAGCGGCCGGGCAGGAATCGGGCGATCTGGAGGCCGGCGCCGAGGCCGGCGTGCGGCGTCTCCACCGCGACCCGGCGGGCGCCCTGCCCCGAGGCCGCCGCGAGGGCGGCGCGCAAGAGCGCCGCGGCCAGCTCGGGTTCGTCCGCCGGCGCGAGCCAGTCGGTGACGCGCAGGACGTCCCCCGCATCCGGTCTCGCCGCAAACCGGCAGGCGGCCATGACCCGCTCCCCCCGCAAGAGATGCGCTCCGCTGGCGTCCGGGGCCGACGAACTCCGGGGTCCGAAGTCGGACAAAGCGCCGAAGCCAGGCGCGAGCTCCTCCGCGAGCCGCGACCAGCGGCCTTCAGGGGGCGGCTCCGGGACGGCCGTGACATCCGGAAGAACCGGCGCCCCCGGAAGCAGAACGAACGCCAGGGCCCGGCGCCAGGGCCCGGGGCGCACCGGCGCGGCGTACTGCGGGAGCGGGCCGGCATCTTCGAAGCCGAGCGCGCGCAGATCCCGGTAGAACGGCGCCGCCGCCGACACGGTCGCAAAGACCGCCCCCTGCCGGCGGACCCATCCGCTCAGGGCCGCCAGGAGGTCCCGCCGCGAGAACCCCGCCGGCGGCGTCAGCCCGACGAGGAACCGGGCCGGGCGCGCCGGGGCGCCGGGCCGGGAACGGAACCAGACCGGGGCGGCCCGGATCCACGGCGGAGGACCGGAGGTGACGCTGCGTCCCAGGCTATTCCTCCGGCGGCATCAGGATCGCCAGGATGATGTAGGCGAGGATCCCGGGGAAGGCTGCGGAGCAGACGCTGACGAGGATGTAGAGCACCCGCACTACCGTCGGGGACATGTCCCACCAGGCGGCGAGCCCGGCGACGACGCCCAGCAGCATCCGGCCCTTCCGCTTGCGTTCCAGTCTTCTGGCCATGATGTGGGAACCGCCTTTCTCGTCCTTCTAACGCAGATCAGCCCAGCGCGGATCGCATGATGGCGAGGAGACTGACCGCGAGCAGGCCCAGCGCCCAGAGAGCGTGCCTGCCCCGTTCCGGGGAGAAGACCCCGAAGCGGGAGGCGACGAGATAGCCGCCGAGGAAGCCGCCGAGGTGGGCGGCGTTGTCGATCCCCGGGACCAGCAGGCCGAAGATGCCGATGAAAATGGCGTAGCGCCACACGGTCCGGGCCAGGTCGTCGCTGGTTCGGCGCCCGTAGTAGAGGAGCGCGCCGAGCAGGCCGCAGACCGACGCCGAGGCGCCCACGGTGAGGGCGGCCCCGCCGATCAGCCGGTTCGAGAAACCGGCGGCGCCGAGAAACGAGGTGAGAAGGAAGCCGGCGCCGGCCGAGGCCTGGTAGATCAGGAGCGTGCGCGCGGCGCCGAAACCCCGGCCGACCGCGGGGAACAGGTTCCACAGCCAGTACATGTTGAAACCGATGTGGAGCAGGCTGCCGTGGAGCCACCCGGCGCTGAACACCGTGTACCACTTGCCGGCTTCGAAGACCGGAATGCTGCCGGCCGCGCCCAAGTAGTAGAGCACCGTGCTCGACGGACTGAGGAAGCCCAGAAACCCGGACACGCCGATCTGCCCGAGGCTCAGCGCCAGCGCGAGCACGAAGAGGACCCCATTGGCGCCGATGAGCACCTTGAGGACGCGGTCGTCGTCGAGCCGGAGCAGCGAGGCGAAGCCGAACATTGCCGGGTGGCGACGACCGCAATTCAGGCACACCTCGTCCCGGACCCCGACCAGCTTCCCGCAACCGGGGCACAGGACGGAGCCGCTCCGCCGCCGCCAGGCTCCCATTGGGCCTATTCTGACACCCGGCGCGCCGCGAAAAAGGAGCGGACGGCGCCGGTGACGGCGGCGACCTGGCCGGAATCGAGGTCGGGGCGGAGGGGCAGGCTGACC
>JAAXGQ010000015.1 GCA_012271265.1 Vicinamibacteraceae bacterium
CGGTCGGGATGAGGATCTCGCCGAACTGCTCCTCGAGCTCGTAGGCCCGGACGCGGTGCTGGAGCGCCTCCCGCACGTTCTCCTCGAACTTGGAGTGGGTCGAGACGATGAACCACTCCTTGGCGCCCTTCGCGGTCATCCCCGGACTACCTGCCGATCAGCGATGTCACGAAGGCCGAGACGTAGGACATGATCACGTCCAGCACGTAGAGGTAGAACCCGAAGAAGAAGACCGTCAACAGGACGATCACCGTGGTCCCGCGCACCTCGTCCCGGTTGGGCCAGGTCACCTTGTCCATCTCGGCGCGCACTTCGCCGAAGAAGACGCGCGTCGATCCGACCCGCTCCATCAGGCTCATCGCATGTCCCCCCGGAGGGCGCCGGGATGGCAGGCCAGGAGGGGATCGAACCCCCNNGCTCTGCCAATTGAGCTACTGGCCTTCCCGGCGCCCTCGACCGTCGTCGGGGTCCCTCCCCCGCTCGCCCGGGTCACCGCGCCTCCCGATGCGGGAAGTGCCCGCGGCAAAACCGGCAGTACTTCTTTCGTTCCAACCGCCCCGGATGGTTGGCGCGGTTCTTGGTTGTCGTGTACGTGCGCCTGTTGCAGGGGATGCACACCAGCGTGATGGTCTGGCGCTTTCTCTTGTCCTTGGCCATGCCTGTGCCTCAGGGTGCGGGGTCCGGTGAGCGAACGAAAGACGTCGGGAGGACGGAGCCCTAGTCCAGGATCTCCGTCGTCATCCCGGAGGCCACGGTGCGGCCGCCCTCACGGATTGCAAAGCGCAGGCCGCGGTCCATCGCGATCGGGGTGATGAGCTGCACCTCGAGCTGGATGTTGTCGCCCGGCATGGCGACCACCTGGTCGCCGAGCAGGGTGGCGGTCCCGGTCACGTCCGTGGTGCGGAAATAGAACTGCGGGCGGTAGCCGCTGCGGAACGGCTTCTCCCGGCCGCCTTCCTCCTTCGACAGGACGTAGACCTCGGCGCGGAACTTCGTGTGCGGCGTGATCGAACCGGGCCTGGCGAGCACCATCCCACGCTCCACCTCGCGGCGGTCGGTGCCCCGGAGCAGGATGCCGACGTTGTCCCCGGCCTCCCCCCGATCGAGGAGCTTCTTGAACATCTCGACGCCGGTGACCACCCGGGTCCGGGTGTCCCGGATCCCGACGATCTCCACCTGGTCCTGCAGCTTCACGGTGCCCCGCTCGATCCTGCCGGTCACCACGGTGCCTCGGCCGGAGATCGAGAAGACGTCCTCGATCGGCATGAGGAAGTCCCGCTCGATGTCCCGCTTGGGGACCGGCACGTAGTCGTCGAGGGCCCGGGTCAGCTCGCGGATCGACTCCCACGCCTCCGAGCCCGGGTCATCCGACTCGAGGGCTGCGAGGGCGCTGCCCCGGATGAGGGGCAGGTCGTCGCCGGGGAAGTCGTACTCGGAGAGCAGCTCCCGGACTTCGAGCTCGACAAGCTCGAGCAGTTCCTCGTCGTCGAGCATGTCCACCTTGTTCAGGTAGACGACGATCCGGGGGACGCCGACCTGACGGGCGAGGAGGATGTGCTCCCGGGTCTGGGCCTGCGGCCCGTCCGGAGCGGAGATCAGCAGCACCGCGCCGTCCATCTGGGCGGCGCCGGTGATCATGTTCTTGATGTAGTCGGCGTGCCCCGGGCAGTCCACGTGGGCGTAGTGCCGGTTCGCGGTCTCGTACTCCACGTGGGCGGTGGCGATGGTGATGCCGCGCTCGCGCTCCTCGGGAGCGTTGTCAATCGAATCGAAGCTGCGGAACGAGCCCCCCGTCTCGAGGGCGAGGACCTTCGTGATCGCCGCGGTCAGGGTCGTCTTGCCGTGATCCACGTGGCCGATGGTCCCCACGTTGACGTGAGGTTTCGTGCGCTGGAACTTCTCCTTGGCCATTGGAAGCTGTCTCCTTGAGAGTGCGTTCAGGACGCCGCGCCAGAGCGCGCGCGCCGGTTGCCGCCCTGCCGGACGGAGGGGAAAGTGGAGCCCACGACCGGGATTGAACCGGTGACCCCTTCCTTACCAAGGAAGTGCTCTACCACTGAGCCACGTGGGCGAGGCCGGGAGCGGGAGACGGGGTTCGAACCCGCGACCCTCAGCTTGGAAGGCTGATGCTCTGCCAACTGAGCTACTCCCGCGGCGCCGGGAAGAAAGCGGTGCGATGCGGGGCGCCGAAGGGGGCGCACCCGTCCCGCGCCGAAAGAAGCGGAGCCCGGCCCCGGGGGCGCGCATGCAACGGAACGGATCATCGGAGACGGGGGAGAGGACAGGCGAACAGGCGGGGGAATCGGCGCGGTGAGGTCAGGCAGGGCAGGCTCCCAGGGTCAGGCGTCCTCACGGCGGCGAATCGGTCTCGGGGGCAGTTGCGGGGCAGTCGCAGGTCCGAACGGCGGCAGGCTGGTGGAGCGGGGAGGATTCGAACCTCCGAAGGCGTAAGCCGGCAGGTTTACAGCCTGCTGCGTTTGGCCGCTTCGCTACCACTCCCCGACGAGGTTTCGTCTCGCTCCATCCGGCCGAGCCGCCTTTTCCGGAAAATCCGGCGCCCTCCGCCGGCGCTGCAGGCCCGCCCCTTCACGCGCTTCCGGACACTCCCCGGCGGCCGACGGGCCGAACGGGACCACCCCGGAGCTGGCGAAGGGACTTGAACCCTTGACCGGCTGATTACAAATCAGCTGCTCTGCCTCCTGAGCTACGCCAGCCTGCACCGGCGAACGCCCGATTATAGAGCCGCAGCGTTTCCACCGTCAACCGCGATTCCGGAGCGCCTGAGGATCGCGGGCGTGGGCTGCTTCGGACGCGGGTTCGTCGGCGGAGAGCCCCACCGGGCGAACCCTCCCATCCTGGGAACCGGCGGGCGCGATTCCGGCCCGTCCCCGGGAATTCGGGCGTTGCGGAGATTCAGGGCGTTGCCGGGCGGCCAGCATCCGCTGGCGCACGGCTTCGTAGAGGACGATGCCCGCCGCCACCGAGACGTTGAGCGAGCGGCCGCTCCCGAGCTGGGGCAGCGAGAGCAGGGCGTCGCACTCCCGTGTCACCGCGGCGCCGAGCCCCCGCCCCTCCGCGCCCACCACGAGGACGGTGGGCCGGGTCCAGTCGTGGGCGTGCCACGGCCGGCGGGCGCGCGGGCTGAGTCCGACCCGGAGGAGTCCGGCGGGCCCGAGCACGCGGAGAGCCGAGCGGGCGCTGCGAACGCGGACCAGGCGCATCCGGGCGAGGGTTCCGGAGGAGGCGGCCATCGCCACCGCCGAAGGCGGGGCCGCGCCTCGGCCCGGGACCAGCACCGAGGCGACCCCCGCTCCGTCGGCGGTGCGGACCAGCGCGCCGAAGTTCCTCGGATCCTCGACGCCGTCGAGCAGGAGCAGCAGGTCGGGCGGCGGGTCGACGGCGAGCAGATCCGGAAGGCGAAGCCAGGGGATGGGTGAGATCTCGCCGGCCGCCCCCTGGTGGCGGGCGCCGGCGGCAAGCCGGTCGAGCGCGCGGTTCGGCACCCGCTGGACCGAGGCCCCGCGAGCTCTGGCGATCTTGAGCAGAACCTCGTGGCGGCGTTCGAGCCGGCCGGTGCGGACGAGCACGCGCCGGACCTGGGCGGGGATCGCCTCCAGCGTCTCGGCGAGGCGGGCCGGGCCGAACACCCAGGTGGTGTCGGCGGCCGCGGCTTCTCCGCCCGCCTCGCGCGGCGGCGCCTTCTTCCCTGGCGGGCGCCGGTCCGGAGGGCGGCGCCCGGCGCCGGCTGCCCTCCGGTCGGGGGGAGACGAGCCTCCGGTCCGGTCCTGCCTGGACCGGGCCTTCCCCGGGGGCCTCCGGCGACGGGAGGGGGGGCGGGAGCGGCTCCGGGGGCTCATGGAGCGTGGGCCTCCGGCCCGGGGAGGGGGTCGAGCCGGACCACCGCCTGGACCCCCAACCCCTCCCCGCGGCCGGGGAAGCCCATCCCGTCGGTGGTCGTGCCCTTGATCCCGACGGCGGATTCGGGAACCCCCAGCAGCCCGGCCAGCCGCTTCCGGAGTGCGGGAACCCGGGGCGCCAGCCTCGGGCGCTCGCCGATGACCACGCAGTCGGCCTGTCCCGGGGCGTAGCCGGCGGCGCGGGCGATGGCGAGGGCGCGCTCCAGGAAGCGCACGCTCGAGGCGCCGCGCAGCGATGTGTCGGAGGAGGGGAAGAGGGACCCGATGTCGGGCGCCGCGACCGCGCCCAGGATCGCGTCGGTGAGCGCGTGGAGGAGCGCGTCGCCGTCCGAGTGGCCGGCGAGGCCGGGGACCTCGGGGAACCGGAGGCCGCCGAGCCGCAACGGGCCGGCGGCGCCGAACCGGTGGGCGTCGTAGCCGATGCCGGTGCGGGGCGCCCGCGGCGCTCGCGGGGGAGCATCGAGGAGACCCCGGAGGAACTCCAGGTCGGCCGGGCGGGTCACCTTGTGATTCCGGAGGCTGCCTTCCACCAGCCGCACCGGGCAGCCCGACCGGTGGACCAGCGAGGCCTCGTCCGTCCCCACGAAGCCGGCCTCGTCGGCCCGGGCCAGCGCGGCGCGGAGCAGCTCGCGGCGGAAGCACTGGGGTGTCTGGGCCCCGCGGATCTCATCGCGGTCGATCCGGGCGGCGGCGAAGCCGGCCTGATCGCGGCGCCACAGGGTGTCCGCCGGCGCCACGGCCGGAATCGCCGCTCCCGAGGCCGCCGCCGCAGCGAGGACCCGGGCGAACAGCGCTTTGGAGACCCCGGGACGGGCGCCGTCGTGGACGGCCACCAGCTCGACCGCCGACGCGGACGCATCGAGCGCGTCGAGCCCCGCCCGGACCGAGTCCTGCCGGGTCGCGCCGCCGGCGCGCCACGACACCCGGGCGCCCTCGTCGCCGAGGAACGGGGCGATCCTCCGCCACCAGCCGGAAGCGTCCGCCTCCGGGAGGACGATCACGGCGTGGGCCACCCCCGAGTGGGACAGCAGCGCGCGCGCCGCGCGGACCACGACCGGCGTTCCGCCGAGGGACAGAAACTGCTTCGGCGTCTCCCCGCCGAAGCGGCTTCCGGACCCGGCAGCCACCACCACGACGCCGACCCGCGCGGCAGGCGCCTCCGACGTCGCGGGGATCACCAGGCAGCCTCGAGCGCCGCAGCAAGGGTCTTCACCGCGGTGATGCGGAGCCCTTCGGGGCGACTGCCCCGGCCGAGCCCGTCCGGATTCAGGATGGCGCGGCGGAAACCGAGCCGCGCCGCCTCCCGCAGACGCTCCCGGGCCTGGTGCACCCGCCGCACTTCGCCGGAGAGCCCGACTTCGCCGATGAAGACGGTTTCCTCCGCGAGCGGGCGGTCCAGCCGGCGGGAGGCGATGGCGGCGATCACGCCCAGGTCCGCCGCCGGCTCGGCGACGGAAAGGCCGCCGGTGACCTGCACGTAGACATCGGCCCGGCCGAGAGCCGCGCCGAGCGAGGTCTCCACCACGGCGAGCAGAACCGCCAGGCGCCCGCTGTCGAATCCCACCGTGACCCGCCTTGGATAGGCGAGCGGGCTCTCGGCGAGCAGCGCCTGCACCTCGGCCAGCAGCGGCCGCGTGCCCTCCAGGGTGCAGACCACGGCGGCGCCGGGCCCCGGCGCCCCGCCGCCGAGGAAGAGCCGGGAAGGGTTCTCCACCGGGGCCAGGCCGCGGCGGGTCATGTCGAACACGCCGAGTTCGCCGGCGGCGCCGAAGCGGTTCTTCACCGCCCGCAGGAGCCGGTGCGACATCCGCCGGTCGCCCTCGAAGTGGAGGACGGTGTCCACGATGTGTTCGAGGGTGCGGGGGCCGGCAATGCCCCCGTCCTTGTTGACGTGGCCGATCAGGAAGACCGGAATCCCGGATTCCTTGGCGCGGAGGACGAGGGCGGCCGCTGATTCACGCACCTGGGTGATCGTGCCGGGGGCCCCGGAAATCTCCGGCAGATGGACGCACTGGACCGAATCCAGGATCAGGAGCGCGGGCTCCACCGACTGCGCCGCGTCCAGAATCGCCGGCACGCTCGTTTCGGAATAGAGCAGCACGGACTCCGGGGCGAGCCCCAGCCGTTCGCCGCGGCGCTTCAGTTGCTGCTCCGACTCCTCGCCGCTGACGTAGAGCACCGGATCGCCCCCGCTGGCGGCGGCTGCGGCGAGCTGGAGGAGCAGCGTGCTCTTCCCCGCGCCCGGCTCCCCGGCCACGAGCACCGCGGACCCCGGCACCACGCCGCCGCCGAGGACCCGGTCGAGTTCGGAGATGCCCGAGGGGCGGCGGGGAGCGGCGGCGGTGTCCACTTCCTTCCACCGGAGCGGCGCGCTGGCGCGGGCGCCGGAGATGTCCCGGAAGCCGCGCCACGCCCCGCGGCCTCCGGGAGGGGGGGCGGGAGCAGGCTTCACCTCCACCAGCGGGTCCCGGGACCGGCAGGACGGGCAATAGCCCATCCAGCGGGAAAAGTCCTGCCCGCACTCGGGGCACGCGAAGCGGACGGCCCGGCGTTTCGGCACCGGCTCAGAAACCGGGCGTCGGAGGAATGTCGGAGGCGTCGTAGCCGCCGTAGGCTTCGGTCTCCCGAACCGCGACCATCGTCTCGAACCGGGTGTAGGTGTCGAGCCACGCGAATTCGACGTGGCCGGTCGGTCCGTTCCGGTTCTTGGCCACGATCACCGTGCGGACCGGGGGGCCGTCCTCTTCCGCTTCCTCGTCCCGCCGGCGACTCCTCCTCTTCATCCGCCCCCGGTGGATCAGGAGCACGATGTCGGCGTCCTGCTCGAGCGCGCCGGACTCCCGGAGGTCGGCGAGCCGGGGGCGGGCGAGGTCGCGTTTCGCGGGAGACCGGTTGAGCTGGGAAAGCGCGAGCACCGGGACTTCCAGCTCCTTCGCCATGAGCTTCAGCGAACGGCTGATCTCGGCGACTTCCAGGTTCCGGTTTTCGAAGCGGCGGCTGCCGGCGGAGCTGACCTGCATGAGCTGGAGGTAGTCCACGACGATCAGGTCGAGGTTTTTCTCTTCGTCCCCCTCACGGCTGAGCTGCCGCGCCTTGGACCGCAGTTCGGTCGGGTTGACGTTTGAGTCGTCCACAAACAGCTGCATCCCGGAGACCACCGGCAGCGCCGCGGCCAGCCGCTGCCGGTCCGCCCGGCTCAGCCTTCCCGGTCGGTCCAGTTCCTTCGAATCCACCCGCGCCTGGGAGCAGATGAGCCGGAGGGCGATCTGGCGCCTCGGCATTTCGAGGCTGAAGATCAGCACGCGCCGGCGGGCGAGCCCGGCGGCGAGGGCGAACTGCAGCCCCAGGCTGGTCTTGCCGTCGCCGGGCCGTCCGCCGACCAGAACCAGATCGGTGTCCCGGAGGCCGCCCATGATCCGGTCGAGGTCGGGAAGGCCGGTGCTGATCCCGCGCATGGCCTTCCGCTCCCTCTGCGCCTCCTCGACGATGTGGGCGAGTTCCGTGGCCAGCGCCGCCGGTCGCGCCTCGAAGGTGTGCTCGGCGATGCTGGACAGGTTCTCGGACGCCGCAGTCAGCACCTCCCGAGGATCGTCGCGGAGCGACTCCGTCAGGAGGCGCCTCCCGACCTGGTGGAGCTGGCGGCTGATCGCGTGCCGACGCACCACCCTGGCGTAGTCGACGGCGTTCGAGGAACGGGCAACGCCGTCGAAGAGCTCGGTGACGTAGGTCAGCCCGCCCACCGAGGCGAGCTTGCCGGCCCGCCGGAGTTCGTCGCGGACGGTGAGCGGGTCGATGCGGCGCTCCCCGGTCTCGTCGTCGAGGGCGCAGAACGCCGCGAAGATCGCCTCGTGGCGGCGATCATGAAAGTCCGTGGGACCGAGGACCTCGCGGATTCCGTCCAGCTGGACCTGGTCGACCAGGACCGCGCCGAGGACGGCGCGTTCCGCCGAGGGGTCGTGCGGCAGACGGCCCGGGTCGTCCGGCATGAGTGCGCGCCGGGTCAGCGGGTCAGGCGCCGGAAGTCAGGCGCTCCGAAAGACACGCCAGCGCGGCCGGCCGGAGCGAGACTTCGGATCCGTGGGGGATCAGTGGGGGATCAGTCGGGCGCGGGGGCGTCCGCCGCTTCGTCGGGCGGGGTGTCCGGAACCGGCTCCGGGTCCACGACCACGACTTCCGGCTCCGTGCCGAGCGAGGTGGCCACCGGATGGACGGCGACGCGCACCTGGATCTCGATTTCCGCGTGGAGCCGGATCGTGACCTCGAACTCGCCGAGGCTCTTGATCGGGGCCGGGAGGAGGATGCGGCCTCGCGGCAGCGTGAATCCCGCCGCCGCCAGTTCGCGGGCGATGTCCGTCACCGAGACCGATCCGTAGAGATCCTCGGTGCCGGTCTTGACCCGGCGATCGAAGGAGAGCTCCCAGCCGGAGAGCGTCCCGGCGAGGGCGGCGGCGGCTTCGCGCTCCTTCTGGCGGCGCACCGCCCACTCCTGCCGGGCGCTCGCCACCTCGCGGCGGTTCTCCTCGGTGACCGGGACGGCGATGCGCCGGGGCAGGAGGTAGTTCCGCGCGTATCCCGGCCGCACGTTGACTTCGTCGCCGGGTTCTCCGAGCGACCGGACCGGCTCTCGCAGCAAGAGGCGCATCACGGTCCTCCTACCGGTAGGGAAGCAGCGCCATCTGGCGGGCGCGCTTCACCGCCCGGCGGATCTGGCGCTGGAGGCGGGCCGGGGCGCGGGAGATCCGCCGCGGGGAGATCCGGGCCCGATCCCCGATGAACTCCTTGAGGAAGTCCACGTCCTTCCAGTCGATCCGGTCAACGCCGTTGAGGTTGGGGTTCACGCGGCGGCGCCGGCGCATCCGGCGGCGCATCGGCCGCGGCCTGTCAGGTGTCATGCGTCTTTCCTCCCGTCCCTACCGGCGCGCGGGCTTCGCCGGTTTCGCGGACTTTCCGCCACCGTCGGCCGCTTCGGCCTGGCTGGCGGCCGCGGCAGCCGCAGCAGCAGCCTTCGCGGCGCGTTCCTCCCGCCGGCGGTTGTCCGCCGCCTGGTCCCGCTTCCGGGTCTCCTTGTCGGTCACCAGGATCATGAAGCGGAGCACGCCCTCCGCCAGGCGGACCCGGCTCTCGATGGCCCGGATCGCCGACGGCGGCGCGTCGAAGTAGCACAGCATGTAGAGGCCTTCGGTGCGTCCGTTGATCGGATAGGCCAGCCGCCGCCGTTCCCACGGCTTCAGGCTGACGATGCTTCCGCCCTGGGCCTTGACGATCGCCTCGACGCGCTCGACCACCGCCAGCGAGGCGTCGTCGTCGAGCGTGGGGTCGAGGATGAACATGAACTCGTAGACGTTCATGCGATGGTGACTCCTCTGTCGCCGCGAATCGCGGGCATCCGGCGCATCAGGCCGGGGTCCGGTTGTACCGGTTCATGGCGGCGTCGAGTCCGTTCCCGATCGCCGCCTCGATGGCCAGGGCGGCGCGCTCCAGCAGGTCCGCGACATCGTCGGTTTCGCGCTTCCCGAAGGGCGCGAGAACGTAGTCGGCCGGGTCCTCCCCCGCCGGCGGGGCGCCGATCCCCAGCCGCATCCGGGGCACGTCGGTGGTTCCCAGCGCTCCGAACACCGAGGCGAGGCCGTTGTGGCCGCCGTCGCTGCCCCGGCGCCGGGTCCGGATCGCACCGAGCGGAAGGGCGTAGTCGTCGCACACCACGAGGGTGTCGGCGGGGCGCAGGCGGCCACCGGCCAGGAAGCGCCGGACGGCGTCGCCGCTCCGGTTCATGTACCCGGTGGGACGCAGCAGCGAGACCCGCCGGCCGGAGAACTCGGCGTCCACCAGGATGCCCCCGTCGAAGTGCCGCGGCGCGAACGGCCGTTCGGCGAGTACCGCGGTCACCGCCTCGTAACCGATGTTGTGACGGGTCCCGTCGTAGCGGGCCCCCGGGTTGCCCAGCCCGACGACGAGCCCGATGCCGCGTTCCGTCGGCGTCCGCCAGGGGAGGATGGACGGCAGCCGCCGCGAGGCTTTCCGCAACAAGGCCACATCCGCCGGAGGATCAGTCGATGACGTCCTCTTCGAGCTCTTCCGCCCCTTCCTCCTCTTCATCGGCCTTGACCTTGGGGGCCGCAACGTGGGCCACCACGACATCGGGATCGGAAGCCAGGGTCAGCCTCGGGGGGAGCTCCACCGCGGAGGCACGGACGGTGTCCCCGTAATCCAGAGCGCTGATCTCGATGGGGAGGTTCTCGGGGATGTCGTGGGGACGGCAGATCACCGCAAGGCTCCGGGTGATGAAGTCGAGGTGCCCGCCGCGACGGACGCCCCGGGCGCTGCCCACGAGCCTGACCGGCACGCGCCATTCCGCTTCCCGCTCGGGGTCCACCCGCATCAGGTCGGCATGGAGAACCGCGTGATCCAGCGGATGCAGCTGGTAGTCGTGGATCATCACCTGCTCGGAGGCCTCGCCGGCCACGTCCAGCGCGAAGATGGTGTTCACGCCCCGCGCCGAACGGACGATCTCGACGATGTGGCCCGGGGCGAGAGAAAGAGCCACGGGGCCCTTGCTGCCTCCATAGACGACCGCCGGGATTTTCCCGCTGGCGCGGAGACGGCGGTTCGGACCCTTTCCGAAGGCCGTGCGCGGGGTCGCAGGAACGCTTGGCTGAGTCATGACGGAATAGGCAGCGCGAACGCAGGCGAGGCGAGCTGGCGAGCAGCGATGGGAAGAAACGACGGACCGGAACCGGGGCGCCTCGGAACAGGGCGCGGCAGTCTAGCAGCAGACACGGGCCGGAACCGGGCTGGCGGCGCCGGGACTCAGGCGAACAGCCGGCTCACCGACGTTTCGCCGTGCACGCTCTCGATCGCCGTCGCGAGCAGCTGCGCGAGGGACACCACGTGGATCTTGCCGGTGCGGAGGCCCTCGTCCCGAACCGGGATCGTGTCGCCCACGATGACCATCTCGATCGGCCCGCCGGCGATCCGCTCGGGCGCCGGCGGGGAGAGGACGGCGTGGGTGCAGACCGCGAGGACCCGGGTCGCCCCCGCGCTGCGGAGGGCTCCGGCAGCCCGCACCAGGGTTCCCGCCGAATCCACCATGTCGTCCACGAGGACCGCCGCCCGGTCCCGGACCTCGCCGACCACGTGGATGGTCTCGACCTCGCCGTCGATCCCGCGCCGCTTGTCCATCACCGCGATGCCGACTCCGAGCTTCTTCCCGTAGACCCGCGCCCGCTCCACGCCGCCGGCGTCGGGGGACACGATGATCGGGCGCTCGAGGCCGAGGCTGCGGATGCAGTCCAGCATCACCGGAGTGGCGTAGAGGTGGTCCACCGGGATGTTGAAGTACCCCTGAATCTGCCCGGCGTGGAGGTCCATGGAGATGACCCGGTCCACCCCGGCGACCGTGAGCAGATCCGCCACCAGCTTCGCCGAGATCGGGACCCGGGAGCGATCCTTGCGGTCCTGGCGCCCGTAGCCGTAGTACGGGATCACCGCGTTGATCCGCGCCGCCGAGGCCCGCTTCAGGGCGTCCACCAGCAGCAGGAGCTCCATCAGGTGCTCGTTGACCGGCGGGCAGGTGGACTGGACGACGAACACGTCGGCGCCGCGCACGTTGTCCAGAACCTGCACCCGGATTTCGCCGTCGCGGAAGCGGTCGAGGGTCACCGAACCCAGACCGACGCCGAGATGACGGGCGATTTCCAGCCCCAGGCTCGGGTTGGAGTTCCCCGCAAACACCTTGAGCTGGCCGGAGAATCCGGAGGCGGTCATGTGATCGCGGGAGGCGGACTTCCCCCGGGGGCGCAGGGGCGCGGCGTCCGTCATGCGGCCCTTCCGGGGGCGGGGCTGCGGAGGCGGCGGGACCTCCCCGGCGCTGGGGCGGAAGGATTCGAACCCTCGTAGACCGGAACCAAAACCCGGCGCCTAGCCACTCGGCCACGCCCCATCGGCCTGGAGGAGATCACCATGCGGCGGCCTCCAACCGGCGCCCCCGGACCACGGTCTGGTGTTCGGCGCGGGAAAGGAGCCGCGTGGGGTGCGCCGTCCACTCCGGGCCGGCGAGAGCCCGGGCGGCCCGTGCCGCGGCGGTCTCGTCGGGGAAGATCCCGTACGTCGCCGATCCGCTTCCCGACATGGCCGCTCCCAGAGCGCCGGCAGTCGAGAGGGCGCGGCGCATTCTCGCGATCGAGTCTCCCGGTCGGGCGTCCCCGGTCCGGCTTGCCTGGAACACCCCGGAACGCTCCAGGTCGTTGTCGAGCATCCCTTCCACCGGCGCCCCCGGCGAGCGGCGCATTGTACCGGGGGGAACGCTTCTCGCGGAGCGGCGGCGGAGCGACCGGGGGAGCTTCCGGTAGGCGTCCGCGGTCGGCACGGAGAAGGTCGGAAGGAGGAGGACCACCGCGAGGGGCGGCCCGTCCGGGAAGGGGAACAGCCGGTCGCCGCGTCCCGTGGCGAGGGCCTCTCCCCCGTAGAGGAAGAAGGGGATGTCCATGCCGATCCGCGCCGCCGCCCGATGGAGCGCCGGGCGCGGCTGGCCGCAGCCGAAGAGGCGGTTCAGCGCGAGGAGCGTCACCGCGGCGTCGGAACTTCCGCCCCCGAGCCCGCGGCCCGGCGGGATGCGCTTGGTGAGCCGGACGCGGACCGCGGGCAGACGCGCGCCCGCCAGGTCCTCGAACGCGGCGACGGCCCGCAACACCAGGTTCGTCCCGTCGGCGGGGACGTCGCGCGCGGCGCACTCGACTTCGTGCTCCCGGTCCCCGGGTTCGAAGCGCAGGGTGTCGTAGAGCGCGACCGAGGCCAGCACCGTCCGGATCTGGTGGTAGCCGTCCGGGCGTCGGCCAAGGACCCGGAGGCCCAGGTTCACCTTGGCCGGGGCGCGCGCGACGAGCGGCCGTGAGAAGGGGCGAAGGCGGGGGGTCAACGGCGGAAGGTGAGGACGCTCGCCCCGAATTCGGCGGCAGTGAGCCGGCGGTAGCCGGAGGAGATCCGCACCGCAAAGGAGTCCGGGTGGAGGGCGGCGTTCACCTGGAGCTCCTCGACGGCGAGGCGCGCCTCGATCGTCTCGGCCGTGACCTCGACCAGCCTGGGAACCGTGCCGGCGCCGGACCGGGCCGGATTCGGGTAGCGGACCTCGTACTCTCCCTTCCTGGCGCGCGCGACCCCGGGCCGCCCGCCGTCATCGAGCCCCCACCAGATTCGCGCCCCTCCGGGGAGGACCATCGCCATCCCGTTCGGATCGGGGCGCACCGGGCCCTCGGGAATGGGGACGCCCGTTCCCACGACCACAGCGGCGATGTCGTCCATCGCCAGGGGGATCCCGAGCAGCTCTTCGGTGAAACGGGCGAGCGTCGTTCCTTCGGCGTAGACCCGGTTCGCCGCGCTGACCACCCGCACGGCTTCGCCGGAGCCGGATCCGGGATCTTCCGAAGGAGAGCGTCGGGCCACGAGGATCCATCGGGCCCCCCCGACCGGTCCATAGGCCTCGAGGCGCAGCCGCGCCGGGGATCTCCGCGAAATCGTCTGGTCTCCCTGATCGAAGACGACCACGAGGCGGCCGGAGAAGCGGCCCCGACGCCCCTCGCCCCGGACGCCGAGGACGCCCTGGTAGCGCTGCACCCCGGCCGCGGCCGAGGCGAGCTCCGCCACCGCGCGAGTGGCGTCGGCCGGCGAGAGCGGGAAGAACGGGGGCGGAAGCGGAGACCTTGAGGCGCAGCCGACGAGGAGCGCGGCCAGCGCGGGCAGAAGGGCCCTACTCGCGCCCGTCCCCCGCTTCCTCGATCTTGCGGACGACCTCGTCACGGCTCAGCTCTCCGCCGTCGTCGTGCCGGAGGGCCAGCCTCCAGAAACGCAGGGCCTGCTCCAGCTCCGCCTGGGCCCGGTAGAGATCCCCGAGATGGTCCAGGACGACCGCGTTCTCCGGCATGCACCGGTAGGCGTGGAGCAGGTTCGGTTCCGCCTCCTCGACCTGGCCCCGGCGGAACTGCACCCACCCGAGGCTGTCGCGGTAGGAGCCGCTCCAGGGGTCCTCGTCGAGCGCCCGGCGGATCAGGCCTTCGGCCTCGGCGAGCCGATCGGTCCGCTCGGCGAGCATGTAGCCCAGATAGTTCAGGGCCAGGTGGTGGTTCGGATCGGCGTCAATCACCTGCCGGAACGCCGCCTCGGCGTCCTCGAACCGGTCCTGCTGTTCCAGCACCGCTCCCAGCTGGAAGCGGAAGAGCAGGTCATCCGGGCGGGCCTCCAGCCACTCCCGGACGCTCTGCTCCGCGAGCGTGAAGTCGCCGGTCTCGATGTGGTGGCGGACGACGGCGTGGGCGACCCCCGGTTCCTCGGGGTGCTTCTCCTGGAGGCCGCGCAGAATCGCGAGCGCTTCCTCGGCCCGGTCGGCTGCCCGGAGAGCGGAAGCCCGGAGCGAAAGGAGGCCGGGGTCCCCCGGGCGCTCCCCGAGCAGCCCCTCGACCATGCGCAGCGCCTCGTCCGGCTCGCCGGCGGTGAGGCGGTTGCGGATCAGCGCCGCCCGGAAACGGGTCTCGTCGCCGGTTCCTTCCGCGAGGCGGGCGGCCTGTTCGAGGGCCTCCCGGGCGGCCGCGCCTTCGCCGAGGCTTTCCCGCGCCTCCGAGAGCCGGACGAGGGCTTCCCGGCGGCGGGCGGGTCCGTACGCGTCCCGGGGCATTCTCACCAGTTCCTCGAACGTGCGCGCCGCGCGGTCGAATTCGCAGCGGGTGCTGAACACCTGGCCCAGCATGAGGCGCGCGGGCACGCCCCTCGGGTTGATCGCGACGAGGCGCTCGAGCAGGGGCTCGGCCTCATCCAGCTGCAGCTGCTGGGCCCGGATCAGCGCGAGGCCGAGAAGCGCGTCCTCATGGTCGGGGTCCGAAGCGAGGAGGCGCTCGAAGGCGGCGACGGCCTCGGGGAGCCGCCTGAGCCGCGCCAGCGCGTCCGCAAGCGAGAGCCGAAGCTCGAGATCCTCCGGATGGCTCTCCGCCGCCGCTTCGTAGAGCTCGGCCACCGTCTCGAGCGCTTCCTGGCGGGACACGCCGGGAATCTCGCGGGCGAGCAACTGGTCGAGCCGCTGGCGGACCTCGATCTGGCGCGGCTCGATACGGAGCGACTGCACCAGGTACTGGAATGCCTGCTCCGTGTCGCCGGCCGCGAGGCGCAGGCGCGCCAGCGTCGCGAGGGCGTCGTAAGCGTCCGGCGAACGCCGGACCAGCTCGCGCAGGTGGTCCGCCGCTTCTTCTTCGCGGCGGGCGGCGATCAGGAGCCGGGCGAGCGCGTCGCGGCTGGCGACGTCGTCGGGATCGAGCCGGACCGTCTCCCCGAAGGCGTGGATCGCTCCCTCGGCGAGGGCCTCTTCGCCCTCGGACCGGGAGTACCGGAACGCAAGCACCTGCCCCAGCATCCGATGGGCGGGCGCATAACCCGGATCCCGGGCGACCGCTTCCCGAGCCCAGCGCTCGGCGCCCTCCGCGTTGCGCGAGGAGGCGTCGAGCCCGGCGAGCGCGACGAGCGGCGCCGCGGAGGCGGGATCGAGCTCGGCGGCGCGGCGGTAGGCGGCGCGGGCCGCGTCGAAATCGCGGTCGCGCGCGGCGCGGAGGCCGTCGGAGAACAGGAGGTAGGCCTCGGCGACCGCGTCGTGGGGGGCGGGGGTCGCCGCAGCGGCCCCGGCCGGGTCCTGGCCGGCGGCGGCGCCATGCACGGTCGGCGAAAGGGCCGCTGCGGCGAGCAGAAGCCCCCCGAGCCGGCGACGGGCGGCGAGAGCCGGGAAGCGGAGCGGCATCAGTGGCGGAAGTGGCGGGCTCCGGTGAACACCATCGCCAGGTTCCGGGCGTCGGCAGCCGCCACCACCTCGGCGTCGCGCACCGAACCACCTGGCTGGATCACCGCGGCGATCCCGGCGTCGGCGAGCGCCTCGAGGCCGTCGGCGAAGGGGAAGAAGGCGTCGGAGGCGGCGACCGCGCCCTCGAGCGGGACCTGGGCCTTTTCGACCGCGAGCCGGCAGGAATCGAGCCGGCTCATCTGCCCGGCGCCCACGCCGAGAAGAGCGGAGCCCCGGGCTGCGACGATGGCGTTCGACTTGACGTGCTTCGCGACCCGCCAGGCGAAGCGGAGTCCCTCCCACTCCTCGGCGGTCGGCTGGCGACGTGTGGGAATCCCGCGCCCGGCCTGGTCCTCGAAGAGGTCGCGGTCCTGGAGGAGAAGGCCGCCGGTCACCTGGGCGAGACGGGGACCGCCGCCCCGGTAGGCGGATCCGTCGGGGATCTCGAGCAGACGGAGGTTCTTCTTGCGGCGCAGCCGACGGAGCGCCTTCGGTGTGAAGCCGGGCGCGGCGATGATTTCCAGGAACACCGCGGCCAGCGACTTCGCCGCCGGAAGGTCCACCTCCCCGTTCAGCGCCACAACTCCGCCGAAGGCCGAGACCGGATCCGTGGCGCGGGCCGCCCTCCAGGCGTCCCGCGCGGTCGCCGCGATCGCGGCGCCGGCGGGATTCGAGTGCTTGATGACCACGGCCGCGACTCCGTCGGATGCGGCGTCCAGCCCTTCGAGATCGGCGGCCAGGCGGAGGGCGGCGTCCACGTCGAGGAGGTTGTTGTAGGAAAGCGCCTTGCCGTGGAGCTGGCGGGCTTCGGGAATGCCGCCGGTTTCGTGCGCGGAGCTGTAGAGCGCAGCCGCCTGGCGGGGGTTTTCTCCGTAGCGGAGCTCGGCGAGCCGGTCGAACTCGAGCCTCAGCGTGCTCGGGAAGGCGTCAGTCGAAGCGGCGGGGGATTCCCCGCTGATCCACCCCGAGATCGCCTGCTCGTAGGCGGCGGTGCGGGCAAACGCCCGCCCGGCGAGTTGGCGCCGCAGCCGGCGCGCGGCATCGGGATTCGCCTCGTCGAGCGCGCGGAGAGCGGCAGGGTAGTCGCCGGGGTCGGTGGCGACGACGACGCCGGGCCAGTTCTTGGCCGCCGCCCGAACGAGGCACGGGCCGCCGATGTCCACCTCTTCGAGCAGGTCGGACTCGGCGGCCCCTTCGGCCAGCGCCGCCTCGAAGGGGTAGAAGTTGACGGCGACCACGTCGATCGGCCGGATGCCCTGCGTGTCCAGGGCGGCGAGGTCTTCCGGATGGCCGCGACGGGCGAGGATGCCGCCGTGGATCGCCGGATGCAGGGTCTTGACCCGTCCGTCGAGCATTTCGGGGTGACCGGTCACCTCGGAGACGCCGAGCACCGGAATCCCGGCGCTCCGCAGCGCGCGGGCGGTGCCGCCGCTGGCCACGATCTCGAAGCCGCGCCCGGTGAGCTCCCGGGCGAATTCGGCCACGCCGTCCTTGGAGCTCGTGCTGATGAGGGCCCGCCTCCGGATCTCGCCCTCGTTACCCGCGTGGGGAGCCGCCACCGGAGTCGTCATGCGCCGCAGAACCGGCGGATCCTAGCAGCCTGTAGACGAGGTGACGCGGCATTCGAGCGGCGATCCATACGTGGCTGAACCAGGCCGCAAAGCGGCCTTCTGCGTTGCGCTCGCTCGGAATACGCCAGGTATTCCTCCCTCACGCGCCTTGTCAGCCACACGCCTCACCACTCTCGGTGCTCACGCCACCTCGTCCACAGGCGGCTCGCAGCCTGCAGACGAGGTGGGATGGAGGCCGATCTTCCGGCTCCGACGGTGCGGCGCAGGCCGGCGAGGACGCCGGCGCTCCATGGGGCCAGCGCTCCGACGGTGCGCCGCAGGCCGGCGAGGACGCCGGCGCTCCATGGGGCCAGTGCTCCGACGGTGCGCCGCAGGCCGGCGAGGACGCCGGCGCTCCATGGGGCCAGCGCTCCGACGGTGCGCCGCAGGCCGGCGAGGACGCCGGCGCTCCATGGGGCCAGTGCTCCGAAGGTGCGGCGCAGGCCGGCGAGGACGCCGGCGCTCCATGGGGCCAGTGCTCCGACGGTGTGGCGCAGGCCGGCGAGGACGCCGGCGCTCCATGGGGCCAGTGCTCCGACGGTGCGCCGCAGGCCGGCGAGGACGCCGGCGCTCCATGGGGCCAGTGCTCCGACGGTGCGGCGCAGGCCGGCGAGGACGCCGGCGCTCCATGGGACCGGCGCTCCATGGGGCCGGCGCTCCATGGGGCGCCACCCCCCCACCTGGAGAACCGGGCCGCGCCACTCTCGGTGCTCACGCCACCTCATCCACAGGCGGCTCGCAGTCTGACCAGCGACCGATGGAAGGGCGGGGGGATGGAGCCGGATGGTCGCGCGTGGCTATTCTTCGGCGGCTTTGGCGGGACGGGAGAGCAGCGCGGTGGAGCAGAGGGAGGCGCTCGGGAAGTTGCCGGCGGTGGGGGTGCTGATCGAGAGGGCGCCCTTCCGGGAGATGGCGGACGAACACGGCCGGGGGCTGGTGGTGGAGGCGCTGCGCTCCGGGCTTCGAGAGCTGCGGCGGGCGATCCTCAATGGCGTGGCGCCGGCCCGGTGGACCGACAATCCCGTCCGGCGGCTGGAAGCGGCGGTCGGGGAGCGCCTTCGGAGTCTCGGCGGGCCTCGGCTCAGGCGGGTGGTGAACGCCACCGGGATCATCGTGCACACGAATCTCGGGCGGGCCCCGCTCTCCGACGCCGCCCTCGTGGCCGTGGTCACAGCGGCCAGCGGCTACTCCAACCTCGAGTTCGACCTGGAGGCCGGCGCCCGAGGCAGCCGCCAGAGCCACGTCGAAACGCTGCTCGGGCAGATGTTCCCGGGCCGGTCCGCGCTGGTGGTGAACAACGCCGCGGGCGCGGTGCTGCTCGCCCTCGACGCCCTGGCGGCGGGACGGGAGGTCGTGGTCTCCCGGGGCGAGCTGGTCGAGATCGGGGGTTCCTTCCGCATCCCGGACATCCTGGAGAAGAGCGGCGCCCGACTCGTCGAGGTGGGGACCACGAACCGCACCCGGACCGCCGACTACCGCCGGGCGGTGACCCGGAACGGGGCCGACGTGGGGGCGCTCCTGCGGGTGCACCAGTCGAACTTCCGGATCGTCGGCTTCACCGAGGCCGCCCCGACGCGCGAACTCGTAGCTCTCGGGAGCGAATTCGGCATCCCGGTCATCGAGGACTTTGGCAGCGGGAACCTCCTGCCGTTGGCCGACTTCGGGGTCACCGGCGCGAACGCGGAGCCAACCCTCGCCGACCGGGTCGCGACGGGGACGGACCTCCTCGTCTTCTCGGGAGACAAGCTGCTCGGCGGGCCGCAGGCCGGGATCCTGATCGGAACCGGGGAGGCCATCGCCCGGTGCCGGAACAACCCGCTGGCGCGGGCGCTCCGGGCCGACCGGATGCGGATCGCCGGCCTCCAGGCCACCCTCCGGAGCCACGTGCGCGGACGCGCCGCCCGGGATATTCCGGTGTGGCGG
The DNA here is from genome assembly GCA_012271265.1 of Vicinamibacteraceae bacterium. Classification (GTDB taxonomy): domain Bacteria; phylum Acidobacteriota; class Vicinamibacteria; order Marinacidobacterales; family Marinacidobacteraceae; genus JAAXGQ01. The sequence continues at coordinate 19,260 of JAAXGQ010000015.1, forward strand.
GCCATCGCCCGGCCGCTCGAAGAGGTCACCGAGGCTGCGACAGCCCTCCGGGAGCGGCTGGAGGAACGACGCGCTGCGGGGTGGACCCTGGAAACGGTGGCGGCCACCTCGCGGGTCGGGGGCGGGGCGGCGCCCGGCGCCCGGCTGCCCACCCGCTGTCTGACGCTCTCCCATCCGGATCACCCGCCGACGGCGCTCCGGGCCCGACTGCTCCGGGGTGATCCGCCGGTGGCGGGGCGCATCGCCGAGGACCGCGTTCTCTTCGACCTGCGCACCGTTCCGCCGCACGAAACAGCCGAGCTGGAGGCGGCGCTGGCGGGCCTGCTGGAATCCTGACCGGACGGTACCCTTCCCGCTCCCATGGCTCCTTCGCGCGACCCCGGGCCGCCTTCGCCGGCGCCTCTCCACGCCGAGGCGGGCGGCGCAGTGCAGACGCTGCGGCGCAGGCCGGCGAGGACGCCGGCGCTCCATGGGACCGGCGCTCCAACCGTCACCGCGCTCCTCGTGAACGGGGAGCCGCGCCCGCTGCCCGAGCCGCCTTCGGTGGCCGGCGCCCTCGCGGCGCTCGGGCTCACAACCCGACCGGTGGCCGTGGAAGTCAACGGCCAACTGATCCGGCGCCCGGACCATGCCGGCGCCCGCCTCGAGCCGGGCGACCGGGTCGAGATCGTTTCCTTCGTGGGAGGGGGATGAATGAGGAACCCCGCCCGGGACGCGCCGCTCGAACTGGGAGGGCGCTCCTTCCGGTCCCGGCTGATCCTGGGCACCGGGAAGTACGCGTCGTTCGAGCTGATGCGCGACTGCCACGCCGCCTCGGGCTGCGAGATCGTCACCGTCGCCGTGCGCCGGGTGGACCTGAGCGCGAAGGAGACCCTGATCGACTACATCCCCCGCGACCGGCTCCTTCTGCTGCCGAACACCGCCGACTGCTACACGGCGGCGGCGGCGGTCCGGACCGCCCGCCTCGGCCGCGAGGCGGGGCTCTCGGACTGGGTGAAGCTGGAGGTGATCGGCGACCGCCGCACCCTCTACCCGGACACCGGCGAGCTGCTCCAGGCGACCCGGGAGCTGGTCGCCGAGGGGTTCCACGTCCTCCCCTACACGAGCGATGACGTGGTGGTGGCGAAGAAGCTCGAAGACGCCGGGGCCGCAGCGGTCATGCCGCTCGGAGCACCGATCGGCTCGGGCCTCGGGATTCAGAACCGCAACAACATCGCCCTGATCCGGGAGGCGGTGAGCGTTCCGGTCATTGTGGACGCGGGGGTCGGCACGGCTTCCGACGCGGCGGTGGCGATGGAGCTGGGCGCGGACGGGGTGCTGATGAACACCGCGGTGGCGGAAGCGAAGGATCCGAGGCGGATGGCGCGGGCGATGCGGCTCGCGGTGGAGGGCGGCCGGCTGGCCTGGCTCGCGGGGCGCATGCCCCGCCGCCGCTACGCGAGCGCCTCGAGCCCGCCGGCGGACGCGCCGCTCGCCTGAGCAGCCTGCTGAAGCGGGGTGGCGAAGAAGAAGAGGCGAAGGAGGGCCGCCGTGGCGGTCATGGATCCCGAGGCGCGGCGGGCGGAGAACCTGCTCAAACGGCGCGCGCGGCGGATTGCGAAACGCCTCTCCGAGATGTATCCGGCCGCCGAGTGCGCGTTGACCCACAAGAGCGCGCTGCAACTCCTGGTGGCGACGATTCTCTCCGCCCAGTGTACCGATCGCCGGGTCAACATGGTGACTCCGGCGCTCTTCGCCCGCTACCCGGACGCGGCCGCCTTCGCCGCCGCCGACCCGGAAGAGCTGCAGCAGCTCATTCACTCCACCGGCTTCTTCCGGAACAAGACCCGCTCGATTCTCGGCGCCTGCCAGCGGATCGAAGACGAGTACGGCGGCAAAGTGCCGGACAATATGGAGGATCTGCTGACCCTCCCGGGGGTCGCCCGAAAGACCGCCAACGTGGTGCTCGGGACCTGGTTCGGAAAGAACGAAGGCGTCGTGGTGGACACCCACGTCTTCCGGATCACCTACCGGCTGGGGCTGACGCCGAAGAAAAACCCCGCCTTCACCGAGCGGCGGCTCATGGCGCTCCTGCCTCGGCCGGGCTGGACCGACTTCAGCCACCGGGTCATCCTGCACGGGCGAGCCCTCTGCCCGGCGCGCAATCCGGCCTGCCGCTCCTGCGCGCTGGAGCGGATGTGCCGGAAGAACGGGGTGGAACCGGCTGCGCCGCCCGGGCGCCGCGCCCTGCAGCGAACGTCATGAAGATCGGGCTGGAGATCGGGTACCTGACGCCGGGGTCGGGAGATCCGGTGGCGCTCGCGCGGGAGGCGGAGGCGGCCGGGTTCGATTCGGTGTGGGTCTCCGAGGCCTGGGGGTCGGATGCGGTCAGCGTGCTGGCGTGGATCGGGGCGCGCACCCGGCGGATCGGGCTGGGCACGGCGATCCTCCCGATCGGGTCGCGGACCCCGGCGCTTCTCGCGCAGACCGCCGCGACCCTCGACCTGCTCAGCGGCGGTCGGTTCCGGCTCGGGCTCGGCGTGTCCGGACCGCAGGTGATGGAGGGGTGGCACGGCGTCCCGTTCGCCCGGCCGGTCACGCGGCTTCGGGAAACCGTCGCCGTGGTCCGCCGGATTCTCCGCCGGGCGGCCCCGCTCACGTTCTCCGGCGAGACGCTGCAGCTGCCGATGCCGGCGGGAACCGGGCTCGGCAAGCCGCTTCGGATCATGCTCCACCCGAGGCGGGCGGAGATCCCGATCTGGCTGGCGACGATCGGGCCCCAGGCCACGGAGCTCACGGCCGAGGTGGCGGACGGCTGGCTGCCCTTCCTCTATTCCCCGGAGCAGGCCGCCGCGGTGTGGGGGCCGGCGCTGGCCGCCGGCGCCGCGCGGCGGACCCGCCCCGATCCGCTGGAGATCGCCCCGATGGTGGACACGGCGCTCGGGGAGGACCTGCCCCGGCTGCGCGACCGGCTGCGTCCGGGGATCGCGCTCTACGTGGGCGGGATGGGCGCCCGCCGGAAGAACTTCTACAACGACCTGGTGAACCGCTACGGCTACCCCGACGCCGCCCGGGAGATCCAGGACTTCTACCTCGCGGGAAAGAAGCAGGACGCTGCCGCGGCGACGCCGGATGCGCTGGTGGACGAGCTGGCGCTGGTGGGGCCGGCGGCGCGGATCGCCGAGCGGGCCGCCGCCTACCGGGAGGCGGGGGTGACGACCCTCATCGTGGCCGCGCCAGTGAACGAGGAGGGTGGAGCCGTTCCCGGAGGCCTCGACGCGCTTCGCCGCGCCTGCGGCTGAGCTGGGGATCGCGCCCGTTCCCGGCGGGGCCGGGTGGGGCGGTCAGGGGAGTTCGGGGGGAAGGTCGAGGCGGCCTTCGTAGACGCGGGTCACGGGGCCTTCCATCCGGGGGCGGTCGGCGCCCAGATCCATGAGGATCCTGTCGCCGCTCTCCATGCGGACGGGAACGACGGGGGGCCAGCCGAAGTGGCGGCGGGCGACGGTTGCCGCCGCGGTAGCGCCGGTGCCGCAGGCCAGGCTCTCTTCCTCCACGCCACGCTCGAAGGTGCGAAGGTGGATCTCGCCCCGGTCCGCATCGAACGCGATGAAGTTGGCGTTCGCTCCGGCGGGAAAGGCCCGATGGCGGCGGATGGCGCTCCCTCGGCCGGCCACATCCACGGAGCGGACATCGGGCACCACTTCGATCGCGTGCGGCACGCCGACGCGGAGGGCGAACAGATCGGCGGGGCCGCCGGGAAGGTCCGCCACCGAGAGCCTTTCGGTGGGACCGGGCCGGACCATCGCGACCCGGACGACCGCGCTCCCGCCGGATCGGAGGAGCGGCTCCACGATCCGGGCGCGGATCACCCCCGCAGGGGTGGTGAAGGCCTGCCTGCGCCCGGCAGCGCCGATCTCCTCGGCGAAGACCGCAGCGCAGCGGGTCCCGTTCCCGCAGAGCTCGCCCTCACTCCCATCCGAGTTGAAGTACCGCATGGCGTAGTCGGCGTCCGAGCCGCGCGGCGGCGGTTCCACCAGAATCAGCCCGTCAGCGCCGACGCCCAGCCGGCGGCGGCAGACGCGCCGGGCGAGCGCCCCTTTTTCGGGTTCGGCGAAGACCGCGATGCGGTGGTCGATCACGACGAAGTCGTTCCCGGCGCCGGACATCTTGACGAAGGGCACCGCCCGTCCGACTGTTTCCGCGTTCACCGGGCCACCCTGACGACGGTGGCGACCGCCCCATCCGGCTGCCTCGGGATCACGGTCCCGATGCGGACGGCCGCCACCTGCCGCCGGTCGAGGCGGGCGCGGAAATCGTCGGCCGCCGCATCCGGGACGCCGACCAGCAGGCCCCCGGCGGTTTGCGGGTCGAACAGCAGCTCGAAGCGCGGGTCGTCGGAAGCGCCGGGCTCGACGCGGACGGCCCGGACGATCCGCCGGTTCTGCTCGTGCGCCGTGCTGCGAAGCCCGTCCGCGAGGAGCGCCTCGGCCCCGGGCAGGGCGGGCAGCGCCCTGACATCGACCTCGGCGGAAACCCGGCTCGCCCGGAGCATCTCCGCGAGGTGAGTGAGGAGGCCGAAGCCCGTTACGTCCGTCGCCGCGCCGAGCCCCGCCGCCACCGCCGCCCGGGCCGCCGTCCGGTTCGGCCGCACCATCTGCCGGGTGGCCGCCAGGAGCCATTTTCCCCGCCCCCGCCCCAGCATGACGCCCCGCAGCACCACGCCGGTTCCCAGCCGCTTCGTCAGCCAGAGTCCGTCGCCGGGAGCGAGCCGGTCCACGGTCAGCAACCGCTCACCCAGCGGATGGCCCTCGACGCTGAATCCGACGGTCAGCTCGGGGCCGACCGTGGTGTGGCCGCCGAGGAGGGCCACTCCGAGCTCGTCAAGGAGCGAGCGGGCGCCGGCGAGGACCTGGTAGAGCGTCTCCTCCCGCTCCTCGGGCCCCTGCTCTTCCGGCAGGTTGACGAGCGCCATCGCGAAGCGGGGCGCGGCGCCGGTCGCGTACAGGTCGGAAAGAGCGTTCGCGGCAGCGACCTTGCCCACAAGCCAGTGGTCACCGCTGAAGGCCCGGAACCAGTCCACGCTCGACACCACGACATCGCCGGAGGGAGTCGCGAAGGCCGCGGCGTCGTCGGCGTGGGCGAGGCCGAGGCGGACCGCTGCTTCCTGTTCCGGGGGCCCGGAGCCGCGCTCCGCCGCGAGCCGCCCGAGCGCCCGGTCGAGCGTGGTCTGGCCGGCCTTCGCCGCGCAGCCGCCGCAAAGCATGGACTCCATCCCGCTGCTGTCCATCCGCAGGAACTCCGTGGCGGTGGCCCCGTCCTCGTCGAGCACCTGAAACTTCCGCATGAACTTCCGGTCGATCCGGTCCTTGAGCCGCATCATGGCGCGGCCGCCGAAGGAGGTTCCCCACTTGGCGCCGAGCGCCGTCCCGTCCCCCAGGTTCAGCAGCGTCAGGAAATCGGACTGCGGCCGGTAGCGCAGGAGGGGTCGGCCGGCGACGATGCGGCGGAGGTTCCGATCGAGGAACGGCCCCTGGCGGACGGCGTAGACGCCGGCCTTCGGCGTCTCCGGGTAGTCGCGGAGGGTGGCGCAGTCCCCCACCGCGAAGACGCGGTCGCTGCCCACTGTCTGGAGCGTGGGGCGGGTGAGCACGAAGCCCCGGTCGTCGAGGGGGAGCCCCGCATCGTGGAACACATCCAGGCTTCCGGCGCCGACGGCCCAGATCAGGGCATCCGCCGGCTCCCGCTCGCCGCTTGCGAGCAGGACGGCGTCGGCCTCGGCTTCGGCAACCATCTCGCCGGTGCGGATGCGGATGCCGCGCTCCGCCGCCTGGCTGCGGGCCCGCCGGGCGAGCGACGGGGGGAAGCCGGTCAGGATCTCGGGCAGGGCCTGGATCAGGGTGACCCGCAATTCCGGTCCCTGCCGCCCGGCGCGACGGGCCTCGCCGAGGAGCCGTTCCCGCACGGTGAAGGCGAGTTCAACCCCCCCGGCGCCGCCGCCGGCGATGACGATGACGAACGGGCGGGCGGGCGGGTGGGCGAGGAACCGGCGGGAGAGGCCGGCGATGCGGCGCACCAGGACGCCGATCGGGCGGGTCGCCAGCGCGTGCTGGCGGACGCCGGGCAGCTGGAGGCCGGCAACGGTGCTCCCGATGTCGAACGAGGCGAAGTCGTAGGCGATCGGCGCCCGATCCTCGAGGAGGATGCGCCGCTTCTCCGGATTCACACCCACCGCGGGGGCGAGCACCACCTCGATCCCGGCCCGCCGTGCGAGCGGAACCACGTCGATCTCCAGCTCGGACCGGCGGTATTGGCCGGCGACGAAACCGGGAACCATCCCCGAATACACGGCAACCGGGACATCGAGGACCACCGTGAGCCGCGCCTCCGGCCACGGGCGCATCATTACCCGGCGCAGGACCTGGACGTGGGAGTGCCCGCCCCCGACGAGGACGATCCGGGGCTTCGGGGCAGCGGCGGGGAGCATCGGGGGGGGCGGGAGCGGGCAGCGTAACCGCGCCGGCGGCCCGTTCGGCCTCCCCGCCCATAGAATCGCGGATCCGGCGTTCACCGGCGCCGGAGGAGACGACCATGCCCGACCCACAGAACCACTTCCAAGCGCGCTCCCGCCTCACCCTGGGGCTGGCCGGCGGCGCCCTCCTCGCCCTCCTCGCGGCCTGCGCTCCCGCCGGCGAGGACGAGATGATGGAGCAACCCTGCACCGACGAGATGGACCTGAACGAGTGCCTCGTCTTCCGATCGGCGCAGTACGAGCTCGACACCGAGCGCGACGACCCGCCGCGCGGCCACCTCGATCCCGACGTGTTCATCGAGCACGAGGCGGCCGGATTCGCCAAGGTTCTCTGCTCGGCGGTGTTCCTGACCGGCCTCGACTTCGAAGCCGCCCAGGAGCAGATCGGCGGCTTCACCGCCCGCTACCAGTATCGGGACCGGCTGCCCGGACGCGAGGTGGAAATGGACGAGCAGATGGTCCGGATCACGACGGACACCGGGGTGACCCGGACGGCGGTCCTCCACGGCGACCAGGGCTGCGTGGCCCTGCCGATCGGTGAGGGCGCCCCGTTCTACGAGACGGTTCCCGTCACCTCGACGGTGAACGTGGACGATCCCTGGCCGGCCGGCGATGTGCTTCCCGACGAGCCGCTGCCGGACGACGTGGACGCCGGGAAGCTCGAAGCGGCGGTGGACGCGGCGTTCGCCGAGGAAGCCATGACCCTTGCCTTTGTGGTGCTTCACCGGGGCCGGCTCGTGGCCGAGCGCTACCGCGAGGAAGACGGCATCACGAAGGACACGCCGCTCGAGAGCTGGTCCATGAACAAGAGCCTCTCGGCGACGCTGCTGGGGGTCCTCATCACCCAGGGCGACTACACCCTCGACCAGCCCGCCCCGATCGATGCCTGGCACGAGGACCCCGACGACGTGCGGGGCACGATCCGCATTCAGGACATCCTGCAGATGTCGAGCGGGCTGCGCTGCGTGAACGCCGGCGATCCGGAGTACGACGAGGCCACGATGGGGTACCCGGACCACCTCTACCTCTACACCAGCACCATCGATTCCCACGAATGGGCCACCCGGCGGCCGCCCCAGTGGGCGCCGAACACCGTCGGCCGCTACCGCAATTGCGACCCGATCCTCACGAACCACATCGTGCGGCTCGGCGTCGAGGCGCGGGGCGAGAACTACCACCAGTTCCCGCAGACGCACCTCTTCGACAGGATCGGCGCGTCCCGGTTCGTGGCGGAGGCCGATCCCCACGGCAACTTCCTCCTGAACGGCTACGGCTTCGGCAGCGGCCGCGCCTGGGCCCGGCTGGGGCAGCTCTACCTCGACGGGGGCGTCGGACTGAACGGGGAGCGGGTGCTCTCCGAAGAGTTCGTGGAGTTCGCGACCTCCGTGGCTCCCTCCTGGGAGGCCGACGGCCGGCCGATCTACGGCGGACTCATCTGGATCAACAACCCGGTTCGGGGCGGCGAGAAGCGGTTCCCGTCGCTGCCGAACAGCACCTACAGCTTCGCCGGAGCCGGCGGCCAGAGCACGATCATCGTGCCCGAGCACGAAATGGTGATCGCCCGGCTCGGGCTGTACCAGGGTTCGTTCGACGGCCATGCGAACCGGGCGCTCCAGGACGCGCTCGCGCTGCTCGTCGAGGCGATTCCCCACGTTTCCGAAGCGGAAGCAGGAGCTGACAACTGATGTACAGAGCGGCAGCGGCGTTTTCCTTTCTGCTGGCGGCGGCGGCGGCGGCGCCCGCCCAGTCGGGGTTCGCCATGGGGCCGCTGCCGCTCGAAACGCTCACCCTGCCCCCGGGCTTCGAGATTTCGGTCTGGGGGCGCATTCCCGGAGCGCGGTCCCTGACCCGGGGCGACGACGGCACCATCTTCGTGGGCACCCGGGGCGCCTCGAGCAGCGTCTACGCCATCGCCGACCGGGACGGCGACCACGAGGCGGACGAGGTCCACACGCTCGTCGAGGGCCTCTTCATGCCGAACGGGGTCGCGTTTCGCGACGGCAGCCTTTATGTGGCGGAGGTGAACCGGATCCTCCGGTTCGACGACATCGAGGCGCGCCTCGCCGATCCGGGGGAGCCGGTGCTGGTCACCGACGAGCTTCCCGACATGCGGCACCACGGCTGGAAGTTCATCGACTTCGGCCCCGACGGAATGCTCTACGTGCCGGTGGGGGCGCCCTGCAACCGCTGCGACTCGAAGAATCCGCTCTTCGCCTCGATCGCCCGGATGCAGCCCGACGGGTCGGACATCGAGGTGGCCGCGGCCGGGGTCCGCATGTCCGTCGGGTTCGACTGGCACCCGGAGACCGGGCAGATGTGGTTCACCGACAACAACCCCGACTGGCTCGGCGACGACAACCCGCCGGGCGAGATGAACATCCTCACCGAGATCGGCCAGCACTTCGGCTATCCCTACTGCCACGGCGGGGATCGGCCGGACCCGTGGTTCGAGCGTGAGCGTTCCTGCGACGAGTTCGAGCCGCCGACGCAGCAGCTCGGGCCGCACGTGGCCGCGATCGGGATGGCCTTCTACCGGGGGGACCAGTTCCCCGAGGAGTTCCGCGGCCAGGCGATCGTCGCCGAGCACGGCTCCTGGAACCGGACCGAGCGGATCGGCTACCGGCTCACGCTGGTGCGGACCAAAGGCGGCGTCGCCGCCGGCTACGAGGACTTCGTCACCGGCTGGATCGGGAAGCCCGACGAGAGCCCCTGGGGCCGACCCGTGGATGTCCTCGAACTCCCCGCCGGCGACATCCTCGTGAGCGACGACCGCGCCGACGCCATCTACCGGATCTGGCATCCGGGAGGCTGATGTTCCGTCCGTTTGCGGCGCTCCTGGCGCTGGCAGTCACCGGGGGGGCCTCCGCCGGCGGACAGCGCGTGGCGGGGGAGTGGCCGCATTACGCGGCGGATCTGGCTTCCACGCGGTACTCGCCGCTGGACCAGATCGACCGGCAGAACGTTCACGAGCTGGAGATCGTCTGGCGGTGGACCTCGCAGAACTACGGCCCCCGGCCGGACTTCAACCTGCGGACCACGCCGATCATGCTGGACAGGACGCTCTATGTGACCGCCGGCGCCCGACGGGCAGCCGCCGCGATCGACGCGGCGACCGGGGAGACGCTGTGGACCTACCGCCTCGATGAGGGAAAGCGGGGCGAGTCGGCGCCTCGGGCGACCTCGGGGCGGGGGCTCGCGTTCTGGAGCGACGGAGAGTCGGCCCGGCTGTTCCTCGTGACCCCGGCCTACCGCCTCGTGGCCCTCGACGCCGCGAGCGGCAGGCCCATCCCCGGCTTCGGGCTCGACGGCATGGTGGACCTCCGCCGCAACCTCGGCCGGGAAGTGAACCTGGAGACTGCCCGCATCGGAGCCGGGGCGCCTCCGACGGTCGTCGGGGATGTCGTCGTGCTCGGGGCGGCGCTGGTCAGCGGCAGCGCGCCGCCGTCGCCGGAGAACGCGCCCTCGCCGGTCCGAGGTTACGACGCGCGGACGGGCGAGCTGCTTTGGACATTCCACACGATCCCCCGCGAGGGCGAATTCGGGAACGACACCTGGGAAAGCGACGCGTGGCGCACCACCGGCAACACCGGCGTCTGGGCGTGGATGAGCGCCGATCCGGAGCTCGGGCTGGTCTACCTGCCGACCGAAGCGCCGACCGGCGACTACTACGGCGGCCACCGCCCGGGGGACAACCTCTTCAGCCAGAGCGTGGTGGCGCTCGACGTGAGCACCGGAGAGCGCGTCTGGCACTTCCAGACGGTCCACCACCCCATCTGGGACTACGACCTCCCCACCGCTCCGGTGCTGCTCGACCTCGTGGTGGACGCTCGGGAGATCCCTGCGCTCGCCCAGGTAACGAAGCAGGGCTTCACCTTCGTGTTCGATCGCCGCACCGGCGAGCCCGTCTGGCCCATCGAGGAGCGCCCGGTGGCGGCGAGCGACGTGCCCGGCGAGAAGACCTCCCCGACGCAGCCGTTTCCGACGAAGCCCCCGCCGTTCCAGCGGCAGGGGGTGAGCGAAGACGACCTCCTCGATCTGACCCCCGATCTCCACGCCGAGGCGCGCGCCATCGCGAACTTCTACACCCTGGGTCCGCTCTTCACCCCGCCGACGCTCATGGTGGAGCGCGGGAACCGGGGCACGCTCACCGTGCCGGGGGCGCTCGGCGGCGCGAACTGGCCGAGCGTGGCCGCCGATCCGGAGACCGGAGTCGTCTATGTCTCCTCCGGCCTCGACATGAACGTGCTCGGGCTCGAGAACGACCCCGAGCGCTCCACGATGGACTTCATCCAGGGGCGGGCCCGGGAGCTGCGTCTGCCGGAGGGGGGCGGACCGCAGGGGCTGCCGCTTCTGAAGCCGCCGTGGGGGCTCATCACCGCGCTCGATCTGAACCGGGGCGAGATCCTCTGGCAGATCCCGAACAGCGACACGCCGGAGTGGGTGCGGGAGCACCCTGCCCTCGCCGGCGTCGAGCTCGGACGCACCGGCCAGCGCGACCGGGGCGGGCTGCTGGTGACCAGGACGCTGCTCTTCGCCGGGGAGGGGAGCGGAATGTTCGCCGCCTACGGCAGCGGCGGACCGATGTTCCGCGCCCACGACAAGGCGACCGGCGAGATCCTGTGGGAGACCGAGCTCCCCGCGAACCAGTCGGGGACACCGATGAGCTACCTGGTGGACGGCCGCCAGTTCATCGTGGTCGCGGTCGGCGCCCCGAACCACCCCGGCGAGTTCGTCGCGATGGCGCTGCCGGACGAACGATGACACTCCCGGATTCGAAGGTGATGCAATGAAGAGTTTTCTGTCCGGCCACCGTGAAACCGCCTACGCGCTCCTGCGGATCGTCGCCGGGTTCGGCTTCCTCTGCCACGGGGTCGTGGCGGTGGGATTCCTGCTCGGCGACGGCACGCCCTACTCCCCGGCGTGGCTCTACAACACCGCCGGCATCGTGGAGCTCGTGACCGGGGCGCTGATTCTGGTCGGCTACCAGGTCCGGATCGCCGCCTTCCTCGCCTCGGGGCAGATGGCGGTGGCCTACTTCTACCGCCACCAGCCGGAGGGCCTGCTCCCGATCGCCAACGACGGCGAACTGGCGATGGTCTATTGCTTCGTCTTCCTCCTGCTCGCCACCGGCGGCGCCGGCAAATGGAGCATCGAGTCCTGCTGCCCGCCGAAGGGAGCGAAAGCGGCATGAACCTGACGCGAGAGGAAGCCTGGGCGCACCTCACCGACTGGTGCGAAACGGAATCGCTGCGCAAACACGCGCGGGCGGTGGAGGTGGTCATGCGCGCCGCCGCCGCCCGTTACGGAGGTCCCGATGCCGACCCGGAGGTCTGGGGGATCGCCGGGATGCTCCACGACGCCGACTACGAGAAATGGCCGGAGGAACACCCGAACCGGATCGTGGCCTGGCTGCGGGAGCGCGGTGAAGAGGAGCTCGCCCACGCCATCTCCGGCCACTACACGAAGTGGGGCGTCGAGCTGAAGTCGCCCCTGGACCGGGCTCTGCTCGCCTGCGACGAGCTCACCGGCTTCATCTGCGCCTGCTGCCTGGTCCGGCCCGACGGGGTGTCGACGCTCAAGGCGAAGAGCGTGAAGAAGAAGCTGAAGTCCCGGGGATTCGCCGCCAAGGTGGAGCGGCACGAATGCCGGGTGGGCGCGGAACTGCTCGAAGTGGAACTCGGCGAGCACATCACCTTCATCATCGGCGCCCTCCGTCCCCACGCCGATGAGCTCGGCATCACCGGCCGAAGACTTCCCCCTTCCTGACGCCGTGGACGCGGCCCGCCTCCGGGAACTCCTCGCCAGGAGGGAATCCGACCGGGTGGAATTCACGACTTCGTCGCCCGGGAGGACCGACAAGTTCGCGCAGGCAGCCTGCGCGTTCGCGAACGACCTGCCGGCGCACGGACGACCGGGGTTCATTGTGTTTGGCGTCCATGACACCGGGTCGCCGGCCGGGTGGACGGTCTCCGACCGGCTTCTGAAGCGGTTGGCCGGGCTGCGGTCCAATGTGAGCCTGGGACCGATCCCGTCTCTGGTGGTGCACAAGGTCGCTCTTGCCGAGGGTGACGTGGCCGTGGTCGAGGTTCAGCCCGCCGACTTTCCTCCGGTGCGCTACCGGGGACGCGTGTGGGTGCGGGTGGGGCCGACCCGGCGCGTGGCGACCAGGCAGGAAGAGCAGATTCTGACGGAAAGGCGCGCCTTCGGCCTGGCCACGTTCGACCTGCGGCCCGCCGCCGGCTCGTCCATCCACGACCTGGCGGAGGACCTGTTCCGGATCGGCTATCTGCCGCACGCGGTGTCCCCCGATGTGCTCCTCGAGAACGACCGGGGCGTCAGGGAACAGCTCGCCTCCCTTCGGTTCTTCGACCTCCGGCACGGATGTCCGACCTATGCGGCGCTCCTGCTGTTCGCCCGGGATCCGTTGCGCTGGATCCCCGGCGCATGGATCCAGTTCGTGCAGTGGGCGGGAACGTCGCTGGCAAGCGAACCCATCCGCAGCCGTACGGTCGCCGGCGACCTGCTGACCGTTCTGCGCGAGGTGGATCTGCTCGCGTCCCTTCCCACCGACGCCCGGCCGGTCCCGGAGACGACGCTTCGGGAACGACACGAGCGGCGCTATCCGAAAGCCGCGATTCGGGAACTCCTGCTGAACGCCGTCATGCACCGGCTCTACGAATCGACCGCGCCCGTTCGCTTCAACTGGTTCACGGACCGCCTCGAGATCCAGAATCCGGGCGGCCTCTACGGGATCGCGCCGGCGGACTTTCCCCATCGGACAAGCTATCGGAATCCGGTCATCGCCGAGGCGATGGCGACCCTTGGATACGTGAACCGGTTCGGACGTGGAGTCCTGGCGGCTCAGGCAGCGTTGCGGGCCAACAGGAATCCGGACGCGGAGTTCCAGTTCGATCCGGCGCACGTCCTGGTGACGATGCGGGCGCGGCCATGAAGACGATCGCGTTCTTCAACAACAAGGGCGGCGTGGGGAAGACCACGATTGCGTATCACCTCGCGTGGATGTACGCCGACACGGGCCTGAGCGTCGTCGCCGCCGACCTCGACCCTCAGGCCAATTTGACGGCCATGTTCCTGGACGACAGCAGGTTGGAAGAGGTCTGGCCGGACGATGCCGACCATCCCTTGAGCATTCTCGGCGCCGTGGAGCCGATCCTGCGCGGCATAGGCGACATCAACCCCGCGCACGGAGAACGCGTTGAGGACCACCTGACGGTGGTGGTCGGAGACCTGGGCCTTTCTCGGTTCGAGGCCCGGCTTGCCACTTCGTGGCCCGAGTGCATGAACCGGGACGAGGCCGCCTTTCGCGCCCAGTCGGCGTTCTACCGCATCCTTTCGGGCGTAGCGGCGCGTCGGCATGCTGATGTCGTGTTGATGGATGTCGGCCCGAATCTCGGCGCCATCAATCGCGCTGCCTTGCTCGCAGCGGACTTCGTGGTCTTCCCCCTTGGTCCCGATCTGTTTTCCCTCCAGGGGCTAAGGAACCTCGGGCCGACGCTCAGCGAATGGCGAGCGGGCTGGCAGGACCGTCTGGACCGCCGCCCGACGGGGCCGGACCTTGCTCTGCCGGACGGGGGCCCGCATCCCGCCGGCTACGTGGTGATGCAGCATGCGGTCCGGGCGAACCGGCCGGTGCACGCCTGCGAACAGTGGATTCGGCGAATTCCAGGCGTCTACCGAGTGGAAATCTGCGGCGACGCCGCACCCGCTCCCGCGTCAGGTGCGGACGATCCCTACTGTCTCGGGACACTGAAGCACTACCGGAGCCTGATTCCGATGGCGCAGGAGGCGCGCAAGCCGGTGTTCGCTCTGAGGGCGGCGGACGGCGCGCTGGGCGGCCATTACTACGCGGTCATGGACTGCCGCGAAGACTTCGAGAGGCTGGCGCGTTCGATCGCGGACAGTTGCGGCATCGCGGTCCCGGAGTAGCCCTGCGGGGCTCGGGGCCTTCCCGCAAGCCGCTGGCACGTGTGCGCTTGAGCAGCTGCCGCGACAAACCCGCAGCCGTCGCTCGCGGGGGAGGAAGGACGTAGCTGGAGTCCAGGGCGTTCGCCGCCAGAGTGGAGCGGCACGAATGCCGGGTGGGCGCGGAACTGCCCGGAGCGGAACTCGGCGAGCACATCACCTTCATCATCGGCGCCCTCCTTCCCCAGGGCCGAGGAACTCGGCATCACCTGCCGCCGCCTCCACCGCTGAGCCCCGCGACGCTCGGCACATCCGGGCCGAGGCAGCCGTGCTCTCCCCGGCGAGCTGCGCGAGCTGGTCGTCTGCCCTGTCTGGAGATATATTCCAGATATCTGTAGAAGGGAGAACGCAATGCCGCTGACGACGCAGGTGGTTCGCTGGGGAGCGAGCCTCGCAGTACGGATCCCGAAGCCAGTCGCCGAACACTGGGGCGTTCGGGAAGGCGTCGTCGTGGACCTCGTGCCCGGTCGCAACCAGGTGATCCTGCGCAAGAAACGTTACGAATTGAAGGCGCTGGTCGCGGGCATCACGCCGACAAACCGCCATGGGGAAACCGACTGGGGCGATGCGAAGGGCGCCGAGGCGTGGTGACCGACCTCCATATGCCCGACCGGGGCGACCTGGTGTGGCTCAACTTCACCCCCCACGCGGGACATGAACAGGCGGGCCATCGTCCGGCACTGGTGGTGAGCCCGAAGGAATACAACTCGAAGTCCAGCCTTGCCCTCTTGTGCCCTGTCACATCCGCGACCCGGGGCTATCCCTTCGAGGTGGCACTGCCCACGAGTGGACCCATCAGCGGTGTGGTGCTCGCCGATCAGATCCGCAGCCTGGATTGGCGGGCGCGGGGTCTTCGGTTCGCCGCCAAGGCCCCGCCGCGAGTCGTTGCAGAGGTGCTCGGCAAGGTGTCTACGCTGGTGGGCTGAACGGAATCACTCGCCACCATGCGGCGCGTCTGGCGGGCCGCAGGGCTCGACAGGAAACTCCGGGACCACCTGGCGGTACTGATCCAGCGGACCGCCGGCATCCGCGGGATCCGGTTGCGCACCGAGCTGTTCGACCGCGTGCAGATCCACCGCAACAACCAGATCTACCGGTTTCTTCTGCGGGTGTGCCGGCTGGTTCATGAAGAGGCCATCCCCGAAGCGGATGGGGACGATTTCGACTTCCCCGACTACGACCTCGGCGACGCCGAGACCGGCGTACTCTTCGAGACCGCGGTCCGCAACGTCCTCCGGATCGAAGCCCCCGACCTCCGCGTTCCGCCCGGCAACACGCAGATTCACTGGCGAGACGCGACGGCCCCCGAAGGACCCGGCCTCCCGCTGATGTACGCCGACATCGCGGTCCGCCGCAAAGGACCGGATCCGGTCCTCGTCGAAATCAAGTGCGTGAGGGAACCGTTCACGCAGGGGAAGCTCCGCTCGGGCCACCTGCACCAGGTGTTCGCCTACCTGAAGAACTACCCGGGCGGCGGTCCGCCGATTCCCGGCTGGCTCCTCTACGCCACCGTCGGCGACAGCTTCCGCTACTCCGGCGCCCTCGACGGACACCCGCTGCACGTTCGGTCGCTCGACCTCGCGAGACCCTGGCCAGGAGTCGCTGCCGGCCTCCGTCGGTTCGCGAAGGAATTGAGACGCCCACCGGATGGCGCCGGCGCCGCCTGACCGGCTGGCTGGTGAAGCGAGGCGCGGCGCGCGACGACGTGGGATGGCCTTCACCAGGTAGCCCGTTGGGCTTCCTGCGGCGCGCACGAGGACGCATGTCCAGATCCGGAACGTTCCCGTCGAGCTGCACCGTCGCCTGAAGGCGCGGGCTGCGATGGAGGGGCTGTCCGGTTCCGTCTTCGTCCGTCGGTTGATCGAAAGCGTCGGTCAACCGCCCCAACCAGGCAGAGATGGGGATCATCGACGCCCTCGCCGCCCCGCCTCCGGTGGAGAGGGGAGGTTCTGCGGCGGAGGTCCATGACCGCCTGCGGCGGTGGCCGGTGAGGACACCGGCGCTCCAGGCGGGCAGGGCGGGTGGCGATGGGCGGGTGGGGATCAGAAAGAGGGGGCGAAGAGGACGGCGTTCAGAAAGAGCCGGGTGAGGCCGTCCCAGAAGAGGCGGAAGTTCGGGTCGTCGAGAAAAAGGACCACCCGGCCGGCGCCGACGCGCTCCGTCACGACGTAGGGCGTGCCGGCGAGGCGTTCGAGGGAGTCGGGGAAGGCAAAGCCGCTGCCGAGGAGCGCGGCGGGATCGTCGGGGAAGCGGGCCCCGGCGGCGACCATCGGGTCCGGCTCGAAGGCGAGGCTCGACCAGACCATGACCGGGAACGGTTCCGGGTAGCCGAAGCTGAGGAAGCTCTCGGGATTCGGCAGGACCCGGAGGATGGCGCCGGGGATCACCTCCGCGGCCAGGTCGGACGGAGCCGCGTCGGACGGGGGATCGTCGGGGCGGCCGCCGTCGGTCATGAACGACGACTTCGCCGCGACGCCGGGCTGGAGCCGCGAACGGGTCCACTCCACGTTTTCCCCCGCGAGCCAGGCCGAGGCGCCGCGCATCGCGACGAGGGTTCCCCCGCCCCGAACCCAGGCGCCGAGGTGGTCGAGGATCGACGCGGCGGCTGGATCGCTGGCGGGGTCGGGGAAGCCTCCGTCGGGCAGAACAAGCACCCGGTAGCGGCGCAGGTCCGTCGCGGCGAGTCGACCCCACGGGAGCGCGGTGAACGGCAACCGGACGCGCCGCTCGAAGAGATGCCAGGCGTGGCCGTAGGCGGAGGGACGGATGGGGCCGTCCATGACCATCGCGACCGCGCCGGTGCGCACCGGGACGAAGCGGTCGGAGCCGAGGTGGGGTCCGGCGGCGGTCAACGGGTCGTCCACGCCGGTGATCCGGGCCCCCGAAGCGGCGAGGTCGGCGAGTCCGGATCGCAGGCTGCCGGGGTCCGGGGCTTCCCCGGCCAGGACGAGCAGCGAGCCTCGGTCGTAGTCGCGCCCGTCCTTTTCGAAGGACGCGGTGGCGGCGCGGAACGGAACCTCGTTGTTCCGCAGCCAGACGGCCGCCCGGGCGGCGTGATCCGAATCGCCCCGGACCAGGAAGGCGAACGCGGCGTCCGGCCGCTCGAAGGCGCCGGAGGTGGGTGACGGCTCGGCGACCGGATCGGTCGGAAACGGGAGGAGGTCCGACGCACTCTCCGGAGGCAGGCCGGCGGCGTCCGCGACGACCCACGCGGGGAGGCGGTACGTCAGCGGGACCGACCACGCGGTGATGTCGTAGAAGGCGTCGGCGGTGGTCCAGATGTCCGGGTGGGCGAAGCCCGGGTCGCGGCGACGCTCCCGATGCTCGTCCACCTGGTCCAGGAACGCCTCGCTGAACCGGGCGTCCTCTTCGAGGAACACCTGCGCCAGCCGCCCCTCGGGCTGGTCGCGGGCAACGACCAGGCTGCCCGCCGGCAGGCGGACCTCGCCGGCCGGGCCCCGGGCCGGGAACATGGGCCGGGCGCCGGCCAGCACCGCTTCCGCGGTGGTCCGGCGGACCTCCACCCCGGCACGCAGCAGGAGGCCCCGCACGGCATCGAGCCGGGCCGGGTCGGCGTCGCCGGAAACCACCCACCCGGCCGGCTCTCCGGCGCCGTCGAGCACGTCGCGGCGGTAGGCGAGGTAGTCGTTGAGGCGCCGCTCCCGGCGCTCCGCGGTGAAGGCGAGGAGGCTGCGGTCGGCGACCAGGTGCTGCTCGATCCCGTCGCGCAGCGTGTATTCGCCGCCGCCGGGCTTTTCGATGCGCAGCCCGCGCCAGCCGCCGCCGGTCGTCTCCAGGGTGAAGCCGATGGACCCGGTGAAGTTCGGCAGGGTGTCCCAGTAGCCGGGATCGAACTGGCCGAACTCCCAGGCGCTGTAGGGGTACCCGGCAGCGGCGAAATCGCGCGCCATCCGGGCGCCGAATTCCCGGAGCCAGCCGCGCTGGTTTGCGGTCAGGACAGCGTGCAGCGGCTCCACCATCCACGGGCCGATGTAGGAGTCCGTCTCGCCGTGGTGATCCACGAAGACCATGGGGCGGGTTTCGAGGTAGAGCCGGAGGAGCGCCCGGTTTTCCGGCTGGGTGCTCCAGACGGAATCCCGGTTCAGGTTGATCTGGTAGTGGTTGTTGTTCGTCGAAAGGCCCCAGGGGGCGCGGTGCTCGGCGGCGTTCGGGTCGGGGTCGCCGTCCGGCCAGCGGGCGGTGGCCTTGAACCAGGCAGCGAACCGTTCGTGGCTGTCCGGGTTCGACGCGGGGACGATGTAGACCACGGTGTCGTCCAGAAGGCTGTCGTAGCGTCCGTCGAGGAGCTCCCACGCCATCCAGAGCGCCGCCTCGAAGGCCGCGGACTCGTTGCCGTCATTGCCGTAGTTCAGGAACACGCCGGCAGGCGTGCGGGCGATGATGGCCTCCGCTTCCTCGTCGCCGAGGTCCCGGGGGTCGGCGAGGCGCCGGGTGTCGGCCTGGATCTCGTTCAGCCTTGCCAGGTTGCCCGGGGTGCTGATCGTCAGCAGGATCAGCTCACGATGCTCGAGGCTTTCGCCGAAGGTCGAGATCCTCAGGCGCCCCGAGTGCCGGATCGCGTCGAGGTAGCGGTAGAGCCCGTCGTAGGTGGTCAGCGACGCGCCCATCGGAAACCCGAGCACGTCTTCGGGCGACGGGATCGCCGCATCGTCCTGGGCCTCTACCGAGGGGATGTTCGCGAGTCCCAGCACGAGGAGCGAACGAATCAGGCCACGGGAAATCATGCGGGCGGGCCTCCGCTGCAAGGAACGAGTAAAGAGCGGCACGACCCGCGCGGAACCCCCGCGCCCACCTGGAGCGCCGGCGTCCTCGCCGGCCTGCGCCGCACCGTCCGAGGACGCCGGCGCTCCATAGGGCGTCGCGATGGCTGGCGGGATGCGCCTCCCGCCAGCTCGATTGCGCCAATATTCGGATTGACATGAATGAAACGTGACTTGTTGGTGACAATACGACGACTTTCCGGCCGACTCCATGTTCCGTGGCTTGCGTCCCAGGTTCACGGTTGCCCCGAGACGATCCCGACCGTTCTAATGGCGTTGACGGATGCGATGTGAACCAGATGGCTCTCGTGAGCTGCTCGCTCTTTGTGGATTCTGCTTGGCAGTCCCCGGTCACCCGACCTCCGGATGGACGGTGACGGCGAACCATCGGAACGCGCCGTCGCGCGTTCCGGACGACTTCTCAACCCCACGATCGTTCTCTCAGCAAGGAGGGTAGTTCGTACCATGCAGCCAGCACGACAACGACTTCGCATGGCGCCGCTCGCCGCGCTTCTTTCTGCCGGAGCCCTGGTCGCTCTACCCGGCGCGGCCGCGGCCCAGGTCGTTGGTGGAAACATCGCGGGCACGGTGGCGGATGGACAGGGGGGAGCGCTTCCCGGAGCCACCGTCACGGTCCTGAACACCGGGACCGGATTCGCGCAGGTGCTCACGACCGGCTCCTCCGGCTCCTTCCGCGCGGTGGCGCTCCAACCGGGGCTCTACGAGGTCACGGCAGAACTCTCCGGATTCGCCACCCAGCGACAGGAGATCGAGCTGCTCATGGGCTACGAGGTCGAGACCGAGTTCGTTCTCGATCTCGCCGGGGTCGAAGAGACCGTGACCATCACGGCGGAGGCGCCGCTGGTCGAGCTCACGAAGGCGCAGCCGTCTTCGGTGGTGACGAACGAACAGGTGGAGGATCTTCCGGTGCTGAACCGGAATTTCCTGGCCCTTGCGACGATCATGCCGGGCGCCACCCCGCACTACCAGAAATTCGCGGCGGTGAAGTTCGGAGGAGCGGCCGACCAGCGGAACGCCTATTCGACCCTGATCGACGGTGGCGACATCGACGACGCCATCTGGGGGAACCCCTCGATCAACATCGCGCAGGATGCGGTGCAGGAGTTCAAGGTCTATCGAAACCAGTTCGATGCGCAGTACGGCGCCGCCCTCACCGCGGTGGTGACGACGCTGACCAAGTCGGGGACGAACGACCTGAGCGGCACCGGCTACGTCTTCGCCCGCGACGAGCGGTTCAGCTCGAAGAACGAGTTTGCCGACGAGAAGCCTCCCTTTGACGAGCGGCGCCTTGGCGCCACGCTGGGCGGCCCGGTCGTGCGTGACCGGACCCACTTCTTCGGCAGCGTGGAGTACCACAGCGTGGCGAACAGCCGGATCATTTCCCTCCCGCCCAGCAATCCGTTCTCGGCGCGCGAGAACGGCGTGTTCGAGGCCGGAACGACGAAGCAACTCGCTCTCGCGAAGCTTGATCACCGCTTCAACGCCGACAACGCTCTCTTCATCCGGTATTCGCTCGACAACTACAACGGCGAGCGGACGAACACGCCAACCTCGGCGACCCAGTTCGTGGACGATCACACCCGGGCCCACAGCGTGGTCGTGGAGGACAACTGGATTCTGTCGGCGGACACCGTGAACACCGTCCGCTTCCACTACCTGAATCACAACGTCGAAACGACGCCCCACAGCTTCGATCCGGGCATCAACCGCCCGTCGGTGACCACCGGACAGAACTTCACGCTTCCGCAGTTCTTCCCCCGGGAGCGTTTCTCGTTCTACGAGACCTTGTACATCAACAAGGCGAACCACAACATCAAGATCGGCGGCGACTTCACCACCGCAACCCATGAGTTCGAGGCGCACTTCAACGAGAGCGGGCAGTGGCACTTCGATACCGACGCTCCGTTCGACCCGAACGATCCGGCAACCCATCCCTACGCCTTCGTCAAGCAGACGCCGGGCTTCTACGAATACAACTCGAACCAGATCGGCCTCTATCTGCAGGATGACTGGCAGGCGGCGGACAACGTGCAGATGAACCTCGGTCTTCGTTACGACCTCGACACGAACATCCGCCTCAATGACACCTACGACGAAATCCGGGCCAACCCGGCGTACAGCGGGATCGACAATTTCGTCAGCGCGAACCGGGGCACCGACGCCAACAACATCCAGCCGAGGGTGGGGCTCACCTGGGACGTCGGCGGGCGGGGAACGTTCGTCGTACGCGGCGGGGTCGGACAGTACGTGACCCGGAACCGTCCCTGGTTCCAGCTCACCACGCAGGACCGGCTGGTCGGGACCGCGGTTCGGATCGGCGATCCGGCGCTGCTCGCCAACTACCCGGATCAGAACGCGACGCTCGGCGGCAAGAGCCTCGAGGAATTCGTGTTGGGCGGCGCCCGGTCGGTGTTCCTCATTGACGACGACTACCAGCTTCCCCAGTCCCTCACGGCGACGGTCGGCTTCGGATGGCAGATGAACCCGCAGACGTCGCTCGACGTGGACCTCGTCCACAGTTACGCGGACAAGCAGCTCGGGGCCCTCGACTACAACCTGCCGGCGGCCGGGCGCATCAGCGCCGACAACCCGCGCCCGATCAGCGGATTCAGCGAGGTGAAGGTCATGACGAACTTCACCGAGACCTGGTACAACGCCGTGGAGGTCCAGCTTCGACGGCGCGTGCGCGGCGGCGACAGCCTCCAGGCGTCCTACACGCTGTCGCGGAGCTACCGCAACGGGGTGGGCCACTATCAGTGGTATCCCGGAACCATGCGGGACTTCATGAGCGGAGCCCGCAACGAAGAGGGCTACAGCGACCTCGACAACCGCCACAACCTCACCCTCGCGGGGTCCACGATCCTTCCCTGGGACATCCAGGTGAGCGGCATCTTCCGCATCCTGAGCGGACAGCCGGTGCGCGCCGAAGCGGGCTTCGACATCGATGGCGACAACCAGCGCCAGCACGACAAGCCGCCCGGGCTCGAACACACTGTGGGCCGGAGCAACGTGAATGAGGCGCTCGGGATCATCAACGATCTCAGAGCGACCCGCGGCCTCAGTCCCATCGACGGTTCGCTGCTCGACCTCGATACCTTCGTCACCCTGGACTTCCGGCTCACGAAGATCTTCCCGTTCGGCGCGGCCCAGCAACTCGAGCTCTTCCTCGAGGGCTACAACCTGACGAACCACGTGAACTACTACGGGTCGAACCGGAACATCATTTCCGGTTCGTTCATGGTGCGCCGTCGCGCGCGCGACGCCCGGCAGTTCCAGGGAGGAATCCGGTACCGGTTCTAGACCGCCGGTCGACCGATGGCGGGGCTCGCCGCCGCCCGCCCGCGCGGCGGCGGCCCGATTCCCAAGCCGCCGACCGTCCGCGTCCGGTTCGCGGGTCGGCGGCGGGAAGGAGAGGTGACGTGAGTCAAAGAACTTGGGGGCTTTCGTTCCCGATCCCGGGCGCGGCGGCGCTCGCGCTCGTCCTCGCCGCGGCCGGAGCGGCGGCGCAGAACCGGCTCGCCCTCGTCGGCGGGATGCTGCTCGACGGCTACGAAGTCCCACCGCTCCATCACGCGGCGGTGCTCATCGAGGGCGACCGCATCGTCCGGGTGGGACGGGCGGCGGAAGTCGAGATCCCCGCCGACTACGAGGTGGTGGATACCAGCGGCCGGACGATGTTGCCGGGACTGATCGATCTCCACGCCCATCTGGTGATCCTGGGACACGGGTCCTACGGCGAGTGGTTCCCGTGGATGGAGGAGCGCGGCCGGGAAGAGACGATCGACGAGGTGATGGCCATCTCGGCGAAGCAGTTGCTGATGGCCGGGGTGACCACCGCGATGGACCTCGGCGGACCGCTCCGCGGCAGCCTGAACGTCCGCGACCGGGTCAACGCGGGGGAGATTCCGGGGCCGAGGCTGTGGATGAGCGGGCCGTGGCTCGCGCGCCGGGTCGGAGTCTTTCCGGAGGATTACCAGATCGAGGTCACCAGCCCCGCGGGGGCGGCTGCGTCCGCGGACGAGCTCGCCCGCGCCGGCGTGGACGTGATCAAGGCCCACTCGGGGTTGATCCTCGAGGACTACCGGGCCATCGTCGAAGTAGCCCACCGGCATGGCCTCAAGGTCCATGCCCACGTCTACGCGCCGGAGGACGTCCGGAACGCGTTCGAGGGCGGCGTGGACGTCCTGACCCACGCCGGCTCGGCGGGGACTCCGCCCTACCCGCCGGAGCTACTCCGCGACATCGTCGTCCGCGGAGTCCCGGTGGTGATCACCGGAGCCCACCGGGTGTGGGTCTTTCCCGCGACCGTGGCGTTCCCCGAACGGCTCCAGGACCCGAGGCTGAACGCGGACTTTCCCCCGGACATGTACGCCGAGGTCCAGCGCTCCCTCGAGAACTTCCACACGCTGCGGTACTTCCGCACCACCCCGCGTCAGATGTTCTTCGGGGATGCCTCGCTCGGCCAGTTCATCGACGCCGGAGCGGTCATGGGGATGGGCACCGACTCGGGGACGCCGATGAACTTCCACACCGAAGCGATGTGGAGGGAGATCAAGTCCCACGTGGATCTCGGGATGTCTCCCCAGCGAGCCATCTCCGCGAGCACCCGGATCAACGCGCGGATCCTCGGCGTCGCCTCGGACCTGGGCACCATCGAGGCCGGCAAGCTCGCCGACATCATCGTGGTCCGCGGGGATCCGCTCTTCAACATCATGGCGCTCGCCGATGTGGAGACCGTCGTCAAGGGCGGGAGAGTCTTCAAGGGTGGCTCGGCCTCGGCCGTGAGGCCCTGAGTCCCCAGGATCCGACGCAGAGCGCGGAGGCCACAACTCATGACGCGACGCCTGGTGGTCCGCTGGGCCCTTTCCCTGCTGGCGCTCGCGCCTTTTGCGCGCGTCCGGCTCTTCGCCCAGGCCCGGAGTCTTGATGAGGGGGACCGCGCAACCCTCCGCGCCCTGGCGAGAGTGGCGCTGCCGAGTCCACTCGGCGACGACGGCGCAAGGCGTGTCCTGGGAGTGTTCGGCAGGCTCGCCGGTGACGGCGCCATCCTGGACACCCAATCGTTGACGTTCTCTGCGCTCACGCTGCGTTCGGCGGAAGAGACCGGGCATGATCTCGGTTGGACGCCGGCGGCGACGGAACTCCCCCTTCCCGGATCGGAGGCGCCGTGAACCCGGTGGGGGACGCCGCCCGGTCCGCCCGCCCGCCGAAAGCGGCAGTGGATTCCTGCACTCGGGAGGTAAGCCTCATGGGGCTCCGTGGAACGAAATCCACGCTGGTGGTGCTCGGGCTGGCGCTCGCGGCGCCCGCGGGCGCGCAGCAGCGACTCGCCCTGGTGGGCGGGATGCTGCTCGACGGGTACGAGGTTCCCCCTGTGCACCACGCCGCGGTCGTGATCGAGGGCGCCCGGATCGTCGCCGTCGGCCGGGCCGCCGAGATCGAGATTCCGGACGACGCGGAAGTGATCGATACGAGCGGGCGGGTCATGCTGCCGGGCCTGATCGACCTCCACGCCCACTTGGCCATCCTCGGACACGGCTCCTACGGCCGCTGGTTTCCCTGGCTCGAGGAGGAGGGCATCTCCATCGAAGAGGTCATGGAAATCTCGGCGAAGCAGCTTCTTCTCGCCGGCGTGACCACCGCCGTGGATCTGGCGGCCCCGCTCGAGGCCAGCATCTCGCTGCGGGACCGGATCGCGCGCGGAGAAATCCCCGGCGCCCGGATGCTGATGAGCGGTCCCTGGATCACCAGCGCGGTCCGGTTCTGGCCGCCGGAGTTTCAGATCGGTGTGTCGTCTCCCGAGGAAGCGTCCGAGGCGGTGGAGCGTCTCGCCGCTGCGGGCGTGGACGTGATCAAGGCGTGGGCCGGCCTCACCCGAGAGGACTACCAGGCAATCGCGGACACCGCGCACGAACACGGCCTGCGGGTACACGCTCATGTCTACGGGCCGGAGGAGGTCAGGAACGCGCTCGAGACTGGTATCGACGTGCTGACCCACGCCGGATCGGCCGGCACGCCCCCCTATGAGCCGGAGCTGGTCCGCGACATCGTGGTCGCCGGCCGGCCGGTCGTGATCACCGGCGCCCACCGCGTCTGGGTGTTCCCGGCGACGGTGCAGTTCCCCGAGCGCCTCCAGGATCCGAGGCTCCGCCAGGACCTGCCGGCGGTGATGTACGAGGAGTTCCAGCGCAGCTTCGAGAACTTCCACACCCTCGGCTACTTCCAGACCACGCCCCGGCAGATGTTCTTCGGCGACGCCTCCCTCGGCCAGTTCATCGACGCCGGGGCGGTCATGGGGATGGGCACCGATTCGGGGACGCCGCTGAACTTCCACACCGAGGCGCTCTGGCGCGAGATCAAGGCCCATGTGGACCTCGGGATGGCGCCGCTGGACGCCATCGCCGCAGCGACCCGCATCAACGCCCGGATTCTGGGCATGGGCGACGAGCTGGGAACGATCGAGGTCGGCAAGCTCGCGGACATCATCGTGATCGACGGCGATCCTCGGTTCGACATCATGGCCCTCGACGACCCCGTGCTGGTCGTCAAGGATGGCCGCCCGTACCGGCGCTGACCGGCGAGGGAGCAAGAACGATGAGGCTCGTGAGAACCGCGTTCGGCGTTGCGGCGGCGACGCTGCCGTTGCCCGTTTCCGCCACGCACGGGTTCAGCGGATTGCTGCGGAGCGAGTGAGGTGGCGCCGGTTTTCTGGACAGGTCGTCAAGGTGGATTCCACGAACTGGTGGAGCGCCGGCTCCATGGAGCGCCGGCGTCCTCGCCGGCCTGCGCCTTGCCTGCGACGATCCACAGTCCGGGCGGACGGACGCTCCATGGAGCGCCGGCGTCCTCGCCGGCCTGCGCGCAACTTCCGTCCCCGCGGCAGTCTCGCGTCCACAGCGCCGCCGTGCCGACTCATCCGTGGGCCGGTGAGGACACCGGCGCTCCAGGCGGGCCGGTGAGGACGCCGGCGCTCCAGAACTGACCCCCCTGACGTATCCACCCCCTGAACTATCCGCCCCCTGAACTATCGAGCGCCGGCTCCATGGAGCGCCGGCGTCCTCGCCGGCCTGCGCGCAAACTCCGTCCCCGCGGCAGTCTCGCGCCTGTAGCGCCGCCGTGCCGACTCATCCGTGGGCCGGTGAGGACACCGGCGCTCCAGGACGGAGAGGACGCCGGCGCTCCAGAACTGACCCCCCTGACGTATCCACCCCCTGACCTATCCGCCCCCTGAACTGTCGAGCGCCGGCTCCATGGAGCGCCGGCGTCCTCGCCGGCCTGCGCGCAACTTCCGTCCCTGCGGCAGTCTCGCACCTGCAGCGCCGCCGTGCCGACTCATCCGTGGGCCGGTGAGGACACCGGCGCTCCAGGCGGGCCAGTGAGGACGCCGGCGCTCCAGAACTGACCCCCCTGACGTATCCACCCCCTGAACTATCCGCCCCCTGAACTATCGAGCGCCGGCTCCATGGAGCGCCGGCGTCCTCGCCGGCCTGCGCGCAACTTCCGTCCCTGCGGCAGTCTCGCGCCTGTAGCGCCGCCGTGCCGACTCATCCGTGGGCCGGTGAGGACACCGGCGCTCCAGGCGGGCCGGTGAGGACGCCGGCGCTCCAGAACTGACCCCCCTGACCTATCCGCCCCCTGAACTAGCGTGCGCCGGCTCCATGGAGCGCCGGCGTCCTCGCCGGCCTGCGCGCAACTTCCGTCCCTGCGGCAGTCTCGCGCCTGCAGCGCCGCCGTGCCGACGGACCCGTGGGCCGAGAGGCCCACGGACCATTGCCCGCCTGCGGCGGGGGCCGGTGAGGACACCGGCGCTCCAGGCGGGCCGGTGAGGATGCCGGCGCTCCAGAACTGACCCCCCTGACGTATCGGCGCCCGCGCCGTCATCCCATCGGCGCCCTCTGCCGTCATCTGATCGGCGTCCGTTCCCGGGAGCCGCTTCCGAGCTGTCTCAGACGCTCCCGAACATCGTCCTGATCCGGCAGGAGTTCGAGGGAACGCTCCAGGTACCCGATCGCCCTCCGGACGTTCCCCAGCTCGGCCTCACAGGAAGCGAGCAGGTTGAGGACCTGCGGTTCGGCGCCGCGGAGGCGGACCGCCTGCTCGAGAAACCGAACCGCCCGGGCGGCCTGCCCCACTCGCTGGTAGGCCTCGCCGAGGACCACGACGGCATCGTAGCTCTCCGAGTTGTCCCGATACGCCGGCTCGAGAAGGGCGATGGCGGCGGAGGCATCGCCGCCCTCGAGGTGGAGGCGGGCGAGCGGCGCCCGGGCCGCCGCGAGGTCGGGCCGCCGCTCCAGCGCCCGCCCGAAGAGCTCCATCGCCCGCCGCCGATCGCCCTTCCCCTCGTACTGACTGCCGAGGACGGCGAGCACGGAGGCCGGGTCCGCGAAATCGGTCGCGCCGTACATCGCCCACGGACGGGCCACGGCCCCGCGCGGACTCACGTCGAAGTCGGAGACCTGGCTCGAGGCGGCCTCGCCCGACGCATTGACGAGCTCGATCCGAAGCCGGTAACGACCACCCACGGATACCGGCAGCTCCGTCATCTCCAGGACCGGACGGGTCCGGTACTTCGCAAGCGGGATCGTTTCGGACGCGAGCGGCGCCGCGTCGTCGCCGGCGGAAAGGACCCGGAAGCGGAGTTCGCCACCCTCGGAGGCGCCGCGGACGGGAACGTGGACGCGCAGCGGCTCTCCGATGGCGTAAACCCGCTTCGCATTGGGATGCAGGACGAGGCCGGAAACGACGTAGCTGCGATTCCCGCGCCTCGGCGCCGGCCCGGCCGGTTCTTCGGCGTTGTAGAGCAGCACCGGCTCCCCCAGAAACGGCTCGCCGTCCGGCAATTCGGGGACCCGCAAGCCGCCGTCGAACGACGTGTAGTCGCTGCGGGCCCGATTCTTGAACACGATGCGCAACCGGTAGTCGCCCGGGACCAGCGGAAACAGGCTCCGGTAGGCGAAGGGGAGGCGCCCGACCCGCCGGAGCTCCGAGGGTCCGAGCTGCAGATACTCGATTCTGGACAGGGTATGAACGACCTCCCCGCCCGGCGAACTGACCTCGGCGTACACCTCGAAAGCCGTGTAGAAGCGGTTCTCCTCCTGCATCAGGGTGAGATGCTGCGGGTCGATCTCGATGCTGAAATGAACCAGGCTTCCTCCCGCGGGGCCGGGGAGAACGTGCGCCGACACCGAACTCGGCATGAAGTTGAACAGGTACTCCGCCTCCACCATGCCGCGCGCACTCCTGGCGGCGTCTATGTAGCTCGTGTCCATGCGGCGCCAGGGCGACTCGTGGATGGTCGCGAGCACCTGGCCCGAGTCCAGGGCCCCGGCCTCGACCCCGGTCGAGAGCGAATACCCGCCCTGATCGGCCCGCATGGACATCGCGGCGTTGGCCAGCTCCGGAGAAATCTCCTGCAGGCGGACATAGGCCTCGGAGACGTCGTCGGCCAGAACGCCCATCCCCGGGATCAGGCTTTGCGGCCGATCGATGAAGTGGTTGTAGAGGCGCAACGCCCCGACGCCTCCGGGCTGAAAGAAGAGCAGGTAGAGAGGCGGCAGTCCGACGCGCGGATCGCCGTCATAGAACCACACCTCGGCGGGATAGATGCCGCCGACGTTCCGGAAACCGGACCGGTCGCGGGGCTCCCCCAGCGTGATGTACATGCGTCCCCGATCGGTCTTCCAGCCGGGTATCGCCGCCTCGCCGCCGAGCCGGTGATTCGCATAGGCGATCCGGCGGTCATGCTCTTCGCGGAACTCGTTGATTTCGGTGAGGGGATCCGGGTCGCGGCGCCGCCAGAAGGCGGCGACGAAAGCGTCGCGTTCTTCCATGGTCCCGAGCTCGAGGAAGAAGTCCTTTTCGCGCTCGCTGATGATGTAGACGACTTCTTCAACAAGCCATTTCCGGAATCTTTCCGGCAGCCGCTCGATGCGTTCGTCGGCAGCGGCCGCACCGGGCCCGAGGACGAGCGCGGCAAGGGAAAGGAAGCGAAGCATGGAAGTTCCGGGACTTATCTGACCACCGCCCCCCTCGGGAAGTCAACTCCCACGGCCCCGAAACTCACGCGCGCGGGCGGAACCGTTCCGTCGGGTTGGATCGCGGATACGGGGATTTGGATCAGGGGCCGCCCGCTTGCCGAAACGGAGCCCGTCGTACGGTATATCCTGTGATTTTTGAATGAGATACGGTGCATCGCGGGCAGACCGTCCGGGGCACCGGATTTGCATAGTGCAATGCACGCTGCAGTCGGGTTCGTTCCTTTGCGGGCCTTTGCGGGCCCGCGCAGCGGACCGCCTCTCGGACCTACTCAGGAGGTGCCTATCGAGACCATGGCGCCGAGTCGTTGACGGGAGGGACGGCCCGGCCGCCGGCCCCTCCCCGGACGCCTCGCCCATTCAGCAACACAACAGGAAGGGAGGACTGGCCCCATGCCGAGTTTCATTCTTCGGACCCTCGCTGCGAGCACGATCCTGCTCGTCGCGGCCGCCCCGGCCCTGGCCCAGGGACAGGGGACGCTGACCGGGAGAATCACCGATCCCGAAGGATTGGCCCTCCCCGGGGTCGTCGTAACCGCCGAGAGCGATTCCATGCTGGGAACGCGCTCGGCGGTTTCCGACGGGGAAGGCGGCTACCGCCTAACCTCCCTCCCGCCCGGCATGTACACGCTGCTGGCGGAACTCTCGGGTTTCGCCCCGCTCCGGCGCGAAAACATCCAGGTCCGCACCGGCTCGAACTTCCGGGTCGACCTGCAGATGGCTCTCGGAAACGTCGAAGAGACCGTCACGGTCACGGCGGAGAGCCCCATGATCGAGATGAAGAAGCCGGGCCAGGTGATCACGATCGACGGAGACTTCCAGCGTGACGTCCCCGTCCAGGCGAGAAAGAACTGGACCGACTTCGTCGAACTCACTCCCGGGGTGAACGCCCGCAACTGGGACGACGGGAGCGGCCGGATGACGTTCTTCGGACATGGAACCGAGCACTTCCACCACGTGATGCAGCTCGAGGGACAGATCGCGAGCGCCTACGACGACAGTCAGTTGCCCTACATCCAGTTGACCACCGAAGCGATCGCCGACGCCGAGATCAAGACGGTGGGAGCGTCCGCCGCCGACCCGATGGGCAACGGCCTCATCATCAACATCATCACGAAGAGCGGCGGCAACGAGTTCGACGGCTCGGTCGGGATCGGCTACCAGCCCATCGACTGGAACAGCGACAACACCGGGGGCAAGGTCAGCTACAGCGACGACGTCGAGCGTTTCTTCAACCAGGACGAGCTTCCCTCGGCGGCGGGAACCCCGACGCTCCAGGAGGTGCAGCAGTTCGATTACGCCGTCGGCGGGCCCCTCGCCCGGGACAGGGCATGGTTCTTCCATACCGGCCGGCTGGCGCGGAACTCCGCCGAGATCAGCCGTACCGGGCGCGAGGTGGAGATTCTCGAATCGTTCGCGCCGGGGGTGGACCTCTTCCCGAACGTGTTCGAAGGTTTCTGGCCTTACACGAAGGTCACGGCGCAGCTCGGGGCAAACCACAATTTCTCCGGCTATCACCAGTTCGACGTCGCCCACCTTTCGAGCGCCCGCGAGTACCACACCGTCAATTACAACTTCAACAAGACCGGCGGCCACCTGCTCGGCGGCAAGGTGACCTCGGTCTGGGGCCCGACGCTGACCTCCGACATCACCGTATCCATCAACGACAAGCGCTCCGAGACCTCCATTGACACGATCAACGATCTGGGACTTTCGGGACCGCAGATGACGATCCACGAGGAAGCGCTCCCCTCGGCTGGAGTGCTCGTGGGCAGCGGCCGGATCCTGGAGATCGGAAACCGGACGACCTACGGCGAGGATCCCTCCTCCATGCTGGTCATCCGGACGGATTTCACGCTCTACCGGGGCAGTCACGAAATCCAGACCGGAATCTTCGCGGCGCCCCGCAACCGCCGGACGAGTTACACGCAGTACCTGAACGGGGGCCACAATCAGGAAAACCACTACCTGGTGGACCCGAACGATCCCGGCGGCGGACACCTGCCCTTCCACCGGCGCATCTATGACACCACGGAAATCAAGAGCCGGGAGGCGCGGGACCGGAACATCGCCTTCTACCTCCAGGACGCCTGGAGCATCACCGACCGCCTGAACATCACTGCCGGCCTCCGCGTGGACTTCGTGAACCGTTATGACGCGATCAACGGAATCACCCGGATGAACAGCACCGAGCTGGGGCCGCGGGTGGGCTTCTCCTGGTCCGTGACCGAGGACGCCCGGAACGTGGTGCGCGCCAGTTTCTCCCGGGTGCACGAGCAGGTGAACGGCCGCGATGCGGTGACGAGCTTCGGCTCCTCGGCCCGCGTCGGGTGGCGTGACGAGTACGACGTGGACTTCGACGGTGTCTTCGAGACCGTGGTGGCGACGCCGCCGCGGGCCGGAGAAATCGCGAACTACGAGTTCGACCCGACCCTGCGCCAGCCGCGCACCGACGAGTTCGTGGCCGGCTACCGCCGTCAGTTCGAGGGCGAGCTGGCGCTCGATGTGGCCTACATCTACCGGAACATCAGCGACGGCTACGCCACCGTCGACGTCAACGGCATCTATCCCAGCGGACCCTACATGCCCTTCGGGGGATACGGGCTCATTGATCCCAACCGGGGTCAGCTCAACCAGTTGACGAACAACACCTGGATGGACCTCGTCTATCACGCCCTGGAGGTCGTGGTCGCGAAGCGGATGTCCAACAACTGGCAGTTCATGGGGAGCTTCAGCCGGCAGTTTCACCATCAGGCCGGCACCTGGAACCCGACGGATCGCGCCGGATTCATTCAGCCGGACGCCTTCGAGAACACGAAGTGCATCTGGATGCCGCGCGGCCTGCGCGACGACAACAGCTACCAGCTCGGCTCGAACTCCACCTATTGCCCCACCTGGCGGGATTACTCGCTCCGCCTGGGCGCCACCTACCAGGCGCCCTTTGACGTCCTGCTGACGGGTTCCTACACCCACCAGGCGGGTCCCTGGTCGGGCGCTATCTTCACCCGGATCGACGAGCCCGACCCGACGTTCGGGCCCGCGAGGGTGACGCTCGCGAACGGCAGCACCCAGCCGAACCCGCTGGCGGACCGGACCCGCTTCATGTTCGACACGAGGGACATCGGCCAGGTCAAGCTCGGAGACACCAGGCGTTTCTCGGTCAAGGTGGCGAAGATCTTCGACATCATGGGACCGAATCAGAACATCGAGCTCTCGCTCCAGGTCTTCAACCTCCTGAACCTGGGAGACTTCCAGCAGTACACCTACAACGGGGCGAACGCGGTGTTCAATCCGAACTTCCTGCAGCCCCGGAACCGGCAGTCCGGACGCGGTCTCCAGTTCAACGCCATGTTCCGCTTCTAGATCGCCAGGTCGCGAACGATCCCGTGTGAACGCGAAGGCCCGTGCGCCGTCAGCCGGCGGCGCGCGGGTCCCTTTTTTGAGGCGAATTCCATGCCTGGTGGCGCAACAGGTCCGGATCGCCTGCGGCGTCCGCGTTTCCGCGAACTGACAGGATGTGTTCGGCGATGGCCGCAGGATGGAAAGCACGTCGTACTGGGTGCTTCTGCTCGTGCTGCCGGCTGTGTTGGAACTGAATCCCGAACTCATCGTGGAAAGAAGATGCAGGGCGCGTATCGTGGGACTCACCATCAGCATCACGTTTCCCTGATTGCCAGCGTGCTGTGGTGGGTGCGGGCGGGATAGCGGCTCGGACGGCGGCGAGCGGGCGATCTCCGGCGCCCGGAGCGGGCTTCCTGGGCGGGCGCCGTCGAGGCGGGCGGGCTCGCGGACATAATCGTCATCTCCGGCGATACCCGGCTCGACATCATGGCCCTCGACGACCCCGTGCTGGTGGTCAAGGACGGCCGGCCGTACCGGCGCTGACGAGTGAGGGAGGGAGAACCATGAAGCTCGTGAGAACCGCGTTCGGGGTCGCGGTGGCGACGCTGCTGCTTTCCGTCTCCGACGCCCACGCCCAGCGGGCCGACTGGGAAACCCACGGCGGCGATCCGGGGGGGATGAAGTACTCGTGGCTCGACGAGATCAACCGGGACAACGTGGACCGGCTCGAAGTCGCGTGGACCTGGGAGACCGGGGAGGAACCCCTCTCCATGGCCAGCTCTCCCATCCGGGGCGAACAGGTCGCGCCCGGGAAGTTTCAGGGGACTCCGGTCGTCCTGGACGGGGTCATGTACGTCAGCACCTCCTACAGCCGCGTGGCTGCGCTCGACGCGGCCACCGGAGAGGAGCTCTGGGCCTACGACCCCCGCGCCTACGAGTGGGGGAATCTCCCGCGCGGCTGCCGTTTCTGCCACCGAGGCGTCGCCGTGTGGACCGACGGCGAGGAGCGGCGCGTCTTCATCAACAGCCGCTGGATGCTGGTCGCGCTCGATGCGCTGACCGGGGAACCGATCGCGTCGTTCGGCAGCGGCGGGGTCGCGGACCTCACCGAAAACCTCATGTGGGAGACGAACCGGCTCCTGTACACGAACACCTCACCGCCGGTGGTCTACAAGGACCTCGTCATCGTCGGCAGCGGTGTTCCCGACAACCGGATCTTCCGGAGGAACCCGCCGGGCGACGTACAGGCGTTCCACGCCCGCACCGGGGAGTTCGTCTGGAGCTTCCACACGATTCCCCAAGAGGGGGAATACGGCAACGACACCTGGGAGGACGGCTCGGCGTCCTACACGGGATCGGCCAACGTCTGGGCGCCCTTCACCGTGGACGCCGAGCGCGGACTCGTCTATCTGCCGGTCAGCACGCCGAACAACGACTACTACGGCGGCCATCGAAAGGGGGACAACCTCTTCGCGGAGTCCATCGTCTGTCTCGACGCCAACACCGGCAGGCGGGTCTGGCACTTCCAGACCGTGCGTCACGGCATCTGGGACTACGACCTTCCGGCGCCGCCCAACCTGATCACCATCGAGGTGGACGGCAGGACGATCGACGCGGTGGCGGTCGTGGGGAAAACCGGATTCGTCTACGTCTTCGACCGGGTCACCGGCGAGCCGGTGTGGCCGATCGAGGACCGCCCGGTTCCGGCCAGCGACGTGCCCGGCGAGCGCGCCGCGACGACCCAGCCCTACCCCACGAAGCCGCCGCCGTTCGGCCGGCAGGGGTTCACCACGGACGATCTGATGGACTTCACCCCCCAACTGAAGGCGAGGGCGCTCGAGGTCGTCAAGGACTATCGCCTGGGCGCCATGTTCACCCCGCCCTCGCTGGAAGGGACGGTCATCCTGCCGGGAATCTGGGGCGCCGGGAACTGGGGCGGAGCGGCGTTCGATCCGGGTACCGGGACGCTCTACGTCAAGGCGACCAACTGGCCCTCGGTGTTCCGGGTGGCGCCGCCCGATTCGCCTCTGGTGGAGGCCGACTACCGGGGCTCCGGCTTCGGCGCCCGGCTGGAACTCGTCCGTGGCGTCCCGGTGCACAAGCCCCCCTACGCCACCCTCACCGCCCTCGACCTGAACGCCGGCGAGCTGCTCTGGCAGATCACCCTCGGCGATTCGCCCCAGATCCGCAATCACCCGTTGCTGAGGAACCTGGATCTTCCGCAGCTCGGGGTGGCGCCGCCGCAGCACGGACAGTCCGCGGCGCTCGTGACCGAAGGGGGACTCCTCTTCATCAGCGCCG
This sequence comes from Vicinamibacteraceae bacterium, assembly GCA_012271265.1. Classification (GTDB taxonomy): domain Bacteria; phylum Acidobacteriota; class Vicinamibacteria; order Marinacidobacterales; family Marinacidobacteraceae; genus JAAXGQ01. The sequence continues at coordinate 54,230 of JAAXGQ010000015.1, forward strand.
CGAGCGACCATCTCTACATCTTCGACAAGGCGGACGGCGCGTTGCTCCGGGAGATCCCGCTGGGCGGCGGCGGGTTCGGCAACCCGGTCACCTACCTCGCCGGTGGACGCCAACTGGTGTCGATCGCGACATCGCAGTCGGACGGATCCGAAGCGAAGATCCTCACCTTCCAGTTGCCCCGGTAGGGAGCCCGTCGTGAGCGCCTCGAGGGCACGCCGCGCCGGAGTCCGTGTCCTGGCGGGTTCGATTCTGGCCGCAGGGCTCGCGGCGCCGCTCGCGGCCCAGACCGAGGAGGAACGGCTCGCGCGTCTGACCCCCGAGCACCGGGCGTGGGTGGAAGAGGAAGTCGTCTACATCATGACCGACGCGGAGCGGGAGTTCTTCCTGACGCTGGAGACCCTCGATGAGCGGCAGCGCTTCATCGAAGCGTTCTGGCGGAAGCGGGACCCGGATCCGGCGAGTCCGGCAAACGAGGCCGAAGAAGAACACTACCGGCGTCTCGCGTTTGCGAACCTCTCGCTGGCGGACGACACCACCCGCCCCGGCTGGATGACGGATCGGGGCCGCATGTTCATCCTCCTGGGCGAGCCCCGGGAACGGCAGCGCTTCGACGGACTCAACGAGATCGTTTCGACCGAGCTCTGGTTCTACCAGAGCGAGGCCGGGGTGGGGCTGCCGTCGTTCTTCTACCTGGTCTTCTTCCGGCCGCGCGACATCGGCGAATACCGGCTCTATCATCCGGCGCTGGACGGTCCGAGAAGCCTGTTGCGAGGCCGCTACGCCTCGCTGGACACCACCGACCCGGCGCAGATCGTCGTGACGCTGGGGGACATCTCCCCCGAACTCAGCCGCGCGTCCCTGTCCCTGGATCCCAGCGATCCGGGTGACCTCATCAGCGGCCGGGCGTCGCTCGGGACCGACATCCTGCTGGACCGTATCTGGGAGGCGCCGCGGCGGCGCATTCGCACCGACTATCTCGATGCCGCCCGCCGGTATGGCGACCGGGTCAGCGCGGACTACTCCTTCAACTTCGTGCCGAATCGAAGTGTCTTTCGGGTGCTGCTCGCCCCGGACGCCAGCGCGCTCGTCCACTACTCGGTCGAACTCGACCCGCAGGACATGGCGCTTCAGGGCGACGAGGCGCAGGCCCGGTTCTACACGATCATGGACCTGAGCGTGGAGGCGCGCGATCGGGCGGGCCGCCTTGTCCACGCCGAGGATCGCGAACTCGTCGTGGATCTCTCCGCCGCGCAGATGGAAGCGGCGCAGGCCTCACCGTTTGCTTTTCAGGGCAGCTTCCCCCTCATCCCGGGAGACTTTGATGCGAGCGTGGTCCTCCGGAACCGAGTGATGAGACGGTTCACCGTCGCTGAAGCCACGGTTTCCGTCCCGGAACCGGACCGAGGCGCCCCGGTCATGAGCGATCCGGTGCTCGCCTTCGCGGTGCAGCTCCAGGAAGACCAGGTGACTGCGTTCGCGGGTGGAGGTCGTCGTTTCCGGCCCGCCGCCGATCATCTCTTCTCGCTCGGGGACCCCCTCACCGCCGGGGTGCAGGTCACGGGCGCGGCAAGCGGCTGGACGGTCCGGCTCACGCTGGGCGCGGGTGAGACGACGCTGCGCGAACGCGTCCTCCCCGCTGCCGATTTCGGGAACGGCGGGGGCTACGCGGAGTTCGACCTCGCGGGTCTGGGAACCGGGACGCACTGGTTTCGCGCCGAACTCCACGACCCCCAGGGGACGGTGGCGATGGTTCGCGACAGTGCGTTCCAGCTCATCCCGAGGACGGCGCCGCGCGCGGGCTACGTCCACCGAAGCGGCGCGGATGCCGCGACGGCGGGCATGCTCGCCTGGACGCGAGGAAATCAGTTTCTCGCTCTGGGCCGGCTCGAAGCGGCGCGCGCGGAGCTCAAGCGGGCGGTCGCGGCCCATCCCGAGCTGGCCGAGGCGCGCTGGAGGCTTGCCGGCGTGTACCTGAGAACGGAGGATGCGGACCGGGCGCTGGAACTCCTGACCCCCCTGGAAGCCGAACACGGAGACCAGTACGAAGTGGTCGCCGGAATGGGGTTTGCCCACTACTTCAGGCAACAGTTCGAGGACGCCGCGCGCTATCTCGAGCGGGCCGTGGCGCTTCGGCCGCCAGGGACCGTGCTGTTGAACGCGCTGGGCGAAGCCCATGAACAGTCCGGCGACCTCGAACGGGCCGGCGCCGCCTTCCAGCGTTCCCTGGCGCTGGAACCGAATCAGCCGGTCATCGTAGAGCGCCTGGCCGATCTAAAGGCTAGACAGCCGTAGCGAGCCTTCAGCGCTCGCGGTTGAGCCGGGCGAGCGCCTCCGAGGCCGGTGCGAATCCGGGCTCGACGCGCAGGCTTGCTTCGAAAGCGGTCCGCGCGGCCGTCCGATCGCCGCTGGCCGCGAGGAAGACCCCCAGGCGGTAGTGCGCCTCCGCATCTCCTGGCCGCGCGGCCACGACCCGCGTCTGGACCTCGATCGCGGCGCCGTGTTCTCGCGCAAGATGGCGAGTGTGGGCGAGCTCGGCAAGCAGGTCGGCGTTTTCGGGGAATCGGATCCGCGCCGCTTCGAGGCTCTCCAAGGCCTCGGCCAGATCCCCGGTTTCCCGCAGCAGCAATCCCAGCGTGTAGCGGGCCGTCCCGAGCAGATCGGCATGGCCAGCCGCCTCGGCAAGCGCGATGGCGAGCCGTTCCTGCTCCAGGGCTGCTGCGGGGTCACCGAGCCGGAAGAGGGCCACCGACAGGAGGTGGCGCGCCTCTCCCGACTCCGGCGCCAGGACGGTGGCTTTCCGGAGGTGGGAAAGGGCATCCTCGAGCTCGCCGGCCTCGCCCAGCAGGACGCCGAGACGAAGATGGGCCCGCCCCCGCGACGGGTCGCGCGCCAGGGCGTCCCGGAACGCCGCCGCGGCAGCGGCCGGGTGGCCGCGCGCCTCCAGCGCGGCGCCGAGGGCGATGTGGACGTCAGCCTGCCCCGGATCGAGCCGGGCCGCTGCTTCGAGGTGCAGCACCGCTCCGTCGAGGTCTCCGAGGCGGCCGAGCAGGACCCCCAGATTCGCTCGCGCCGTGGCGAGATCCGGTTCCAGCGCCACGGCGCGCTGGTAGTGAAGCCGGGCGTCCTCCGGGTGGCCCGCCTGTTCGAGCGCGGCGCCGAGGGCGTTGTGGGCGTCGGCGGATCCGGGGTCGGTGTCCACGGCCTCCCTCAGGGCCCGGACCGCCGCTTCGTAACGGCCCTGGTCCAGGAGTTCCGTCCCCGCCGCGAGGGCCGCGCGGGAACCCCGTCCGCGCCGGGCGAGGATCTCCGGCGGCGCCTCGATCGCAGGTCGACGCGCCGGGCCGCGACGCGACGCGGCGAGGTGTTGCCGGGCCCGCTCGCTGTCTCCCAGGCGCTCGAATGCGAGGGCGGCGGTGTAATGCAGATTCGGGTCGTCCGGGCGCGCCGCAAGGGCCTTTTCCACGAACACCACGGCTTCCGCGTGGGCGCCGCGGCGGAGGGCGAGGGTCGCCATGCCCCGAAGCGCCGGGGCGTTGTCTCCGTCCCGTCCCAGAGCCGCCTGGAAATGACGCCGGGACTCGTCAAGCCGCCCCCGGCGCAGCTCGAGTTCCGCGAGAGTGGCGCGCGCCGCGACGGATCGCGCGTCGGCTTCGACGGCCCGTCGCGCCTTCGCCAGTGCCTGCGTTTCATCTCCCGCCTCGGCCGCGCGGTGCGCGTCGAGCCGATACCAGCGGGCGTCGTCGGGAGCAAGAGCCTGGGCATTGCGGTAGGAGGTCGCGGCCGCCTCCAGGAAGCCGTGGGCGTGGAGCAGCATGGCGAGCCGACCGTGCGCCTCGGGGTCCTGAGGGCGCGCGCGGAGCGCCTCGCGGGCGGACGCGAGCTGGGTCCGGGCCGATGGCTCGATCGATGCGAGCCGTTCCTCGGCAACGGCGGGGCCGATTGCCTCGGGGGGTCCCTCCGCACAATCGAGGCCGCCAAGGCAGGCCGCAACCGCCAGCAGAGTTCTTGCCGTCATCGCGCCTTCACCGGCCGGACCCGGCGCCCTCGACGAGTTCGTTCTCCCGATTCACGACCAGGTCCTGGAAGAACTCCGTGGCGGCGTCCGGCCAGATGACCTCCACTCCGGAGACCTCGGTGTCGGCATCGAGCCCGAAGTGGAGGCGGGGATCGCTCGCGCTGGCGTAGCTGCCGTCGCTCCCCACGACCTTCTCCACCCGTTCTCCCCCCTGCCGGACCAGGGTGACCCGGGCGCCGAACGCGCGCGGCTCCCCCTGGCTGCGTTGCAGCTTGATCGAGATCCAGTGGCGGCGCGCCCCGACCTGGTTCAGGAGCAGCCGGGTCGGTCCCTCGTTGTTGGAGACCAGCACGTCCACATCGCCGTCGCCGTCCACATCGCCGAAGGCGGCGCCACGGCTTACTTCGACGAGTGCCGCCGTCGGGCCGGAAATCATCGGGACCGCCTCGAAGCGGCTCCCGTCCCCACGGAAGAGCTGGTTGGGCTCGGCGTAGCGAGAGACGCCGGTCCGCTCCGGCGGTCCAAGCGCCACGGCGCCGTTCGCCACGAACAGATCCGGGAACCCGTCGTTGTCGAAATCGAGCCACTGCACGCCGAACGCGGTCGCGGCGAGGCTCGGATACCCCAGTCCCCGAGGGAAGGTCGCGTCCTCGAACCAACCGCCTCCCTGATTTTCATAGAGCGTGTTGGTCTCCTCGCGAAGGTGGGTGACGAAGATGTCGGGATCGCCATCCCGGTCGAAATCGTCCACCGCGATCCCCATCCCGGCCTCGGCGGCCCCGTCGCCGTTGAGCGCGACGCCGGCGAACAGCGCCACGTCTTCGAAGCCGCCGTTCCCCCGGTTCCGCCAAAGCTGATTCTCGTTTCCGTCGTTCGCCACGTAGATGTCGAGCCAGCCGTCGCCATCGAAGTCCACGGCCGCGACGCCGAGTCCGCTTCCGTAGGCCCGATCGATGCCCGCGGCGCCGGTGACGTCGACGAAAGTCCCATCGCCCCGGTTGCGGTAGAGGATGTCCACCTGCGGGTCGAAATTGTCAGGGTGGCAATAGTCCCGCTCCCCGGTGGGGCGGCAGACCGGATTCTCGCTGACCCGAAACTCCACGTAGTTGGCGACAAAGAGATCGAGATGGCCGTCGCGGTCGAAATCGAAAAAGGCCGCGCTGGTCCCCCAGCGGTCGTCATCCACGCCGGCGGCGCTTCCGACTTCGCTGAAGGAGCCGTCGCCGTCGTTCCGGTAGAGGGCGTTCGGGCCGAAGTTCGTCACGAAGAGGTCGAGGAAGCCGTCGTTGTTGTAGTCGCCGGTGGCGACGCCCATGCCGTATCCCCGGTGGCCGACGCCGGCGCTGGCGGTCACGTCCGCGAAGATCGGCGGCCTCCCGGCCGCGCCCGGGAGCAGGGCGTTCCGGTACAGGCGATTCTCCGCTGTTGCCCCGGATTCGAGGGAGCCGCTCTGCACCAGATAGATGTCCAGGTCCCCGTCGTTGTCGTAGTCCACGAGGGCGCCCCCACTTCCCATGATCTCGGGCAGGCGGAACTCTCCGGCGGCGCCGCTCCGGTGCATGAAATCGAGTCCCGCTTCGGCGGACACATCGCGAAAGACGGAAGCGCCGCCGGCGTCCGACGAAGGTCCTTCCGCCTGTCGTCCCGGATCGTCCCCGCATGCGGCCATCGCCAGCCATCCGAGAAAGACGGGACGAAGCGCCGACACGGGAGGAACGTCCGGCCGGACTCCCAGGTCGCTCCGCCTACGGTTGACGAATGCGGTTCAGGAAGAGATGGAACCGGATATCTGCCAAAGCACCATGCCGCCGACGCACGCGGGGGCGGCGACGTCGCCCCCGGGGCCGACGAAGCGCCGGGCGCAGGCGATCGTGGAGACACCGACGATGCCGCCTTCCGGCAGCTCGCGGTCGGGCGGCTCCTGCACCTCCGCCGGCGCCCCGAACGCCAGAAGACAGGCCAGCGGCAGCTCCTGCATCGTCCGTCCTCCCCTTCGCGAAAGGGAGCGTACACGCCGCCGGCGCGGGCGGCAGGCGGGTTCCTCGGGGCGGCGGCGACCGCCACTTCCGGCGGGGACGGAAAGCCCATATAGTTGCGAACCCGTCACGGTCCGGTGACAGATCCGTTTCCTCGACGAATCCACAAACCAAAGGGAGCACAAGCAATGCGCGCAGGTGTCTGGCTCAATCGCAGGGCATTCCTGAGAGGGGCCGGGACGGCCGCTCTCGCTGGCGCGGCGACCTCGGGAGCGTCGCTGTGGACTCCGGGCCGCGCCGCGGCGTCGCCGAGGCAGGACGGCTCGGGCGTGTTCGATTTCGACACGCCCTACGACCGGATAGGCACCGACTGCTCGAAGTGGGACACGATCATCGAGCGCCACGGCGCCGAGAACATCCAGGTGGCGATGGGCGTCGCGGACATGGATTTCCGCTGCGCCCCGGCCATCACCGAGGCCCTGGCGGAGCGCGTCCGCCACGAGAACTGGGGCTACCTCAAGATGCCGGAGGACTTCTTCCCGGCGATCGTTGACTGGAACAGGAAGCGGCACGGCCTGGAAATCAATCCGGACCTGATGGCGCTCTCCGACGGTGTCCACCCGGCCCTCATCGCAGCGCTCAAGGCGTTCGCGCGGCCGGGCAGCAAGGTGCTTCTGACCACCTCGACCTACAGCGGCTTCTACATGGACCTGCGCGAGTCCCACACGCTCGCCGAGGAGAGCCCGCTGATCATCGAGAACGGGGTGCACCGGCTGGACTTCGACGACCTGGAGTCCCGGATCTCGCAGGAGACCGACGCCCTGATCCTCTGCAACCCGCAGAACCCCACGGGGAACTGCTGGTCGCCGGAAGACCTGATGCGGCTCGGCCAGCTCTGCCTCGAACGGCGGGTCGTGGTGCTCGCCGACGAGATCCACTGCGACTTCGTGACGAAGGGCAACAAGTACACGCCGTTCGCCACCCTGCCGGACCAGGCGGTCGTGGACAACAGCGTCACGTTCCAGTCGGGCAGCAAGACCTTCAGCCTGGCGGCGATGAAGGTGGCCTGGTTCCATTCGACGAATCCGGAGTACTTCGCGAAGGTCCAGGCCCAGCACATGGCGCAGACGAACACCCTCGGGGTCGTCGCCCACCACGCCGCGCTTCGAGGCGGCGGGGAGTGGCTGGATCAGCTCCTGGCCTATCTCGACGGCAACCACGATTTCGTCGAGCAGTACCTGCGGGAGCGGATCCCCGCGATCCAGTACACCAAGGCTCAGGGCACCTACCTGGCGTGGTTGAACGTCAGCCAGATCGGCGAGGCGATCGGCGCGGCGGAGAAGGCCGCGACGGCCAGCGAAACCGAGGAGGACGAGGTGACGCCGGAGGACATCGTGGTCCGCTGGCTGGTCGAAAACGCCGGCGTCTACACCAACCCGGGTTCCAACTACGGGCCGGGTGGCGAGGGCTGGGTGCGCATGAACCTGGGGACCTCGCGACGGCTCATCCAGCTCGCGCTCGACAACATCGCCGAGGCGGTGGCGGACCTCTAGGCGCTGGCCGGGTGCGCGAGTTGAGGTCGCGAGGCTGATGCGCCGTCGGGACTTCGCGGCGCTGGCGGCCTCGGGCGCGGCCGCCGCACTCTGGCAGCAGGCCTGTCGGGAGGTGGAGGACACGGGATCCCTCTCGGCGGCCACGGTGGGCACCCTCCTCGATCACCAGGGACCTCGCGGGATCTACGAGGATCCGGCGGAACTCGAGCGGCTGCGGCGGGCCGTCGAGAACATGGTCGGAGTGCAGCGGACGCTTCGGGACTTTCCCCTGGACCCCGACGAGCCGCCGGCGACGATCTTCCCGAGGGGCTGAGCCTTGGAAGAATCCGACCTGTTCCGGACGGTCGCGGAACTGGCGGCGGGGCTGCGCGACGGGTCCTTCCGTTCCGTCGAGCTGACCGAGGCGTATCTCGATCGGGCGGAGGAACTCGATGTCCCTCCCTTCGATCTGCCGAGCGAGCCCCGCGAAGACCACGGCGGCAAGCTGGCCACGATGGTCACGATCGCGCGCGACCACGCTCTCGAAGCAGCGGAGCGCGCCGACCGTGAGCTTGCCGCCGGGCAGGCGCGAAGCCTCCTCCACGGAATCCCCTACGGAGTCAAGGACCTGCTCGACACCCGGGACATCCGCACGACGTGGGGATCCGGCATCTTCCGGGACCGTATACCAGACCGAAACGCCGCGGTCGTGGATCGGCTCGAAGAGGCCGGCGCCGTGATGATGGCCAAGAACTCTCTCGGGGAGTTCGCCGGCGGCAACACCAGCTCGGCGCTGAACCCCTGGAAGCTGGACCGGACCAGCTTCGGGTCGTCGAGCGGGACCGTCTCCGCGGCGGTCGCCGGCCTCATCGGGTTCGGGATCGGGACGGAGACCGGCGGCTCCATCGTCTTTCCCGCGTCCGCGGTCGGAGCGTCCGGACTCCGGCCGACCTTTGGGCGGGTGAGCCGGTTCGGGTGCATGGCGCTTTCCTGGAGCCTCGACAAGATCGGGCCGGTGGGGCGCTCCGCCGAGGACTGCGGGCACGTGCTCGAGATCATCGCCGGGAGGGATCCCCGAGACACCTCGACCGCCGACCGGCCCTTTGTCTTCCGGGCCGATCCCGGAGCGATGCGGGGCCGGCGGCTGGGAGTGCACCGGGCCGAGTTCCTGCTGTCGCAGTCGGAGACGACCCGCCGGGTGTTCCAGGAGGCGCTGGATGCCTTCGCCGCGATGGGCGTGGAGATCGAGGACATCGAGCTGCCGCGCTTTCCGACCGGAGCGCTCTTCACCACGATCGTCACCGTCGAGAGCGGCACGAACTTCCGCTCGCTGTTCGACGACGGACGCGCAGCGGAGATGTTCTCGTTCAACGAGGACCGGCGGGCCGGCTGGATGGCGGGCCGGATGCTGCCGGCGGCGGACTACCTCACCGCCCAGCGGATCCGCAACCAGCTCGTCCGGGAGGCTGACGAGATCCTCTCCCGCTACGACGCGGTGATCGCCCCAACCTGGCCAAACGGGGCGGCGCTCCGGGTGGTGCGGGACGGGTGGCCGATCCCGGCGCGCGACGAGTGGGAGCCGCCGGACGAGGTGAGCGGGGCGACGCCGCGGCTCAACTACATCGCGAACCTGGTCGGGCACCCCGGCCTCGCTATCCCGTGCGGGTTCGACGAGGACGGGCTCCCGCTTTCTCTCCAGATCGTCGGCTCCCCGATGGATGACCAGGCAGTGCTGGACTTCGGCATGGCGTTCCAGCGCGAAACCGACTGGCACCGGCGCCGCCCCTCGTTCCCGTGGCGGGAATGAAGAGCGCGGCCCCATCCGGGACGCGGCGGCTCGCGACGGCGGCGGTGCTCGGCTGTTACACGCTGCTGCTGGGCCTCATCGCCCTCAACAACATCACCGATCCGGGGACCAACTGGCCCTTCGTCCAGCACGTGCTGGCGATGGACACCACCTTCGAGAGTCCACGGCTGACGTGGCGGGCGATCACGAACCCGATGCTGCAGGGGCTGGCCTACGCGGCGATCATCGCGACGCAGGCGGTCGCCGCCGGCCTGTGCGCGGTGGGGTTCGTCCGTCTCCTGCGACGGCGCGCGAGGCCCGGCGGCGAGTTCGAACGCGCCAAACGCGCGGCGATCCTGGGCGTCACGCTGTCGCTCGTCCTCTGGCTGGGGGGTTTCCTGGCCATCGGGGCCGAGTGGTTCGCGATGTGGCAATCGGAACGCTGGAACAGCTCCGAACCGGCGACCCGCTATCTGATCGCCGGCGGGATCGCCCTGCTGCTCCTCTTCCAGCGCGACGACCGCGCCTGAGGCGCGGCCGGCTGCCGGTTGCACTCGTGCCGGATCAGGTCATAGGCTCCGGCGCGATCAGGAAGAGAGTCCCATGACCGGACCGAAGGACGGGTTCACCCGGCGCGAGCTGTTGGCCGGCGCGGCCGGGTTTTCGCTGGCCTGCGCGGCTCGCTCGGCGAGCGAGCCCGAGTTCGACCTGCTGCTCCAGGGCGGCCACCTGATCGATCCCCGAAACGGGTTGAGCGCGGTCCGCGACGTGGCCGTGCACGAAGGCAGAGTGGCCGCGGTCGGGGAGGTCATCGACCCCGGCCGGGCCTTCAAGGTCGTGAACTGCGAGGGGCTCCACGTCACGCCGGGGTTGTTCGACATGCACGTCCATGTGTTCGCGGGGACCAACGAACCGGGATCGCTGGTCGGCGACAGCAGCCTCTATCCGGACGGCCACACCTTCCACTCGGGCGTCACAACCGTTCTCGACGCCGGGTGCGCTGGCTGGCGGGACTTCGAGGTCTTCCGGGAGACCGTCATCAGCCGCGCCCGGACGCGCGTGCTGGCGCTCCTCAACATCGTCGGCCGCGGGATGCGGGGCGGAGAGATCGAGCAGAACCGGAGCGACATGGAGGCCGCGCCGACCGCGGCTCTCGCGCGCGATCACGCCGATGTCATCGTCGGAATCAAGACCGCTCACTACGCGGCCCCGGACTGGTTTGCGGTGGACGAATCGCTTCGGGCCGGAGACGCGGCGGGGCTTCCCCTGATGGTGGACTTCGGGGACGATCACCCGGAGCGCCCGCTCGAAGCCCTGCTCGGTGAGAAGCTCCGTCGGGGAGACATCTACACCCACTGTTACGCGGGGAACCGACGCGAGCTGCTCGCGGATGGCACGCCGAACCCGGGCCTCTTCGCCGGCCGCGAACGAGGCGTGCTCTTCGATGTGGGGCACGGCGGCCGCAGCTTCCGGTGGAGCGTGGCGGCGCGCTGTCTCGAAGCCGGTCTCCCGCCGGACGCGATTTCGACGGACCTCCACATCGGGTCGATGAACTCCGGCATGCACGATCAGATCACGACCATGAGCAAGTTCCTGGCGCTCGGGGAGACCCTGGAAGATGTGATCGCGCAATCCACCTGGAAGCCGGCCCTCGCTGTCGGACGCGAAGACATCGGACACCTGTCGGTCGGCGCGACAGCGGACATCGCGGTGCTCCAGAAAGAGACCGGCAACTTCGGTTACGTGGACAGCTTCGGCGCGCGCCAGGCCGGATCCGAACGACTGGCGGCGGAAATGACGTTCAAGGACGGCCGGCTCGAGTGGGACCGAAACGGGCGAGCCCGTGGGGACTGGCGCGAGCTCCCGCACGATTACGGAGAGCAGGGCGACGCGCGCTGGGACGGCATCCTCTACCGCCAACGTTCGTAAAGGGGAGGACGGAAACATGCCTGTGAAGATGACCCGGCGGCGCGTGCTGCAAGGCGGCGCCTCCGCCGCGGTGCTTGGAGCCGCGGCCTGCGGATCCGGGTCCGGGCCCGACGCCCCCGCAGCGCCGGAGGAGGTCTACCGGCGGCTGGGAATCGAGCCGGTGATCAACGGCATCGGCACGGTGACAGTCCTGGGCGGGTCCATCATGCCGCCCGAAGTCACCGACGCCATGGTCGGGGCGTCCCGCAGCTTCGTGCCGCTTCCCGAGCTCCAGGAACGGGCGGGCGACCACATTGCCCGGCTGATCGGGGCGCCGGCCGCCATGATCTCGGCCGGGGCCGCCTCCGCGATGACCTGCGGGACTGCGGCGGCGATCGCCGGCGACGACGACGGGAGGCTGCGGATGCTTCCGAACACCACGGGGATGAAGAACGAAGTGATCCAGCAGCGGGCCCACCTCACCGGCTACCAGGCCCAGATGGAACTCGTTGGGGCGAAGATCGTCTGGGTGGAGACCCGCGGGGAACTGGAAGCGGCGATCAACGAGCGGACGGCCATGATGTTCTTTCTGAACTTCGCCGACCCTCGGGGCGAGATCGGCCGCGCCGAGTGGATCGAGGTGGCGCGGGCGCACGGCGTGCCCACCATGAACGACGCCGCCGCCGACATCCCGCCTCCGGAGCGTCTCCGCACCTACGTCGAAGAGGGGTTCGACATGGTCGCCTTCTCGGGTGGCAAGGGCCTCCGCGGCCCGCAGGCAACGGGACTCCTGCTCGGACGCCCCGATCTGATCCAGGCTGCGCGCAGGGCGATCAGCCCGTTCGGCGGTATCGGCCGCGGCATGAAGGTGGGCAAGGAGGAGATCGTCGGCCTGGTGGCGGCGGTCGAGCGCTACGTCTCCCTCGACCACGACGCGGAGCGGCGCGAACTGGACGCTCGCGCCGCGTTGATTTCGGGGGTCCTGGGGAGCGTGAGCGGCGTCTCCCTCGAGACCCACGTGCCGGAGATCGCCAACCACGTCCCCCACGTGGTGGTGAGCTGGAGCGAGGGCGATCTGGGCGTGACGTCGGAAGAGGCGGTCGCCCGACTTCTGGAAGGGGATCCGCCGATCGCGGTCTCCCGTTCGGGAGAAGGACAGCTCCGCATCTCGACGTGGATGCTCCGTTCCGGCGAGGACGCGGTGGTCGCCGAGCGGGTCAAGGCCCTGCTCGGATAAGGACGGAGCGCCGGTCCCGTCGAGCCGACCCTTCGAGGTCCGGCGTGTTCCTTGATGTGGACCGGCGGCTTGCGGTGGGCGCCACCCTCGGCCGGCCGGGCTGAAGACGGGCGCTCCTGCGGACGCTCCCGACGTTGGGAACGCCACCGAGTGCACGGAATGTCGTCATTTTACGGCGTAAAATGACGGGGTGCTCTACAAAAGGATGACGCGTGTTCCGCGCCAGAGTTTCTTCCTGTTCGGGGTTCGCGGCGTAGGCAAGAGCACCTGGGCCCGGAAGATGCTGCCCGATGCGCAGCACTTCGACCTCCTCGACGAGCGGTTGTTTCACGACCTCCTGGCGGACCTCGGACTGTTCGCCCGGCTCGCGCGCGCCTCGCCGCCGCAGCGGTGGATCGTGGTGGACGAGGTGCAGCGGCTGCCCCCGCTCCTGAACGAGGTCCACCGGCTCATCGCGGAGGGCCGGCGGGTCGCGCTTCTCGGATCGAGCGCCCGAAAGCTGCGGGCCGCCGGGGTGAACCTGCTCGCCGGGAGGGCGCTCTGGAAGCAGATGTTCCCCCTTCTCCCGGAGGAGCTGGCGGGGGACTTCCGGGTGGAGGAAGTCCTTCGGCACGGCTCGATCCCGGTCGTGTGGACGGCCGACGACCGGGCGGAGACGCTGGAAAGCTACGTGCGGCTCTACCTGCGGGAAGAGATCCGGGCGGAATCGAGCCTCCGGAACCTCCCCGCCTTCGCGCGCTTCCTGCCGGTGGCGGCGGTGAGGCATGGCCAGAAGGTGAACGTCGCGGGGCTCTCCCGGGATGCGGGAGTCGCCCGGACCACGGTCTCGGGTTATCTCGAGGTGCTCGAAGACACGCTCGTGGCCTGGCGCCTCCCGGCCTTCGAGGCGAAGCTGCGGGTCCGGGAACGCCGCAAGCCCAAGCTCTACTGGGTGGACCCCGGTCTGGTGCGGGCGGCCCGCCGCCGGCTCGGTCCGGTGGGGAGCGAGGAACGGGGCCCACTCTTCGAGGGCTGGGTGCTCGGTCTGCTGCGGGCGTGCCGGGAGCGGGAGCGCCTCTACGACGACCTCCGCTACTGGGCCGCCGCCGGCTCCCGCATCGAAGTGGACGCGGTGCTGCTCCGCGGCAGCGAGCGCCTCGCCATCGAGGTCAAGGCCGCGCGGCGGTTCCACTCTTCGCAGGTCCGCGGCCTCCAGGCGATTTCCGAACTGCCGGGGCTGGTGCGGCGGGTGCTCGTGTACATGGGAGACCACCGTTTCCGGACGCCCGGAGGCATCGAGGTCTGGCCGGTCCGCGACTTCACCGGCGCGCTGGAAACGAACACCCTCTGGCCCTCTTCCGGCCGCGGCGGGTGACCCCCGGCTGAGGGACGAGGATCGCGGTCCCTTTGGGGCCCTCAGTCCCCCTCCCGCCGGGCTTCGTCGAGCCCACACTCGCAGCCAGGAAAGCGAGGAGAGCAGTCTCCCGTTCGGGAGAAGGGCCGCTCCGCATCTCGACCTGGATGCCGCTCCCGGTGAGGACGGCGTGGTGGCGGAGCGGGTGCAGTCGCTCTTCGTCTGAGCCCAGGCGCGCGGAGAGGGCGTCGCCGGACTGCTCTATCCATTCGACGCCTCGTTCAGGGCGCCACCCACCTGCCCCAACAGCGACTCGATGGCGGCGAGCGGCTCGGCGCGACGTACAGGACCGTCGTCAGGGTTCACACCTTCATAGCGGAACGTCACCGCGTACGGAGTGTAGGCGGCGAGCTGTCGGAAGGAGTCCACGTCCACACCACGGGTCGTGAGCAGGTCGAGCAGCGCCGCGATGTCGTGGGTGAGCGGATAGGTCTCGCCCAGAACGGCGATCCACGCCTTCAGCCCCTTCTCCGCAGCCTGTTGCACGTGGAACCCGAACACTTCATCCGACCCCCGATCGCCCATCAGCCGCAGCGCCTCGAGATCCCGTCCTGCAGCTTCGAGCAGCATGCGGGCACACTTAGGGTCGCTCATAGAGCACCCTTCCCTCCCTCAGAGCGCGAGCGAGCACATGATTCAGGGAGTCCCGCCAGTACTCCACATCCTCCTGCGAGTAGACCAGCAAGTCGGCAGGCACACGAAAACCGCTCAGGAGCCCGTAGAGGCGCGCCATCTCACGCCGGCGGCTCCGTCCCGGTCCGAAGGGTTCGGCCTCGATCACGATCAGATCCACGTCCGAATGGTCGTGATGGTCGCCGCGCCCCCGCGATCCGAACAGAATCACCTGCTCGGGGTCCACTTCGTCGACGATGGTCCGCACCATGCGGTCCAGCAGGTCTTCGGTAATCGCCGTGACGAGGTGGAAAGCCTGCTTCATCCCGATGGACCGTCGGTTCCCGTCACCCTCACCGTAGGACAACGCGAGGACAGCGAGTCGGGGAGGCGGTGCGGCTGCACCCGGTCGCCATGCCCCACGTGGTGGTCAGGAGCCGCCCGAGGTCCGCTGGATGAACCCGCCGACGTCCTCCCGCCACTGCGGCAGCAGCGATTCCTCGACGTACATCATGTGGCCGGCGGCGAAGTCGGCCCGTTCGATGTTGGACCGGAGCTCCGGCGGGAGGCCCATCTGCTCCACGGACCACATCGCGGCGAAGTAGGGGGTGGCGAGGTCGTAGATCCCGTTGACCAGCAGGACCTTCAGGTCGGGGTTCCGCTTCATGGCCTGCGCGAGGTCGGGCGCCACGTTGGGCGTCCCGCCGCCCCGGGCGAAGAAACCTCCGCCGCCCAGCCGGCCCCAGTTCCAGTTCCGGGTGGCGCCGCTGGGCACGTACTCCCGGTCACCGTCGTAGCCGAGTTCACCGCGCAGGTAGCTGTTGAACGCCGAGGTGTAGGCCGAGCTGATCGCGGTGGACTGGGGGTCATGCGAAGGACGGCCGCCCAGCACGTCGCCCGCGGGTCCGGTGAAGCGGGCGTCGAGCCGTCCCACGATGCGTCCCTCGTCGCGGAGCAGCTCGGCCTCGAAGGCAGGAGCGGTCACGCGGAGGTTCGACTTGTCGATGAAGTCCCTGCCGAGGCCGGTGTAGAGGTGCATCTGGTCGATCACCCGGGCGCGCTTCTCCGGATCGAGGGTGGTGCCGGCGAGGAGCGCCGTCGCGTACTCGTTCAGCGACCACGCCTCCACTTCGGCCATGAAGGCGTCCAGGTCGTCGGGAGACCCGCCGGGGAGGCGGTCCAGGTAGCGCGCGGTGATGGCGTAGGACGGAAGGTTGACGATGTAGGGGATGTCGTCACCGGGCGCGAACTGGATGGTGTTGAACTGGAGGACCACCGAGACGAGCACGATGCCGTTCAGGTCGATGTTGGCGCGCTGCAGATGTCGGGCGAGGACCGCGGAGCGGGTCGTCCCGTAGCTTTCGCCGAGCAGATACCGCGGCGAGTTCCAGCGGTCGTACTCGCTCAGAAAGCGCCGGACGAATTGCGCGAGCGAACGGGCGTCCTCGTCGATGCCCCAGTAGTAGGACCCTTCGGTGTCCCCGACCGGGTGGCTGAACCCGGTGCCGACGGGGTCCACCATCACGATGTCGGCCATGTCGAGGAGGGTGTAGGCGTTGTCCTCGAGCGGGTAGGGCGGCGCGCCTTGCGGGCCGACCTCGGGGGTGACCACCCGGCGCGGTCCCATGATGCCCATGTGCAGCCAGAAGGAGGCGGACCCCGGCCCGCCGTTGTAGGCGAAGATCAGCGGCCGTTCCCGGGCAGGGGCGCCGTTCGTGCGGAAGTAGGCGGTGTAGAAGAGCGTGCCTGCGTCCTCCCCGTCGTCGTTCGTCAGGGTGGTTCCGGCGACCACCGCGTCGTACTCGACGGTCTCACCGTTCATCTCGATCGAATGGCTGGTTTCCCAGCGGGATTCCTCGTGGGCCTCCGAGCCGGCTTCCTGGGCCAGGGCCAGCGCGGCAGGAGCAAACAGGACAACTGAGAGAAGGGCCTTCTTCAACACTTCGGGACCTCTGCGGGTGGCGGGAGGGGAGCAGGCGAGCATATGGGATCCGCCGGCGCCGGCCGGAAACAGGAAAGGGGAACCGCCCCTCGCAGGGCGGTCCCCCGAATGAAGGATCAGGCAGCTAGAACACGAAGCCGGCGAGGAGCATGAGGCGGCGGGGCTCGACCCAGCTCGCCGGGATGAACTGCTCGCCCGGAGTCTCGATCAGCAGACTCTGGTTCCAGATGCTCGAGGTGCTGTTCAGCGCGTTGTAGAGGTAGATGTCCAGTTTGGCGGTGACATCGCCGATGTCGATCCGCTTGCCGAGACGGAGATCCACGATGTTCAGTAGCGAATGTTCCAGCCCCCCGCGCGAACCGGCGAGTTCGACAATGATGTTCTGCGCCGGCTGCTCGGTGACTCCGGAAGCGCGCACCTGGCGTGAGAACGGCTTGCCGCTTTCGATGTTCACGTTGGCAGCGAGCAGCAGGTCCCAAGGAAGGAAGAGAACTCCCTGCAGTCGAAACATGTGCGGGCGGTCTCCCTGGAGCCGCTGGCCATCGTTCAGGTTCAGG
The DNA here is from genome assembly GCA_012271265.1 of Vicinamibacteraceae bacterium. Taxonomy (GTDB): domain Bacteria; phylum Acidobacteriota; class Vicinamibacteria; order Marinacidobacterales; family Marinacidobacteraceae; genus JAAXGQ01. The sequence goes on from JAAXGQ010000015.1 coordinate 71,188, forward strand.
TAGGCGTTCGGGTCCTGCCCGACGGTACTCCCGTAGAAGGGATTGTTCTGGGACTCGTACCACGGACGCGGAATCAGTCCGCGCGAATGCGAGTAGGTGTAGGAACCCTGGATGTTCCAGAGTCCGGCGTCCCGCATCGCGAAATAGAACAGGGCGCCGTCATACGTCTGCTCGTACTTTTCTGGAGCGCCGGGGAAATCTCCCGGTGAATTCCCCTTCACTAGTGTCGGCTGCGCGGTCTGGCTCAAGATGGTCATCGGCGCGCCCGTGTAGGGATCTGCCCACTGGATGCTCTCGTACTGGCCGCCCAGGATGGACCAGCCCACCATCCGGTCGGTGTACTTGTGGACGTACTGCACACCGAAGGACATGTTGCTGCCGACCTCCCGTTCGTAGGCGGCCGTGTAGTGGTAGGACCGCGGCGCCACCAGGTTGTCCGGCTGCGCCAGATCCGCGGCGGTGGTCGCGAAGAGCAGGTCCCCGAGCGTCCCGTCGTCGTTCAGCGCATAGAGCTGCCACGGTGTGACCCCGGGCGCCGGAGCGTCCCAGTTTCCGATGACGTTCTGGTCGTAGTGGATCCCGAAGAAGCCCTTGATGGCCGAACGGCCCTCCTCGTCCGTCCGCAGGGTGAACCCGAGCCGGGGGCTGACCAGGTTCCAGCTCACGATGTCCGGATCTCCGGGCGCGGTTCCCGACACCGACACCGCATTGATGGCGGTGAACTCGGTTTCCTGCCCGGAGTCAGGCACGCCGAGCAGATCGTATGCGGGGATCTCGCCACGGTTCAGATCCAGTCGAACGCCCAGGTTCAACGTGAGCCGTTCTCCGACGTTCACGGTGTCGTCGATGAAGAAGCCGTGGTCGCGCGAGATGCCGCCGTACCGGTAGGGCTCCTGAATGACCTGGTAGAGATTCCCGCCCGATTGGTACTGGTAGGCGCTGTTCGGCCCCGCAGCCACCGCGGTTTCGGCAACCCCCCGGGCGATCTGGACGCCGAAGCGGAACTCGTGCTGCGCGCCGAGAAAGTCGTCGGCATAATGCGTCACCTTGGCGTTGAACTGGTTGCTCCACGTCCGGTAATCCCACGGATACACGATGCCACCGTCCTGTGTCGCCGTCGGTTCGGCGTCGTAGTTGATGAAGGGCATGTCGAAGCTGCCGGTCGGGGAGTCGTGGATGTCGCTCGCCGTCCACTGGGAATACCGCGCCTCGAAGATCGTCGTGTCCGAGATGGTGCTGGTAAGGCCGCCCGCGAACGTGACCGTGGCGCCCCGCTCCACGAAAGCGGCGGAGGCGGTGACGTTCGGTGAGCTGCCCCCGATGAAGGCCCAGTCCTCGAGGTGTGTATTCACGAAGATCTCGTGGCGGTCCGAGAGCTTCGTGGTGAGCTTCAGACTCAACTTGTCGTTCTCGCTGTTGTCCGCCGTGGCGTCCGCCGGATTGTTTCCGGCTTCCCAAGCGCTGTCCCGTGAGTACTGGCCGCCGGTCATGAACCACATCCGCTCGCGAATCACCGGGCCGCCGAGGGTCAGGGTGATGTCCGCGAAGTCGTCGCGCTCGAAGGCGAACGCGTCAGGCGCTCCCGCGGACACCGGTTCGCCGGTACCGGCGTCGGCGTAGATCTCGGGAAAGGTCAGGGCATCGCTCTGGTAGAAGTAGTTGCCGGCGCCGCTGAAGGTGTCGCCGCCCTTCTTGGTCACGATCTTGAAGGTGCCGCCGGTGGCGTTGCCGAACTCGGCCGGCGCGCCGACCCCGATGATCTCGACCTCCTCGATCATGTCCACGTTGGGATCCCCCCACGAAGAGCCGGTTTCAGGCGCGCTCGTCTCGACGCCATCGATGTTCCACGAGTTCGACTGCTGGTTCGAGCCGAAAGCGATAGCCCGGTCCCCCCCCCCCCGCTGTTCATCTGGCTGATGCCAGGCGAGATGTGGATGTAGTCGTAGAAGTTCCGTTCGGTAGGCAGTTCCTCGACGAGCTCGGTGTTGAAGGTCGTGATGGAGGCGTTCGAGCTGACATCGAGAAGCGGAGCCTCAGCGACGACCTGAACCGTCTCGGTGACACCGGAAAGGTTGAGCGCGGCGTCGAGAGTCACCGTCGTGGTGATCCCGACCCTCACCCCCTCGAAGCGCACGGTGTCGAAGCCGGAGAGCGAAACCTCCACGGCGTACTCGCCGGCGGGGAGCGCCGGAAACCGGAACACGCCGGACTCGTTCGTGACCGTGGAGCGTGTGCCGCCGATGATGGCGTCGCTGAGGACCGTCGCGGTGGCGCCGGGGATCACCGCGCCGGTGTCGTCGGTGACGGTGCCCCGGATCAGGCCGTTGTCCTGAGCGAGCGAGGCCGCCGGCAGCGCGAGCGCGAGGATCAGGATCCCGAGCGCCAGCCCTGCCGGCCGAGGAACGTGGAAGCGTTGCGTCATGAGCATCTCTCCGGGAAACCTCCGGAAATCCGGTGCAGAGGATTCGAATTCGTGGAACCAGGAGCAGAATCCTGACAGAAACGGCCCGCCCTTTCCAGTGTTTCGGCCCGCTGCGGGTGGCGGGCTCGACAGGCGGCCACCGCATCGTGCAACTCTGGTGTCGTGCCTGCACCCCATGGAGCGCCGGCGTCCTCGCCGGCCTGCGCCGCGCCCTCGGCTCCTCAGGCCGTCTCGTACCGATCGCGCCGGGAATCCGGGAAGGCGCCGTCCGGTTGCGTTACCCCTCGCGGGCACTCATCAAGACTCATGGAGACCACAGGCGCCACCGAAAGAACCGGGGCGGCGCCGGCGGGAGGCGTGCGGTCCGGCCGGCAGTCGGGGTCCGTGAGGCGGGCGCGGGCCGCGTGGCGCCCGGCGGTCTCATGATCGCCGAGGGCGCGGGCCACGTGCGCCGCCACAGAGAGCGTTTCTCGGTCGAAGGGGCGGAGCGCCAGGGACCGGTGCAGCGCCGCTAGCGCTTCACGGTGGCGTCCCAGACCCTCGAGGGTGACGCCCAACCCGGCCAGATCGGCCGCCCGTCGCAGGGAATCGGCGTCGTCGCGGGCTCCCAGCACCGCGTTCCAATGCTGTGCCGCTTCATGCCAATCGCCGCGGACCGCGGCATCCCGGGCCCGGCCGCGATCCCGTTCCACGCGGTTGGCTCGTTCCCAGGCGTCCGCCTCGGCGTCCTGCGCCGCCGCAAGACGGACCAGCACCGCCTCGGCCGCCGGGGCATCTCCGGCTCGTCGCAGGGCGGCGTGGAGGCTGGTCAGGATCGCGGCGTGGTCCGGCGCCGCGTCGGCCAGACGGATGAGCTCGTCCGCCGCGCGCTCGACCTGCCCCTCCCGCAGGGCGGCCTTCGCGAGCGCGAACCGGGTGTTCAGGGCGTCCGGACGGCGCGCGGCACCGCGCTCCAGAAGCGTCAGCAGGTCCGGGTCCCCGCCGGCGACGATCGCGTCGAGCGCCACGCTCGCCATCTCGCCGGCCGTGGCCGGATCGAGACGAAGCGCCTCCCGATAGGCGTCGAGCGATCCCTCCATGTCCAGCCGGAAGGCGCGGAGACGGCCGAGCGTCATCCACAACGACGGTTCGTCGCGAAGGCCCGCGGCGAGGGCTGCCTCCGCCGCCGCCAGGGCCCCCACCGGATCCGCGTCCGCCGCGGTCCAGGCAACCAGGAATCTGGTACGCGGGTCATCGGGAGCGAGCTCGGCGGCCCGGGCCGCGGCGCATCGCGCCAGATCGGGGACTCCCGCTTCGTGGGCCGCGAGCGCGAGCGCCGTCCAGGGCCCCGGGCGACCCGGAGCGAGCGTCTGCGCCCTTCGCGCTGCCTCCAGCGCGGTCTCGATCAGGAGCTCCGTCTCGCCGGAGGCGCTCTCGCGGGCCAGCCGGCGCGCGAAATCGGATCGACCGAGCAGGACCGGCACGTAGTCCGGCGCGAAGCGGAGGGAGCTGGCGGTGGCCGCGAGCGCCTCCTCGAGACGGCCGGACTGGCCGAGCGCGTCCGAGTAGAGCGCCCAAGCAAGACCCGGGCGCTGCACCGGCACGGCTCCTTCCGCCGCTTCCCGGCCGTGCGAGGCCACGGCGGTTTCCAGATGGTCAGCGGCGACCTCCCACTCCCCGCGTTCCACGGCGAGCGCGCCAAGCTGGAAGCGCGCCGGTCCGTGGTGCGGGACCTCGTCCACGACCGAGAGCAGGATGGGAATCGCGCGGTCGGCATCTTCGGCGGCCAAGAGAGCGAGGGCCCGCTCCATCCGGGCGCGAACGCGTGGGCCGGATTCGATCTGGTCGGCCGAGGCTGTGCTGGCGAACGTGGCGGTGGCGAACGCGGTGGCGAGGAAGAGGAACAGCAGGACGGCGATTCGACGAGGGCGTTCCCCCGTTTCACGCTTCGCGCGATGCCGGCCAGAGGCCGGCCCCCCGAGCGCAGACCCGGTCATGGCGGCGGGAGGGCGACCGGCGCGGCGCCGCGGCGGAGAACCCAGGTCGTGTTCGCGGCCAGGGCGGGATGCGTCTCGGCGGCCCCGTCCGGCCAGCGGATCTCGATCTCCACCAGTTGCGCCTCGGAATCTCCCCAGGATCCGAGTCCGAAGTGCAGGACTCGCTCGCTGTCGGAGGCGTAGCTTTCGCCGGAGCGCACCGCGCGCGACTGCCGGGGCGAGACGGCCGTGACCCGGGCCCCCAAGGCGTCGCGCTCTCCACCGGGGTCCACGAGCCGGAACCGGATCCAGGCCCCAGCGGCCGGCGGATCCCGAGCCCAGAGCGTGGGGGGGGCGTCCTGGTTGGCGACCGCGATCTCCCACTGGCCGTCACCTTCGACATCCATGAGCGCCATGCCCCGGGAGGATCGTACGGGCGGCCCGAAGGCCGTCGCTCCGTAGGTCCGGCCGTCCCGGAGGAAGAGCTGGTCCGGCTGCCCGTAGGTCTCACCGAGCGCCGCATCGTCCTCGACCTGGGGATACAGATGGCCGTTCGCGAAGGCGACATCCAGGTCGCCATCGTTCTCGGCGTCGAAGAACAGGGCTCCCCAGCCCAGCGGCCGGAAGGTAGGCGTCCCGACCCCGGCTCCCACGGCATCCTCGAGGAAGAGCGACGGGGCCACGCCCTGGTAGAAGGCATGGTGGTCGTGCGCAAAGTTCGTGACCACCAGGTCGGGGAACCCGTCTTCGTCCGCATCCGCGGCGGCCACCCCCATGCTTCCCTGCGTCGCCCCGTCGGCGCTCAGCGCGACCCCCGTGAGCAGTCCGACGTCCCGGAAACGGCCGCCGCGGTTCTCGAGCATCTCGTTCGGACCGCTGTCGTTGGCCACGAAGATGTCCTGATCGCCGTCGTCGTCGAAGTCGAGCGCGACGGCGCCCATGGAATAGCGCGCCGGAACGTCTCCGATTCCGGAGGCGTCGGTCGCATCCTCGAACGCGCCGTCCCCGCGTCCGCGGAAGAGACGGTTGGCCTGCGGAACGAGGCCGCGCGGGCCGTCGAGCACGGACACCCGTCCCCGCCAGCGCCGGGTGCGGCGCCCGGCGCGGATCGCGGTCTCGTCGGTTTCGATGTAGTTCGCGACGAAGAGGTCGAGCGTCCGGTCAGCGTCGGCGTCGAAGAAGACCACCCCGATGCTCCAGCCGGGGTCGGCGGCGCCGGCCTCGGCGCCCACTTCGGTGAAGGTGCCGTCTCCGTTGTTGCGGAAGAGGAGGTTCGGTCCGAGCGCGGTCACGTAGAGGTCGGGGTCCCCATCGGCGTCGAAGTCGGCGGTCACCGCGCCCTGCCCGTAGACCGCGGCGCCCACCCCCGCGGCCTCGGTCGTGTCGGTGAAGCGGGATCCGCCCCGATTGCGGTAGAGAGCGCCGGGGCGGAAGCGCCACGGCGCGTCGGGCGTCTGCCACGCGGGCGCGTTCGCGAAGTAGATGTCGGGGAGACCGTCCTGGTCGTAGTCGAAGACGGCGAGGCCGGTTCCGGTCGACTCGGCGATGTGGTTCTTCTCCGGACCGCCAGTCCCGGTCGTCACCCTGAGGCCGGCTTCTCTTGCGATGTCGCGCCATACGGGTTGACCGCTGGCCGCGGGCGCGCTTGCCGCAAGCAGAAGGCCGAGCGCCCTCGGGCAGGCCCGGCGGCGGCGCTCAGTCGCGCGGAGACGGCTGCTCGTGGCCGAGGACCGGGTGAGGGACATAAGGCGCCTCCAGCTCCGCGATCGTTGCCTCGTCGAGCTCCAGTTCCACGGCCGCCGCGAGTTCTTCCAGTTGTTCGATTCTCGTCGTGCCGACGATCGGGGCGTCGACCCCGGGGAGGGAGAGCAACCATGCGAGCGCCACCCTGGCCGGGGGCTCGCCCAGCCGGGCGGAGACCTCGAGCAGCCGGTCCAGCACCCGGAAGTCCGCCTCTTCGAAGTAGAGCCGGTCCGCGTAGGAATCGTCGCGGGAGCGGGCGGTCGGGTTGCGGATGGCGCGGGTCCGGTTGCCCGCAAGGAAGCCCCGGGCCAGCGGGCTCCAGGGGATGAGGCCGACCCCTTGCTCGAGGCACAGCGGAACCATCTCCCGCTCCTCCTCGCGGTAGGCGAGATTCAGGTGGTTCTGCATGGCGACGAACCGGGCCGCGCCCAGGGCATCGGCGGTGAACAGCATGGAGGCGAACTGCCAGGCGGCCATGCTGCTCGCGCCGAGGTAGCGCACCTTGCCCGCCACGACCAGCGAGTCGAGGGCCTCGATCGTTTCTTCGATCGGGGTGTCAGGGTCGAAGCGGTGGATCTGGTAGAGGTCGATGTAGTCCAGTCCGAGGCGACGCAGGGAGGCGTCGCACGCCGCCAGGATGTGCTTCTTCGAAAGGCCGCCCCGGTTCGGACCCCGCTGCACCGGGAAGAAGACCTTCGTCGCCAACACGTAGTCCTCGCGGTGGGCCAGCTCGCGGAGGACCTTTCCGGTGATCTCCTCGCTGACGCCGTTCGAGTACATGTCGGCGGTGTCGAAGAAGTTGATGCCCAAGTCCAGCGCCTTGCGGACGTGGACGCGGGCGGCGGCTTCGTCGAGGACCCAGGAGCGCCAGCCGGGATCGCCGTAGGTCATGCAGCCGAGCGCGAGCCGGCTGATCTCGAGCCCGGTGTCGCCGAGGCGGGTCGTGTTCACGCGGCGTCGGTGCGAGAGCCGACCAGGCGGACCAGGAGGACCGCGGCGGCGATCCCGAGCGGGAGAGCGATCCACGGGGACACCCCGAAGCTGGTCGGCAGGGTGCCGAGGACGATCGCGATGCCGGCGGCGCTGACCGCGTAGGGAAGCTGGGTGCGGACGTGGTCGAGGTGGTCGCACGACGAGGCCATCGAGCTGAGGACGGTGGTGTCGGAGATGGGGGAGCAGTGGTCCCCGAAGACCGCGCCGGCGAGGACGGCGCCGACGACGCCCATCAGGATCGGATCGGCCTCGGCCGCGGCGAGGCCGGCGTTTTCGGACAGCGCGTGCGCCAGCGGGATCACGAGCGGCATGAGAACGGCCATCGTCGCCCAACTGCTGCCGATGGCGAAAGCCATGATCCCGGCGACGACGAAGGTGAGGGTCGGCAGGAGCGCCGGCGCGAGGGCGTTCTCCAGAAGCTGGACGAGGTACTGGGCCGCGTGCAGCTCGGCCGTCAGGTCGCCGAGACTCCAGGCCAGGACCAGGATCACGATGGCGAGCATCATGGACTTCAGGCCCCCCAGCCAGGCCTCGATGGCGGCGCCGAGGGACAGGATGCGCCGCCCGGCGGCGAGGGCGATGCCGACCGCGCAGCCGGCGATCGCGGCCCACATCAGAGACACGTAGGAATCGGAGTTCGTGACGATGTCGCTGAGGCCGTACCCGGTGGCTCCGGCTTCGGCGAGCGCCGCGCTCCCGGTCAGGCCGATGCCGACGGCGGCCGTGACCAGGACCGCCACGATCGGAAGGACTCCATTGATCCAGAGACGGGTCGCTCCCCGGGCGCCGGCGTCCTCGTCGAGCGACTCGCTGACCGGGTCGGATCCGGGACGGAGCGGCTGGTTCTTGAGCAGCGCCCGGCGTTCGGCGGCCCGCATCGGACCGAAGTCGCGGCCGAAGAAGCCCACCGCGAGCGCGAGGGCGAAGGAGAAGATCGGGTAGAAGCGGTAGGGAATCGTGCGCAGGAAGACGGAGTAGCCGTCCTCCGGGTGCGAGATGATGTCGAGGGCCTGGTCGATCAGTCCCACCTCGTAGCCGATCCAGGTCGAGACGATGACCGTGCTGGCGACCGAAGCGGCGCCGGTGTCGGTGAGAAAGGCGAGCTTTTCGCGGGAGATCCGGAGGCCGTCGGTGATCGGGCGCATCAGGTTGCCCCGGATGATGACGTTCGCGTAGTCGTCGAAAAAGACCACGAGCGCGGTCGCCATCGCGCCGAGTTGACCGCGGCGACGGGTGTTGGCGAAGCGGGTGACCAGCTCCGCGAAACCCCGGGCTCCCCCGCCCCGGGCGAGGATGCCCGCCAGCCCGCCAAAGAGAAAGCTGAAGACGATGATGTGGGCGCGGTCCGGATCGGTGACCGCGCCGACGACGTACCGGGTTCCGATTTCGAAGAAGCCGGCCAGAGGATTCCAGCCCACCAGCACCGTGCTTCCCACCCAGATGCCCGCGACGAGCGCCAGCACCACCTGACGAAGCAGGATCGCCAGCAGGATGGCGACGATGGGAGGCGCGAGAGACACCACCCCGGGAACCACGAGAGTGGTCGTGGAGCCGGTGACGGCGCCGTCACGAACCCTGAGCGCAAGCGTTCCGGCCTGATCCGCGGTGACTTCGCGGAAGACGATCGCGCCGTCGTCCCCCGGCTCGGGCTGGCTGCCGGCGGCGCCTTCGAGCCGAGGGGTTCCGGCGTAGCCCGGGACGGGTTCGCCGCCGGCGGACCGGGGGCGGACCGTCACCTCGAACGGCACCCCCGAGAGAACGGCGCGCGGCGCCTCCACCCCGAACCGGTCCGGGGCCGGGTCGGGGGCCTGCTGCCCCATGCCAGGCGCCGGCGCACCCAGCAGGGCGAGCACTCCGAGAAGCGCGGCCCACCGCAATCGGCCCGATCGGCGGAACGCGTGGCGCGCGCCGGAGCGCGGGGACGCCGTCGGAGCAGTCACAAGGCAGTCAACGGATGCGAATTGTACGGGGAAGTGCGTCCCGGCAACGACCTACTCTCCCACAGCGCTTCCACTGCAGTACCATCGGCGCTGGAGGACTTTACTGCCGTGTTCGGAATGGGAACGGGTGTGGCCCCTCCGCTGCTGTCACCGGGACAAAAAGCAATCCGTTGCTGAAGGGAAGCGTCTGGCGGCGTCTCCACGCACGGAGACTTCGCGGTGCACTCTGCGCCGCCGGCGGCGGCAACCGCGTGGTGTGGTCAAGTCTCTGGGCCGATTAGTACTCGTCAGCTGAGACGGTCACCCGCCTTGCACCTCGAGCCTATCTACCTGGTCGTCTTCCAGGGGCCTTCCGGGGTCTGCGACCCGGGGAGATCTCATCTTGGGAGGGGCTTCGCGCTTAGATGCTTTCAGCGCTTATCCCGTCCGAACGTGACTACCGAGCAGTGCCCGAGGCGGGGCAACTCGTACATCAGAGGTTCGTCCAGCCCGGTCCTCTCGTACTAGGGCCAGCATCCCTCAAATCTCCTGCGCCCACGACAGATGAGGACCGAACTGTCTCACGACGTTCTGAACCCAA
>JAAXGQ010000001.1:0-200 GCA_012271265.1 Vicinamibacteraceae bacterium
TGACAAGAACGTAAGGAGTCCAGGAGTGCCGCCCCCTGCGTTTGGAGCGCCGGCCCCATGGAGCGCCGGCGTCCTCGCCGGCCTGGGCCGCACTGTCGGTCCCTTCGCCAGTCTGGTGCCGACCGCGCCGCCGTGCCGCCGGACGGTGGGCCGGTGAGGACGCCTGCGCTCCCCGAGTGTTGGCCGGTGAGGACACCGGC
>JAAXGQ010000001.1:268-10764 GCA_012271265.1 Vicinamibacteraceae bacterium
GTGAGGACACCGGCGCTCCAGACGGGCGGGCCTCTCGATGACAACATGCGGAGGAAGCCATCAGGTAAGCAGGCTCAGCCGGTGCGGATGGCCTGGCGCAGGTTGGTCAGGTCGATCCGGCGGGCGCCGAGCGCACTCGCGGCGAGGGCGCATGCCGCAACCGCGGCGGCAGGCGCAAGAAAGACCAGGAGGCCGCCGCCATCCACCCACTCCATGCGGCTGCCCAGCAGGCGGGCCAGAAACCACGCCGCCGGCGTGCCCAGGCCGACGCCGAAGAGCGCCGCCGAGCGGATCCCGCGCACTGCCTCCCGGCGCACGGCGCGCGGCGTTGCGCCGAGAGCGTGGCGAATGGCCAGGGAACGCGACCGGGCGCCGATCTCGTTCCAGGTCTGGCCCAGCATCCCCACGACCGAGAGCAACAGCCCGGCGCCGCCGAAGACGGCGATGGCGACGGAGGTGAGGAGGCCGGCGCCCATCCGGGACGTGCGCCGCTGCTCGAGCGTGCTGGCCGCGAGGACCCGAAGCTGCGAGTCAACACCCGAAACGGCGTTTCGCAGTGTGGCCACCATGTCGTCCGAACACGGCGCGTCGCAGCGCGCCACAACCTGAACCGAAGCCGCGCCGAGCGGCCCGGGAGCCGATCGGGAGAAGTGAGCCAGGGCGACCCCATCAGGGCGCATGCCACCTTGGAGAACGGGTTCGATTTCGGGCACAACGCCAACGACGCGAACCTGATCCGACGACTGCGTCGTGAGGAAGCGATCGAGGGCGGAGCCTTCGCCGAGCCGCTGCGCGAGGCGGCGGTCGATGACGGCGACCGCCTCCGCTGGCTGCCGGTCGGTCGCCAGCAGGCCGCGGCCTTCCTCGACCGGAATCCCCAACGTCGCGAGGAGTGACGGGTTTATTCGGCGGAGGATGGCTCCCGCCTCCTCGTTGCCGTCCAGGCTGCCGCCACCAATGAGCTCGCCGCTTCCGGCGTGAGGGAGGCCGATCCCGTAGCCCGCCGCCTCCACCCCTGGCAAGGCAAGCACTCGCTCCATCACACGATCGAGCGTCTCTTCCGAGGTCCACTGCGTGGGGCCGGCGAAATGCACGTCCAATTGAGCCAAGCGCGAGAACGGCACGGCGAAGTCCCCGCGCAGCGTGTGGCGGGCGCTCGTGACCAGGACGGCCGTGCCGACGGCCAGCACGGTCGCTGCCGAGGCAGCCAGGGCGGTCAGGGCGAGGGAGTCGCGTGCGCCCGCCCGGGTGGTCGTCGCCCGCGTCCCGCCGCGATCGGGTGTCCCGGATCGGGACGCCATTGCGAACGCGAAGAACTCCGCGAGAGCAACCCCCGCTGCCGCCACAAGGACGCCGCCCAGAACGAGCGACCAGCGGATCCCGGTAAGGCCCTGGTCCCCGAGGTGGGCGAGCGCCGGGCGGAGCAGCGGCGTGAGCGCGCCCGCGACAAGCCCGCCGGCCACACCGACCAGCGCCCCAAGCAGCGTCACCCGCGCCACCGCCGTGAGCACCTCGTCGGTGAAGGAAGCCCCGAGGCTTCGACGCACCCAGGCTGCGCGGCGCTCGCCGATCGCCTGCGACGCGCGCAAGGACGATGCCCCGACCGCGCCAACCAGCAGCAACAGGAGCGCGCCTGCCCGCAAGGCCTCGAGCGACGGCCGAAAGTCGGCGGCGAGCTGATCGCTCACCCGGCGCACCCCGAGCCGCACCTTGTCCCGCTGAAGCGGCGCGGGCATGCCGGCGCGGTGTAGGACGGCGGTCGCTTCCTCGGCAGCCGCTTGCGGCGCGGCGTCGGGATGCAGGCGGCCCACGACGTTCGTCGAGCGGAGGCTGACGAGGCCGGTGAGCGGACCGGAACGGAGAACGGGCGCCGGCGTCCACGCCTCGGCCCTCGGCTCGGGAAACACGAACCGCGGCGGCATGACCGCGATGACCCGAGCCGGGCGATCGTCCAGCAGGATTTCGGACCCGACCGCCTCGGAGGGAGACGAGTACAGGCCGCGGGCAAGACGATGGCTGAGCACGATGACGCGGGTTCCCTCGCGCCTCGCCTGTTCCGGCGAAGGATGGTCCTCCTCCACCGGAAGCCGGCCCGCCGCCGGGGGCACGCGAAGCATGTCGAGGACCCCGGGACCAGTCTCCGCGATCAGAACGGCGCGCAGGTTGGCGCCATCGGAGACGACGACCCGGTTCCACTGCCAGGCGCCGACCGACTGGAAGAGCGTCGTGTGTTCGGCGAGGAACGGCACTTCCAGGTCGAAGACCATCGGCGGCCGGCCCGGGGCGGCCTCCTCCACGATCAGCTCGACCAGCTGCTCCGCGTCGGGGAAGGGCAGCGGGCGCGCCACGACCTCGTCCCACACGATCCAGACCGCCTGGCTGGCGCCGGCCGCCACGGCCAGCGCGGCCACGACCACCATGACGTTGCGCCCGGAAGCGCGGATCGACCGGAAGGCGCCCCGAAACGCCACCCGAACCCGGGCCCCGGTCATCGGGGGCGGGCGCGGAATGTCGCTTCGGGCGCCGGCAGATGCGCCACCGCGACTACGGAGTCACTCAGGAGCGGGCGAAGGGCTTGCTTCGAGTCCTCGCTGAACGACATCTCCAAGCGGCCCAGGCTGGCGGGAGATCCAGGCGGCTCCCATCGGGGCATGACAGTCGCCTCCATACTGGACGAACAGTTCAAGGAGAGCGACGTTCCCCATGAGGAGCGCCGTCTGCAGGGGCAGAACGCCGTAGTCGCCGCCGAGATTCGGGTCTGCGCCGGCTTCAAGCAGGAGCGCCGCCACCTTCACACGCTCCCCTCCAGGAACGGGGGGGCCGTGGGGGCGCCGTCCCTCGCCATGTGCCAAGCCGCCATCATCTGCCCCAGGAGGCTTACGTAGTTGGGCTCGAAGCGTGCGTTGGGGTCGGCGCCGGCGGCCAGGAGGGCGCGCGTGGCGGGAACGGCCGCCCCCCAGGCTGCCCAGGTCAGCGGCGTCCATCCGATGCGATCCGGAGCATCCGGCGAAACGCCGTTCTCAAGGAGAAACTCCACAATTCGCGTCGCGCGTTCGCCGGCGGCCTGGTGCAAGGCGCCGTAGCCCCTCGCATCCCATGCGGAAGGGTCCAATCCTTCGGCGACCAGTTGCCTTACCGTGTCCAGGTCGTCGCCGGCCGCGGCCCGCACCAGCCGACCGCCGGGGCTCGCATCCTCGGGCGGCGCGTCCGGCTGGGCGACGCCCGCAACCTCGGCTACTGCGTCATCTGAAGCGGGCTGGTCCGGGTCTCGTTGGTCCCGCTCTCGCCATCTCTCAACACCGACCGCCAGGAGGACGAGAGCGCCGGCAAGGACGACTCCGCGGGTTAAGCGAACGTGCCGGTCGGGCCAGGTCATGGGACGCCTCCTTGCGGCGTGGCGCCGCTAGCCGGCGATGATGCGGAAGAGGTTGCGGATCGGGTCGTAGAAGCGGTCGGCGACGCGTTCCTTCAGGGGAATGATGGCGTTGTCGGTGATCGTGATGTGCTCCGGGCAGACCTTGGTGCAGCACTTGGTGATGTTGCAGTAGCCCACGCCCTGCGCATCCTTCAGCTCCTTCAGCCGGTCTTCGGTGTCGAGGGGGTGCATCTCGAGCGCCGCGGTGTGGACGAAAAAGCGCGGGCCGAAGAACGCGTCGTGTTTCTGCGAATCGCGGAGCACGTGGCAGACGTCCTGGCAGAGGAAGCACTCGATGCACTTCCGGAACTCCTGGACCCGATCCACGTCGCGCTGGTCCATCCGCCAGGTCCCGTCGGCGGCGTCGGGCGGCCGGGGGGCGAAGGGACGGATGCGCTCCTTCACCTTGAAGTTCCAGCTCACGTCGGTGACCAGATCGCGGATCGCCGGGAAGGCGCGCATCGGCTCGACCGTGACCGGGCGGTCCTCCGGCAGATCCCCCATCCGCGTCATGCACATGAGCCGGGGATTCCCGTTGACCTCCGCGCTGCAGGAACCGCACTTGCCGGCCTTGCAGTTCCAGCGTGCCGCGAGGTCCGGCGCCGACTCGGCCTGGATCTGATGCACCGCGTCGAGGACCACCATCCCTTCGGTGATGTCGGTGGAGTACTCGACGAAGCCGCCGTCCGCGCCCCGTTCTCCCCGCCAGATGCGGAAGGTGCGCGTCGCCATCAGCGGTTCTCCTCGATGATCTGTGCCAGTTCGGCCCGGGGCGGCGTGACCGGCGCCTCGGCGATTTCCATCGCGCCGTCCGCGCCCTTCGCGACCACGAGCGTGGTCCTGCCCCAGTGCTCGTCCTTCCCCGGGTGGTCCTCGCGGAAATGGGCGCCCCGGCTCTCCTCGCGGAGGAGGGCGGTGCGGACGAGCGCCTCGGAGACCAGGAGCAGGTTGGCCAGGTCCAGCGCCGTGTGCCAGCCGGGGTTGTAGGAGCGGTTCCCGAGGGCGCTGACCCCGGTCGCGCGTGCCTGGAGCGCGAGGACGCCTTCGAGCGCCTCTTCCAGGTCCGGTCGGTTGCGGACGATCCCCGCCTTCGCCTGCATCAGGTCCTGGAGCTCGGACTGGATCGCGTAGGCCCCGACCCCGCCATCGCCGCTGTCCTGGCGCTCGAGCGGGGCGAGCGCATCGCGGCGGGCCGCTTCCGCCTGCTCGGCCTCCGCCGCCCGGGAGATGCCGCGCGGATGGGCGCCGGCCCAGGCGGCCGCGGCTTCGCCGGCGCGCTTCCCGAACACCAGGAGATCGGAGAGCGAGTTGCCGCCGAGCCGGTTGGCCCCGTGCAGTCCGCCGGCGCACTCCCCGGCCGCGAAGAGCCCATCCACCGAGGACATCTGGGTCTCGCCGTCAACCCGGACGCCGCCCATGACGTAGTGGGTGGTGGGGCCGACTTCCATCGGCTCCGTCGTGATGTCGAGCTCCGCCAGTTCCCTGAACTGGTGGTACATGCTCGGCAGCTTGCGCCGGATGTGGGCCTCCGAGTCCTTGATCCGCTCCTTGATCCACGCGATGTCGAGGAAGACCCCGCCGTGGGGGCTGCCCCGTCCCTCGCGCACTTCGCGGACGATGCAGCGGGCGACGTGGTCACGGGTCAGGAGCTCCGGCGGGCGCCGCGCTTCCTTGTCGCCCTGGGTGTAGCGCCAACCCTCCTCTTCGTTGTCGGCGGTCTGCGACTTGTAGAGGTCCGGGATGTCGTCGAACATGAACCGGCGCCCCTCGCTGTTCCGCAGGACGCCGCCTTCGCCGCGCACGCCCTCGGTCACCAGGATGCCCCGGACGCTTGGCGGCCAGACCATCCCGGTGGGATGGAACTGGACGTATTCCATGTCGATGAGTTCCGCCCCGGCCTGGTAGGCCAGCGCGTGGCCGTCGCCGGTGTACTCCCAACTGTTCGAGGTGATGCGGAAGGCGCGCCCGATGCCGCCGGTGGCGAGTACCACCGCGCCCGCCCGGAACAGGCGGAAGCCGCCCCGCTCGCGGTCGTAACCGAAGGCCCCAACCACCCGGTTGCCGTCGGTGATGAGGCGGGTGATCGTGAACTCCATGTGGACATCCAGACCCTGGTGGATGCCGTGGTCCTGGAGCGTGCGGATCATCTCCAGCCCGGTGCGGTCGCCGACGTGGGCGAGGCGCGGGTACTTGTGGCCGCCGAAGTTGCGCTGGAGGATGCGCTGGTCCGGAGTGCGGTCGAAGACGGCGCCCCATGCCTCGAGTTCATGGACCCGCTCCGGAGCCTCGCGCGCGTGCAGCTCGGCCATGGTCGGGTTGTTCATGTACTGGCCGCCGCGCATCGTGTCGGCGAAGTGGACCCGCCAGTCGTCCCGGCTGTCAACGTTCGAGAGCGCGGCCGCGATCCCGCCCTCGGCCATCACCGTGTGCGCCTTGCCGAGGAGTGACTTCGTCACCAGCCCGACCCGGGCGCCGGCGGCGGAGGCTTCGATGGCCGCTCGAAGGCCGGCGCCGCCGGCCCCGATCACGAGCACGTCGTGCTCGCAAATCCGCATCAGAGGATCCGGAAATCGGTCCAGACGCCCATCGAGCAGAGCCGCACATAGACATCGGAGAAAGCCACCCAGACCAGGCTGCACCAGGCGAAGTTCATGTGGCGCAGGTTCAGCCAGCTCGAACAGTCGTAGGCGCAGCGGCGGACGGGGTGGCCCGAGATCCGGTCCCGGAAGCCTCCGGCGAGGTGGCGAAAGGAGTGGCAGCCGAAGGTGTAGCCGCCGAGCAGGATCACATTCAGGGTGAGCACCAGGGTGCCGACGCCGATGCCGAACTCCTCCGCGCCGGTGGCGGGGTTCGCGAACCACATCCCCTTCCACGCGTCCCAGCTCAGGATCACGATGAAGACCAGCGCCAGGTAGAGGAAGTAGCGGTGGACGTTCTGGAGGATCAGCGGGAGGCTGTTCTCACCCCGGTAGACCTTCCAGGGCTTCCCCACGGTGCAGGAGGTCGGACTCGCCCAGAAGGCCTTGTAATAGGCCCCCCGGTAGTAGTAGCAGGTGAGGCGGAAGCCGGCCGGCGCCCAGAGGATCAGCACGGCCGGCGAGAAGGGAATGAAGCCCGGCCAGAAGCTCGGCCTTGGTCCGAACCAGGCGTGGGTCGAATCGCCGAAGAGGACCGGGGAGTACATCGGGGAGAGGTAGTTCCCCAGCTCGTAGTGGGCGTTCTGGAGGGCCGCCCAGGTCGCGTAGACGATGAACCCGGTCAGGACCAGGAAAGTGACAAGGGGCGTCACCCACCACGCTTCGAGGCGTCGGGTGGCGCCGAATCCCTGAGGCTCGGGAAGCGCTCCAGCGACGGATGGCACGGCGCGGATGGTACCAGCGGTTGGCGCCCGCGGCCCCGGGGCGAACCAGGGCGAAATGCACGGCCGGCAACGTCTCTTGGATGGCTGGAAGACACGAGTGGAACAGCCGGGAGCGGCCCGCCCGGGCGTTGTGTCGGTGCCCGCGGCCGGCGGCCGGACTCCCTGCCGCCAGCCCCCCGGCCACGTGGCATGGTCACGAACCGCGAGTACGGCGTCAGACCAGTTTCAGCCCCGCATGCTCGAAACGACGAAAGTCGGCGAGGTTCGCCGTTGCGAGGCCCGCCCCGTCGTGCAGCGCGGCGGCCGCGATCAGGCAATCGGAGAGTGACCCTCGCCGACGTCCGGATTCATTGAAGAAACGCGCGGCAGTTTCTGCGTGCTCGCGAGTGAGATCGCGATGGATGTCCACGATTTGCAGGACGAGTTTCCTCTCAGGGGGCCGTACCGGTCCGCAGATGAAACTCGGCCCAGGCGATGGCACTGACCGCCAGGGGCTCCTCGGAATCCATCGTCTCCAGAAACCGGGTTTCGCGGGACCCGCGCCCCAGCATCCGAATCAGGAAACTCGTGTCCAGGTGGATCATTCGGAATCGGAGAGCCGGCGAAAGGACCCGCGCCGAATCCCGGCCGCCTGCTGTTCCCACGCGTCCAGATCCACGCCGCGGGCTGCTACGGATTCCTGAAGCGCCCGGAGTGCCTGCAGCCTTGCGTCCATCGGTGAGGGCTGCCGCTCGGCCTCGCCACGGATCGCCCGGCGCAGGGCCTCGGACTTCGAGACGTTCCAGCGTCGGGCCAACCCTTCCAACGTGCGTACCGTGCCGACGTCGAGTGAGTACGTGGATTTGACGGTCATGGTGGCCATAACTTCAAATTATGCGGCCATATCCCACTCTCCTGCGTGGTGACGGTGCTCCGACCTGCTCCCCTGCCGGCCATCTCCGGGAGGCCCGGCACAACGACGGGCCGCGGGTGTCAGAAGGCGCAGCGGAAGCCGGTGTGGTCCCAGGCGGAGTCCGCCGGCGCCCGGTTTTCCCAGGCGATCCGATAGCCCTGACAGGAGTTCTCGGCGCAGAGGAACGAGCCCCCTCGGAGGGGGCGGGTGGCGGGCGTTCCCCCGTCGACCCACTCCCAGACGTTGCCGGCCATGTCGAACAGCCCGTAGCCGTTCGACGGGAACGCCGCGCCCGGGGCGAGCCCCGGGAAGCCGTCGCCGGGGCCGGGATGGTGAGGGAAGAGCCCGTCCCAGAGGTTCGCCTGCGGCTCGCCGACGAAGGGAGGGCGCCGTCCCCAGGGGAAGGGCGCGTCGGAGACGCCACCCCGCGCGGCCCGCGCCCACTCCCGGCTGGTCGGGAGGCGGCCGCCGACCGCAGCGCAGAACGCGGCGGCGTCATTCCAGCTCACCTGGACGACGGGATGGTCGGCGGGGGCAGGGCGACCCGACGGTCCCGCGGGGTGGCGCCACGTCGCCTCCGCCGTTGCCGTCCACCACGGGGCCCCGGACACGGACGGGCGGTCTTCCGGCACCGCGCCGGGAGCGCGGAAGACGAGCGACCAGCCGTGCGCCTCGGCGTCGGTGCGGTGGCCGCTGGCAGCCACGAACTCGCGGAAGCGGGCCACGCTGACCTCGCGGGCGTCCAGGGCGAAGGAGGCCACGCCCTCGCCGGCGGGGATGCGGACGGCGCCCGGAGGCGGCGGCGCGCCGCAGCCCACGCTCGCGCCGAGGAGCAGGGCGGCGGCCGCGCGCGGCAACCGGTCGGCCGGTCGGGTCAGAAGCCGAACACCACCAGCAGCTGGGGCAGGAACTCGTGGGCCTCCTCGACGCCGAACTTGTTCAGCCACAGCTGGAGTTCCACCCCCACCAGCACCCGGCCGGGGGCGTCGGCGGCGGCCTTGCCCAGGTCATGGCGCAGCTGCGGCTGCAGGAGCACCGTGTAGGGCCGGCTCATGCCCGCCTCGTCGGTGTGGGGGCTCTGCCACTCGCCGTGGCCTTCGACCGAGAAGTCGGCGTCCCCGATGGAGAACGGGCGCGCCCAGTTGAAGTCCAGACCCAGAATGCCGCCGTCCCGGGGAGGACCGCCGTCGTCGAGCCCCCGGCCAACGTCCACGAGCCAGATCGCGTCCAGGTTGGCGAACGCGAATCCCGGGAGGTCGAGAGAGAAGCGCAGACCGGGAGTCAGTCTGGAGGTATGCGTCTGGGCCCCCCAGTTGATCCCGCCCAGCAGCCCGACATCCACCACCGGCCCCCAGGAGAACTCCCCGCCCGTCACGGCCGCCAGTTTCAGGGCGGAGTACCACTCCAGGTACATGTCCCGGTTCGAGACCGGATCGGAACAGCACACCATGTCCACGAAGAAGAAGTTCTCGCCCCGGCTCCCCGCACTGGCGTGCTGGAGGGTGAAGACATGCTGGAAGCCCGGCGGACTCACCACGGTGTCGCCGAAGGCCGTCCCTCCCTGATACTGGAACTCGGTGCGGCTGAAGCCCTGGGCCTCGGCGGACCGGAGCGCCGGACCGAAGAACGCCGCAACGACAAGGGCCGTCACCAACATGATCGCCTCCCTCGGGGACGGGATGGATCGGGGACGGCTCACTGCTGCGGATTTCATCACGGACGAGGACGCCCCGGACGGCCCCATGCGGGCGCGTCCACCGCCGGTCGGCCTAGACTTCGGGGAATCGCGCTGGTGCGCCGGGGAAGGACCGACTGTTCAGGTGGGGAGCGAGCGATGGACCGGAAGATCGAAGAAAGGCGGCCGTGGCGGGCCGTCCCGGGTCTCCTGGCCGGCGCGCTCTCTTGCGCCTGCGGCGCGGGCGAAGACGTGGATCCCTTTGTGAACCAGCGCTTCTTCATGGTGCGCGCCCAGATCGAAGCCCGCGGAATCGGGGACGAGGAGGTCCTCCGGGCGATGCGCACGGTGCCCCGGCATCTCTTCGTGGACGAGCTCTACCAGAGCGAGGCCTACAGCGACCGTCCGCTCCCGATCGGGGAGGGCCAGACGATCTCGCAGCCGTTCATCGTGGCGTTGATGAGTTCCCTGGCGGGCATCGAGCCCGGGGATCGGGTCCTCGAGATCGGGACCGGCTCGGGCTACCAGGCGGCCGTTCTCGCCGAGCTGGGGGCGGACGTGTGGTCCATCGAATTGCTGCCGACGATCGGCGCGGCGGCGGCCCGCAACCTGGAGGCCGCCGGCTACGGGGATGTCAACCTGAGGGTTGGGGACGGCTACCTGGGGTGGCCGGAAGCCGCGCCGTTCGACCGGGTGATGGTGACGGCGGCGCCGGAGACGATCCCCCAGCCGCTCCTCGATCAGCTCGGCGAGAACGGGCGCCTGGTTGCCCCGGTCGGCTCCAGCGGGACGAGTCAGCGCCTGCGTGTCGCGATGCGGCATCCGGACGGTTCGATCGCTCTCGAGGACCATGGCGCGGTCTCGTTCGTCCCCATGGTCCACGGCGAAACCCCCTAGGGACCGACGCTGCGGCGTAGGCCGGCGAGGACGCCGGCGCTCCATGGGGCCGACGCTCTCACCGGCCAGCGCCCACCATGGAGCGCCGGTGTCCTCACCGGCCACCGCGTCCGTCGCCACCGCGGCGCTACCGGCACGAAGACCGCCTGAGGAGCCGACGCTGCGGCGCAGGCTCCCGGGGACCGACGGTGCGGCGTAGGCCGGCGAGGAGGCCGGCGCTCCGTGTTGGTGGCAACTGAAAATGTCCGGTTTTTGT
>JAAXGQ010000109.1 GCA_012271265.1 Vicinamibacteraceae bacterium
GGGTGGGGGGACAGGCGGGACCCGGTGGGGAGGTCGGCCCGGGGCTCGCAGGCGGTGCGAAGGATTTCGGGCGGGATGGGCTCGAATCCGGAGAGGGCCCGCGTGATCTCGCCCGCTCGGGGGGCGCTGCCGGCGCCGGTCAGGCGCAGCCGGAAGCGCAGGGTCGTGCGCTCCTGCGAGCAGCCAAGAAGCGCCGCCTCGCCGCCGGCGGGCGCGAGTCGCACCCCATCCACGAACTGCCGCAGATCGACCTCGACCAGTCGATCCCGGGGCGCGCCGGGCGGAACCCGGCGGCCGCGCTTCCGACGCTTCTTGATCCGCCGGCTGACTTCGATCGGCCAGCTCGCCGCCTTGCGGAACGCAGCCAGGCGGCGCTCGAGCGCCGGCGGATCGGCATCGGCCGAGAGGAGCACGGCGTAGCGGACGGCGCCCAGCCAACGCGAGAGTTTCGGCTCTCCCGGCTCGACCCGCGAGACTCGGGTGAAATCCAGGCCGTGCTCCGACGCGCCCTGGAGCGCTTCCAGCACCTCGGCGGCCGGAAGGGCGGCGGTCAGGGAGAGGTCGCAGACCTCGGCGACCGACTGGACGCCGAGGGGGAGGGCGGGGCCAAAGCTGATCCTTGGCCGGGGGGAGAAGCCCTGGCTGAACCAGAGCGGCAGGCCGGCCCGGCGGAGCACCCGGGGCAGGATCCGGATCAATTCCCCGTGGCCCCGGAGGGCCATCGGGCCGAACTTCCGAAACGCCGCGCGGTAGGTCACCGGGTCCGGCTGCGGCGCCCGCACCGGCGGGGCAGGGCGGCTGGCAGCGGCAGAGGCCGGGACGGCCGCGCCGATCACCGGCAACTGCACCTCCGGCGGAGCAGGTCTCGGTTCGAGCGCGTTCATCCGCTCGAGGAACCCGATCCGCTCGGCGCGCATCTCTCCCAGATCGCAGGCGACGCCGCAGTGGTAGCAGACGAGCCGCCGTTCGTCGGCGCGAGCCTCCTGGGCGTTCGTGTGGTGCACCTGCTGGAAGACCGGCTTCCCGCAGGGCGGCGACGCGCGGTGCTTCACGGCGCGGCGGTACTCGCGCAGCAGGAAGCCATCGGCGAGCCCCATGTCCACGTGATCCCAGGGAAGGCGTCCGTCCACCGGGATCGTCTGGAGCAGTTCGGCGCGCAGGAGCCCGGTTTCGCCCTCCCATTGGTCGAGCGCCTGCTGCCAGACGTCCCACTTGAGCTGCTCGTCCCAGCCGTCGAAGCGCGCTCCGAGCTTCCAGGCGATCTCCACCAGCCGCGCGGCGCGGATGTCGCCGCGGCAGAGAAGTCCTTCCAAGTGGCTGACGCGGCGGTCGTGGGTGCGCAGCGAGAAGCCGTAACGCCGCGCCCGCTCCCGCAGCAGGTCCTGCTTCCGCCTGATCTCGGCCATCGAGTCCTGGGCGCACCACTGGAAGGGGGTGTGCGGCTTGGGGACGTGGCTGGAAACGGCCACCGCAATCCTGACCCGGCGCTTCGAGACCCGGTTGCCGATCGTCCGGGCCTGCCTGCCCATTTCGGCGATGCCGAGGACGTCCTCGTCCTTCTCGGTGGGAAGGCCGATCATGAAATACAGCTTGGCCCGATCCCATCCCCGGGAGAAGACGCGTTTGCAGGTGTCGTAGATGTCCTGCTCGCTGACGTTCTTGTTCACCACGTCGCGCATGCGCTGGGTGCCGGCCTCGGGAGCGAAGGTGAGGCCGGTCGCCTTGACCTGCGCGATGTCGTCGAGCACTTCCTCGGAAAGGCCGTAGGCGCGCAGGCTGGAGATGCCCAGCGAGATCCGGCGGGGCACGAGCTCCTTCATGACCTCCTTGACCAACGGCGCCACGCACGAGTAGTCGGCGGTGGACAGCGAGGTGAGGGAGGCCTCGTCGTAGCCGCCCTTCTCCACGGCGGACACGACTGTCTTCACCACCTCCTTCGGGTCACGCTCCCGGACCGGGCGATAGATCATCCCGGCCTGGCAGAACCGGCAGCCCTCGGTGCATCCTCGGGCGATCTCGATGGCGGTCCGGTCGAAGATGGCCTCCGCCGCCGGAACCGGGGAATCGTCGGGGAAGGGGAACCGGTTCACGTCGTCGAGGAAGGCGCGGGGGACCGGCAGCGGGGCTTCGGGACGCCGGGCCCGGGCGACGAAGGCGAAACCGGAGCGGGGGCACACCTCCCGCTCGTAGAGCGCCGGGACGTAGAGCCCCCCCTTCTCCGCGAGCCGGGCCAGGATCTCCTCGCGGTTGTGGAGCCCCTCGTCCCTCAGCCGGGCGTGGTCCCGCATGAGTTCCGGCAACCGTTCCTCGGCGTCGCCGAGCAGGAATCCATCGACGAACGGCGCCATCGGCTCGGGCTGGGTGGCGACCGGGCCCCCGGCGAGCACGAGTGGATCCATCGGCCCGCGGTCGGCGGCGCGGAGCGGAATGCCTCCGAGGTCCAGCATCGTGAGAACGTTCGTGAAGGTCAGCTCGTACTGGAGCGAGAACCCGACCAGGTCGAAGGCGGAGAGCGGGCGGCGCGTTTCCAGGCTGATGAGCGGCAGCCCGCGCTCCCGGAGCTGCGTCTCCATGTCCGGCCAGGGGCAAAACACGCGCTCCAGCGCCAGGTCAGGCGTCTCGTTCACGACCTTGTAGAGGATCTTGGTCCCGAGGTGGCTCATCCCCACGTCGTAGACGTCGGGGAAGCAGAAAGCGAGGCGGGACGCGATCCCCTCGTCCGAAGGCTTGGCCACCGAGAAGCGCTCCCCGCCGGTGTAGCGGGACGGGCTCCGGACCTCGTGCAGGAATTCGGCGTAGGGATGCGAGTCGTGATTCATCGCCATTGCCGCCCTGCCTCTCACCGGACGGGCCCATCGGGCGCCGCCTCCCGGCGCCTTGTCACCACCCCGCAGGCGCCGGAGTTCCCGGGAGCCGCAATGCTACCGCCCGCCTGGAGCGCCGGCGTCCTCACCGGCCACCGCCGCAGGCGGGCATGGTCCGTGGGCCTCCCGGCCCACGGTCCGTCGGCATGGCGGCGCTGTAGGTAGGAGGCTGGCTGAGGGACGGAAGGTTCGGCGCAGGCCGGCGAGGACGCCGGCGCTCCATGGGGGGCGCGATCGGCAGGAGGCTGGCTGAGGGACGGAAGGTGCGGCGCAGGGCGGCGAGGACGCCGGCGCTCCATGGGGGGGCGCGGTCGACACGAGACTGGCTGAGGGAGGGAAGGTTCGGCGCAGGGCGGCGAGGACGCCGGCGCTCCATGGGGGGGCGCGATCGGCAGGAGGCTGGCTGAGGGACGGAAAGTTCGGCGTAGGCCGGCGAGGACGCCGGCGCTCCATGGGGGGCGCGATCGGCAGGAGGCTGGCTGAGGGACGGAAAGTTCGGCGCAGGCCGGCGAGGACGCCGGCGCTCCATGGGGGGCGCGATCGGCAGGAGGCTGGCTGAGGGACGGAAAGTTCGGCGCAGGCCGGCGAGGACGCCGGCCTCCATGGGGGGGCGCGGTCGGCACGAGACTGGCTGAGGGAGGGAAGGTTCGGCGCAGGCCGGCGAGGACGCCGGCCTCCATGGGGGGGCGCGGTCGGCACGAGACTGGCTGAGGGAGGGAAGGTTCGGCGCAGGCCGGCGAGGACGCCGGCGCTCCATGGGGGGGCGCGATCGGCACGAGACTGGCTGAGGGAGGGAAGGTTCGGCGC